>DJJR01000065.1 GCA_002434245.1 Pelosinus fermentans
ATTTTGCTGCAAAACTCAGGTAACATGTGTATATCATTATTAAAAATCACCATTCATGATTACGGTCATCATTCATGATGATGAATCATCTTAGTCGTACCGCCTAAGTGAGTCGGTACGCAGATGGCAATAAATCTACAAAACCTTCCAGCAAAATACCGGAATGCTTCTACTTTTACTGCTTTTTTATTGCTTGGATTTAATTACTATATGCCCATACATGGGATAGATACCCTTAATTCTCTATACCACCGTTCCACTGCATATTCACCGCAGCTGCTCGATCATCATATGTTAGGTATTATACGTTAATTAGAGGTGCGTTTATGGAAAATGACTTATTACAGCAATCAATAATAGATATAGGTCCTGACGTTGTCGATGCGATAGAGGTTTTTCTATATAGAAACCTTAGTGCAATAATTTCTCCTGACCCATCTATAATATTAACTCCTGCTTTTCGAGCGGCACTTCAAACTGCCCTGAACGATGTCGGTATACGCCATAACATAGGTTTACCAGATGACCTTAAGGATGTTTTAGATATATTTATTACAGATAATGCTGGCAGCATATCTGTCAGTACCACACCATAATTTTTATCAACTGCTATGGGTTAGTTCAGTTTTTATTGCCTCTATGGTTAAAGCTCGCTTATATCATCGAAATCTTTTGTAGGTTAATCATGTTATCCCGTCCCCTCGTTTATTTAGCATAATTAAAAATTAGTCCAAATAATATATATATGAAACTATCTTAGGAGTAATTTCTATGGATTTTTTTTACGCCCGCTTTCTTATCGCATGGACTTGTTGGCTACTTTTTGCAGACAAAACAAGATGGAAAGAAATGCTCCCTGTTTGTATTTTTGGTTCGTTTTTAGGTTTGATTACTGACCAATTTACTGATTGGTATATACCTTATTGGGAGTATTACGGTAGTGAACCCAAAATCATAAGAAATCTCATGGACGATTTTGATGTTTATGTTGTTGTTATTTATCTTTTTATTCAATGGCTTCCCAAAAAGCGCTTGTTCTCAAATTTGTTCTTTTACTGGTTTGCTTGGACTGCTTTTGCGATTACGATAGAATATAGCCATGTGAAAACTGGACATATGACCCATTATCATGGTTGGACATTTTGGCATTCTTATCTATCCGATTGGATCTTATTTTGGATATTCTATCAATTTCATAAAGGGTTACAATTAGATAAGTTATCGAAATAATTCATCCCGCCTTTACGCTCTAATGTATATAATTCCTACTTATGGGGCATACTATGCTTAGCGACTTCCCTAGTCGCTAAATCTCTCCATATTCTTTTCTCTTAGCTCTCTTACAGAGGGCTTTTTTCTTTTGTGCTAACATACTTTACATGTAATAAAAAACTAGGGGAAAACTAGTATTAGGAGGTGATTATATGGATGAAAAAACGGTAATAGATGGCTCCTATACGCGTTATAGAATGCCTACTGAAAAAGGTCTGGAAAAAGACCTGGAAAATGGAGACGTTGAAAAAGAAGTGTCTCATAAAACCAGTCCTAAAAGCACTACGGAGTCCTACGTATTCGAACATAATTCTGTAAAGTGATTTTTCTAAGAGGTCAGCCAAGTGACTGGCCTTTTTCTATTGACTACCTCTCAACTTTAAACTTTACTTACCACGCCCCGCTTCATGAGCTTTTCTGCTTTTTGGTTCTTCCGCTGCCGAGGCTTTTACTGGAGCGGTTGGAAGAGGTTCGAATATCTTGTCTGAACATATACGATATAAGAGCCATAATCTAATAATGCAGTAAATTATCTTCACTCACAAAAAAAAACCAGACCGAAGTCCGGGGATAAGGTAAAGAGCCGCTTAACCATCAAACATTTTAAATGTAAATAATGCAAATAAGAGCACCATTAACAGAAGGATTGGTATAGGAGTGCGATCATCGGTACGGTGGATTTTAAATAAATCAGTAAAGAACATCACAGTAATCCTCCCTTAAAAGATTTCGTTTAAACTAAACATATCATGAGTGCATAGTTAATGTTTTTAAGTTTTTGTAAATTTATCTATACAGCTAGTTTACAATTCGATTCTGAAAAAAACCTGAAAAGAATAGTGGTATAGCTCTAATAAAATAATAAAAACCACACACCAGGTCAAACTCGTTAGGAAGCCAAATCTCACTGACCAACAGCCATTCCAATAAATAATCTTGCCTTGACGCTCTGCGAATTGTAGGATAGCCGCCTCTTGGTTAGAAGCTTGTACGGCTACCTCTCTCAATGTTGAACTATAATGAGAGAAAAGCGCCACTAGGGCGCTTTTTTATTATTTTCTACTATGGTCCTACTGGCATCAGAATTAATACTGATTTTTGCATTCAATGCGGCATAGGCAGTGGTAATGTTAGGGAAGACATTCCTTTCTTCAGCTTTAGTAATAGCATCCTCTGATGATTTCTTTTCAGACATACTCGCACCTCCTAGTAAGAGTGTTTACTGTGTTTTTAGAAACTATTCAGTTATTAGAACACCAGTTTTTTTGGCAGCAGCATAAACAGAATACATATGTTACTTGAACTAATTTGTATAGTATAAAATAATAAAGGCGCCTCACTCAATAAGAGTAAGGCGCCTTTTAAGGAATACTGACTAAGCGACGGGCAGGTTTAGGTTTTTAGCAAGTAGAACTACAATCATCGTCACAGCAGCAGAAAAATAGAAGAAGAATAATGATTATAATGATAAAGCTAGAACCTCCACGTCCGCCACCCCAACCACCAAATCCCATAAATATTTCCTCCTTTCTGCATGACTGTTTTATTTATTATAGCTTATGCTTCTTAGAAGCTTTTTGTTACGAGACAAAAAAGGAAAAATAGTCAGGGGGTATTTTTCTTTTCGAAAAACTCTGGAAAGCTTAAATTTAGTGGAGCGTAAAGCAATTCAAAAAAATATTTCGAAGAAGATTGCTGGTTCTCTTTATGGTACAAAATTGGGGGCTGATCATATTGAACTTTTCAGTCCAATATAAACAGCCCCTTTTCTCATTCAATCAAAAGAAAGGGTGGAATCTCCCTGCCCATGTGGAGCACTATCCCGTTTTTGCTAAGGAAGCACGGTTACAGTACTCCTTTGGTTAATACCCGTCTGGCTATGGAATGCACGGGTCAGCGTGGAGTTACTGCTATATCCTACCATGACGGCAATCTCCATGATGCTGAGGCCAGTGGTCACTAGAAGTTCCTTGGCTTTGCTGATGCGCACATTGCGCAGATAAAGGCTGGGTGGAAAGCCTGTCTGCTGTTTAAACCAGTCGTTAAAATATGTGACATTGTAATTCTCAAGTTCTGCCAGCTGTGTTACGGTGATGGACTGATCATAGTGTTCAATGATGTAGCGCATGGAGGCGATTGTGGTTGAACAATTCTCGATCAGCTTATAATATAAATAAGAATAAAGATAATAAACCGCTTTACTATCAGGACTCTGCTCGATCTAAAATACGATAGCCACCGTTGCACATTTCACTCGGGATTATTTTCTTCTCACACATATCGCGAATAACACGAGCATCAATCCCCGTTTTTTCTGCTAATTGTCTACTTAATAGTAGATAGTGATCATATCCTTAAATTATATTTTGTTTATTTTATAGACATCATTATCTAAAAAGATTTCTTTAGGGTGTTCACACCCTAAAGAATTAGCAATCTTATATGCTTCATTAACATCTACTCTATCTGCTTCCCCACTTTCTATTCGTCCATATCTTTGCCTATCAATCCCAGCTTCTTTCGCAACAGTTTTTTTAGAATAACCTAATTTTTCACGAGCAAGGATAAGTCCAATTCTTTTGGCCACCTCATCACCTCCTTATCTATTTTATAAACACATTATAATGTTTATTTTATAGACAATCAACTATTTTTCAAACAATATTCTATTTTCTAAACAAATTCCGTTATTATATAAACATAAAATTAACAAAGGAGGGCGTTTTTTGATAGCTAAAAATAATTTTTTTAAAGATCGTCTTGCCGATTTATTTGAACTTGAAAAAGATCGCAATCCTAAGATTACTCAAGAAGAATTTGCTAAAAAATGTGGTGCCTCTAGAAGTCAGTTTACTGGGTGGCTCTCAGGAAATGGCTCTCCAAATCCTGATATGCTACGTCAAATAGCAATTGTATGGAATGTATCTGTTGATTGGCTTGTTGGTAAAACAGATATTAAGAGACCTATTGAGACAAATGCAACACACCAAGCTGACGATCTTATGTCTGACTTACCTCCTGAGGCTATAGAACGCATTGAAGAGTTTAAAGAATTAATGCGGATGAAATACGGTAAGAAACCTACTTAATATTCGGAAGGTGACACCGTGCCAGATACTATCCTTCGATTTCTTACGTTTTCGCGAAAGAAGTACGGTCGCGGTACCCCTTCGGAGTAATACCGGTCTGGCTATGAAATGCGCGGAGTAGCGTGGAGTTACTGCTATAATAATAAAACAAGTTAAATAAACTGTATGTATTGCCATTTATAAATATAGAAACCGCTTACATTTGTAAGCGGTTTCTGTCCTGTTATTATATTTTTTACATGAAAGGTTTGTCTATTTGTTATGGAATAATCACTGGAGGTGTTGATAAGCTATAATACTGTGGATCGTTACCTAAAATTAAATTGAATGTTATTGTTGCTTTTGTTGTTCCATCTTTACGTATTGGAACTCCGATTACTTGCCACTCATGTTTCATTGTAGACATGCTCGCAGCATATGTGATATTTGAAATAAAAAGGTTTATTTCTACAGTCTGTCCAGGCATTATAATTGTATTTGGTGTGAATGCTGGATTTCCTGCATCCTTATATTTCATACCATTCAAAAAGGGAATGCCTGAGAAAGAATCTATTGTTAAATTCGATTCGCTCCATTTCATAACAGCTACTTTAGTTGTTGGGTTATTAACCGATATACGAACCCCTTCAACTGTTGCAGTGTAAGGTACTCTTATTAGCCCTTGTTTTGAAGTGTAATATTCTTTACCCCAATCTTCAACTAAATATCCAGTCATTAATGTAACAAACTTAATGCTAACACCGTTATCCAATACGTTTTCTACCGGTACAGCAGAAGAAAATCTAGCATTTGACATATATTGATCGATTTTAGAAGATGCAAGTACTGGTATTGATATGCTAAGTAGAAGAAAAAATACAATCATGGATACTTTGAACTTCAAAATAATCACACTCCTAAAAGATTATTACCTTTAATGGTATAATTACCGTGAAAATACATTAAATCCCTGCATGAATGAGTATTATACTAAAATAATTAGTAAACTACGAATATTTCTTTATTTTTCTTTCATGAATGTTGATTAGCCA
>DJJR01000044.1 GCA_002434245.1 Pelosinus fermentans
TTTAGTGCGACAGCCCCTTTTATTTTAAACTAATCCCAGCCACTTCCAATACGTAGCCCCTAATATCATGATCAAAAAATAGGCGATAACGGTTAATGGAATACCTGTTTTGATAAAATCCTTTACTTCAAAGGTTTCAGTACCATAGGCCACCATATTCTGCGGCGCATTAACAGGTAAAATAAAACCAAAACTCACAACATACTGTAAGATCATCGTCATTCCTACTATATTAACGCCCGGAGTCTTCACACCCTGCAGTATGGATATAATAATGGGTATCATAGCTGCCGCCAGCGCCGTAGCACTGGCAAATCCAAGGTGAATAATAATAAGAAATGCTGACAAAACTGCCAGAATCATTAATATTGGCATCGTCTGCAAGCCAAAAATGGTAACAATAATCTTTGCAAGCCATGTAGCAGCTTTGGTCGACAGAAGTGCCGAACCAAGACTAATACCAACCCCGAATAAGAGCAATGTTCCCCAAGGTATTTTAGACTGAGCTTCCTTCCAGGTCATAATACCAATACCAGGCAATAGCATAATTGCAATGGCAGCAATGGTCGTGGAAGAAGTGTCGAAAGGATGCAGAATCTTCTCTGTTGCCCATAAGCCAAGAAGTATTACCGATAGTATCATTAACTTCTTTTCATTTGATTTCATAGGTCCAAGTTCAGTCAAAGCTTTAGCAACCGCTTCTTTTCCACCTGCAATTTCATCTGTTTCAGGAGGCATCATTTTCATCAACACGTAATACAAAGCCACGGACATAAAAATGGAAAAAGGAACAGCAGCAATAAACCAATCCAGCCAGCTAATATAAATACCAAGCTGCTTCTCAATAAAGCCTAATGCAATCATATTTTGAGCAGCTGCCGTCTTAATCCCTACATTCCAAATGCTATCCGCTTGCGCTACGGCAATCATCATCATCCCCGCAAACTTACTCTTATGTTCTACACCAAATGCCCCTATAATCCCCATAACAATAGGAACCATACAAGACACGCGTGCAGTAGTACTTGGCACAAAGAAGCTAAGAATAAACCCTACCAATATTACACCAATTAGTACTCTATTGGTTTTAGCGCCGATTTTTGATAAAACAAATAAGGCAATTCTTTTGTCTAGCCCCGTCTGCATCATAGCAGCTGCAATAAAAAGAGCTCCCCCCACTAATGCGAGTGCCGTATTACTAAAACCGTCTAATGCCATCCTTAAGCCTTGAGCCGTCCCTATTATTGTTTTTGGATCAGCCTCATTAGGAGATATCCCAACCAGGAAAGCCATCAACGCCATGATAACAGCAGCACTAGCCGGATAGGATATCGTGTCTGTCATCCAAATAATAACTGAGAAGACTAGAATAGCAAGCATCCTATGGCCTGCTACTGGTAATCCTTCGGGGGTAGGTATAAGAACAATGCCAAGTAATACTAATACACCTATTATGAAACCAAAACGTTTTAGAAATGATTGTTCTACTGATTGAATTTCTAACTTAGTTGGTGCTGCCATTCTACATCCTCCTTATGATTTACTAACGCTAAAGATACGCAAGCCACAGCCTTTACCGTACTTCTCTATGGTTTTTATAGCCATATTCTTCACCTCCAACATTATTTTATATCATACTATTTACGCCTCAATGTAACTAGATAATTGAACTCAAACACCAAAATAGCCGTCTGAAATGCTTATATGCGGACCGAAATGTTTGTAAAAGCGTGATAATTTGAATGAACGAATACTTATTTGCTCTTAAATATATCATCAATAATACTAAAAAAAACGAGGCTGCCCCTCATTCGTTTGAATTTTGAGGCAGTCCCGAATTTATTAAATTAAAAGCAGAACGCCCTTACCTTAAAAGCATTCTGCTGCATCTTATTTTTCATAAGGCTGAAGTTCTAATAATTCTGGAATGGTAACAAATGCATATCCTTGTTTTTTTAATTCTTCAATCATAATTGGCAAGGCTTCTACGCTGCCGCCTAAATGAGGATTGACCCCATTATGCTGTAAAATAATATAGCCATTTTTCATTTTAGGTACTACCCGCTCCTTAACCGTTGCAGCATCTGGTCCCTGCCAGTCGTCCGTATCCAAGGACCACAAAATAATCTTATTATTCCTGGAATAAATTGCAGTATCTGCTATTTCGTTATGAAAACCAAAGGGCGGCCTTACTAGTGTAGGTGTTTTCCCAATGATGCGACTGATTACAAGGGCGCCTTCTGCGATTTCTTTTGTTACGCTTGGGGCATCCAGCTTTGTTAGGTCAGCATGATCAAAGGTATGATTACCAATAATATGTCCTTCTTCATCAATTTTCTTTAACATATCCGGATATACCTGAGCTTGTCTGCCGATCACAAAGAAAGTTGCCTTTATGCCTTTTTTTTTCAAGATTGCCAGAATCTTAGGCGTCCAGTTATTCTCTGGTCCGTCATCAAAGGTTAAGGCAATCTTTTTATCATGTGCACTGCCGGCCCAATATAACTTTCCAGGAATATTATGCCCCCTCTTATATTTATCATTATCAGTTGGAGTTATCTCCTCCCCGATCTCAGGAACTATCCGGGTTTCTGGTTTTTTCGCAGGAGTACAAGACGTTACTAAAAAAATGATGCTAAGCAAACCACAGAGCAGTAAAAGTTTCTGTTTGTTCATCATATCCCCCTTGTTAGCTTAGCTTAACACACCCTTCTGTCTTTTATACAACCAATTTCACCAGCCATCCGCTAGGAAAAGAATAAGAAAAAAGCTGGGCGGACGAAGAAAAAAGAAGACTCATCCGATAATGAGTCTTCTTCCTATAACTTGCAGTCACTTAATGGGATGATTGACTGCTTTCACTTGTTTTTCCTTCTTCCGTTGTAATCGCGCTTTCCAGTGTATGCCATGATAAAACGGCACACTTCACTCTGGCAGGCATGTTGGAAATATTCTGTAAGGCAACTGCCTCATCTAATATTTCCAATTGATCCTCTTCCGTGATTTCCCGTTTAATCATGCCTAGAAAGGTATCAATCAGCAACTGTGCTTTTTCGATGGTCTGCCCGCGAATCAGGTCAATCATCATTGATGTAGAAGCTTGGGAAATCGCGCAGCCAACCCCTGTAAACGATGCGTCTTGGATGATATTCTTCTCTACCTTTAATGCGAGTTCTATTTCGTCGCCGCAGCTTGGATTTCTGCCCTTTAGGATCACCGTAGGATTTTCCAGCTGCTTTTTATTTCGCTTTGATTTATTATGCTCTGCAATAATTTCCGTATAAATCTCACTAAGATTCATAGCCAAGCACTCCCCTGACACGTCCTAAGGCATTTATTAATGCATCTACATCTTCACGTGTATTATAAAAATAAAAACTAGCACGACATGTTGCATTCACTCCAAGATATTGCATCAAGGGATGGGCACAATGATGACCAGCTCGTATAGCAACTCCATCGGCATCCAAAATGGATGATACATCATGAGGATGAATATCTTTTACATTAAAAGATATTACCCCGGTCTTTTTCGAAAGATCATCACATCCATAAAGAGTAATAAAAGGTAGCTGCCAAAGCTTCGGTATCGCATAATGAATTAATTCTTCTTCAATCTGTTCTATATTGGAAAAACCAACCTTCTCAATGTAGTCTATGGCTGCTGAAAGTCCTAAGACTCCTCCCACATTTTGAGTTCCCGCTTCAAATTTAGCTGGCAGTGGTGCAAAAGAAGTATCCTGCTCCCATACATACTCAATCATATCGCCGCCGCTTAAGAAAGGCGGCATTTTATCCAGCAAATGCTCTTTGCCGTATAGCACACCAACCCCCATAGGAGCCAGCATCTTATGTCCCGAGAAGACTAAGAAATCAACGTCCAATGCCCTTACATCCACGGAAAAATGAGGAACACTTTGTGCATCATCAACAATCACAACAGCCCCCACACTATGCGCCTTATGCACAATCTTTTCAATGGGGTTGATAATACCAAGCACGTTTGATACCTGGGTAACCGCTACGATTTTGGTTTTGCTGCTAATTTTCTTTTCGATTTCCTCATCTGTTAGAATGCCTGCTTCATTTACATACAAATATTGTAAGGTAGCTCCCTTTGCTTTGGCTACTTGTTGCCAAGGCACAATATTGCTGTGATGCTCCGCAATGGAAATAACAATTTCATCACCGGGATTAATGAAAGTCATGCCATAGCTATAAGCCAATAAATTTAAAGACTCAGTGGCATTCTTAGTGAAAATAATTTCACTTGTTTTTTCTGCCCCCAAGAATTTTCTAACCTTCTCTCGAGCATCTTCATAAATTTGAGTAGCCTTAACACTTAACTCGTAAGCACCCCGATGGGGATTGGCATTAAAGGCTGCATAATATTCTTGAACAGCATTGATGACCGAAAGAGGTTTTTGAGTGGTAGCCCCATTATCAAGGTAAACCAGCCGTTTTCCATTCATCGTTTTTTGCAGGATAGGAAAATCATTGACATAATGATTAGACATGATGTAGCCGCCTCCTTAAATACGTAGAGATTGCATCTCTCAATTCGATCACTGGTATTTTTTCCAGAATAGGCTGAAAGTCAGCCTCGATAATTAATTTTTTTGCTTCTACATCACTAAGCCCTCTGCTCATTAGATAAAAGAGTTTATTTTCATCCATTTTTCCTGTGCTGACAGCATGCTGTCCTTCAACCGCATCTTCTCCGCACAGCATCAGTGGTGTCGAGCGATTTCGTACAGTTGGGCTTAATAAAACCGTATATTCCTCTTCCTTGCCCTTAGAGCCGCTGGATCCCTTAATAAAATCTAATGTGCCTTTAAAGACTTTTTGACTATGATCTAAGAGTACGCCTCGTGCTTCTATGCTGCTCAAAGATTCACGAGCCTGATGGGTCTGTACATAATTAATATCAATTTTACGATTCTTATCACCAAAATAGAGAGAATGAATCGTTCCAGTGCTGTTTTTCCCCGCCAATTGTGTTCTACAGCCTGTAATAGTTTGTAGGGCACCTAGTTCTATCAAGGTAAAATCAATCTGCCCTTTTTCATCAGTGATCGCACTAATGGCATCGACATGAGTATCTTGGTCAGCCAGCATTTGCACTTTAATTAAATGAACAACGGCTCCTTTTTGAGCAAAGACTTTAGTCACACCACTGTGGAAACCGTTTTGAATACAGGACGATGTATAGTTGATGATAATGGTTGCCTCGCTGTTTTCATGAGCAAGGATAAAGTGGTCATCGACTAGGGTTGGATTTTTCTCATCTAAGTCATATTGAAGGATAATAGGAGTTTCTATTTTCTCCCCTTCTTTTATTTCAATGAAATAACCGCTGTTGTGGTTCTTCTTAACAAAGTCTCTCATTTCCTCACTTGCGCCCGCATCCATTTTCTTTTCCATAAATTTAATGGTATCTCTATGCAAGCCGATATCTGTAATGGTTACGCCCTTTTCTGAGCCTTTCGTTACAGGCTGCTTGGAGTAATCCATTATAGCAGGAATATCAGCTTCAAGGACAGCAGTATTAACACCTAGCCAATTCCAGGTTTTTACTGGAATCGAACTTAAATTCTTTTGTAGTTTTTCCATATCATCATCCCCTATCCAATGGTGCCTTCCAGTTCGATATTAATTAAATTATTCATTTCCACAGCATATTCCAAGGGAAGCTCCTTGGCAATCGGTTCTGCAAACCCTCTTACAATCATAGCTTTAGCTTCTTGCTCACTAATACCCCGACTCATGAGATAAAAGATAGCCTCCTCGCTGATTCTGCCAATTTTTGCTTCGTGCCCGATATCTACCTCATCATTTTGAATATCAATGACTGGCAGGGTATCAGAACGAGAAAGATCGTCCAGCATTAAGGATTCGCAGCTTACCAAGGATTTACAATGGTGGGCATTGGCCGCTACTTTTACCGCGCCACGATAAACAGCAACTCCTCCGCCTTTAGAAATAGACCGGGAATTAATATTGGAAGAGGTATACGGTGCCGCATGAATCACAGCCGCCCCTGTATCCAGCACCTGCCCGCCAGCCGCAAAAGTGACACCGTTAAATTCCGCTCGTGCTCCTTCTCCCTTGAGAATACTACGTGGATACAGCATGGAAATCTTAGAGCCAAAAGAACCAGAAACCCATTCAATGCTGCCATTTTTTTCAACCAGGGCTCGCTTGGTATTTAAATTCAGCATATTTCTCGACCAGTTTTCGATGGTAGAGTAGCGCAGACTAGCATCTTCTTTTATGTATAACTCGACACATCCTGCATGCAGATTCGTAACATTATATTTAGGAGCCGAACAGCCTTCAATAAAATGAAGCTTCGCCCCTTTATCCACAATAATTAATGTATGCTCAAACTGTCCTGCCCCTGGGGAATTTAAACGAAAATAAGACTGCAGCGGTATTTCCACCTGAACACCAGGCGGAACGTAGACAAAGGAACCACCCGACCAAACAGCTCCGTGCAGGGCTACAAATTTGTGATCATTTGGTGTAACAAGCTTCATGAAATATTCCTTAATCATAGGCTCATACTCTCTTAGGGCACTTTCCATGTCCGTATAGACTACACCTTGCTTAACCAGCTCTTCTTTGACACTGTGATACACTACTTCAGAATCGTACTGAGCTCCTACACCAGCTAATGATTCTCGTTCAGCCTGGGGAATTCCCAGACGTTCAAATGTATCTTTAATATCATCAGGAACTTCTTGCCACTTTTCCTTCATTTCTGTATCTGGACGGACATAGGTAACAATATCGTCCATATCCAGTTCGTGCAGGGAAGGTCCCCATGTCGGCAGTGGTATTTTATTATAAATGTCTAAAGAACGAAGGCGAAACTCTCGCATCCATTCCGGATCATTCTTTTCTTTGGAAATATCCATCACAATTTGAGGAGTTAATCCTTTTGAAGCTTTATAACGATAGCGATCTTTATTTTTAATATCATAAAGACCTCGATCAATATCCTCAACAACAGTCTTTTTCTTATCCATGAAGCGCATTCACCTCACCTGAATCCAGAGCGTCTCCTCCCAGATGTAAAAAACCATTTTCATTGATTTGGGATATCAAAGAAGCATCACCTGTCTGTATAATTTTTCCATTCATCAAAATATGTACATAATCTACGTCTAATTGCTCAAGAATCTTGGTATTATGTGTAATAATTAAAATTGCATTCTGATCATTTTTAAAGTGTTTTACCCCTGAGGAAACAATACGAACAGCGTCAATATCCAGGCCCGAATCCGTTTCATCCAGCATAGCCAATTGAGGATTGAGCATCATCATTTGTAATATTTCATTTCTTTTCTTTTCTCCGCCTGAAAAGCCGACGTTTACATGTCGTGCTGCATATGTATTATCTATTTTTAAGGTCTCCATAGCTTGTTTCAGCTCTTTCTTAAAAGCCATAATTTTTATAGTTTCACCAGTTATGGCATTTTTCGCTGTCCGCAATAAATTTTCTACGGTTATCCCAGGTATTTCTTCAGGATTTTGGAAAGATAGAAAAATTCCTTTTCTAGCTCTTTCAAAGGTTTTTAAAGCTGTAATGTCTTCCCCCTCAAAAGCAATGGAACCAGCAGTTATTTCATATTTTGGATGGCCCATAATCAAATTCACTAACGTCGATTTGCCGGAGCCATTAGGCCCCATAATAACATGAACTTCGCCCTTATTGATGTCAATGTTCAAGCCTTTTAAGATTTCTTTGCCTTCAACGGCTGCGTGTAACCCATGAATTGCCAAGAGTTTTTCTGCCATTATTTCACCTCATTATTTCTATCCATCATGTATTATTTTTAACTATTTTCAGGGTTTAATCCCTAGTATTCATAGTGAATTGCTGGGAATTAAATTTATTTTATTCTTTTTTTTACGGCATGTCAAGCCATACAGGATTTGTAAAAATATTCAGTTAAACACATAGTAAAAATAAAAAGAGAACCACAGAGGCACAGAGAACACAGAGAAACGATAGATAAGGTAAAAAATCCCCCTCTGTATCCTCTCCGTGTCCTCTGTGCCCTCTGTGGTTCAACGTTCCTAAAACGTCTACTTCCTTTTATTACAAAACTAATCTAACGAATCGAAATCGATTCAAACGCTATTTATTTAGCAGCTAATGCTATGCCAAGTTCAAGAGCACGTTTATTAATATCTTCTGTTCCCTTTGGGACTCTGTGAAGAATCGCAGTTGTAATGGATTCAACACTCACTGCTTTTGTTGTGGCTACAATCGCCCCTAAAGCAACAATATTCGCAAATAATGCTTTACCTAATTCTGCTGTCACCTTTTCCGTAATAGGAAGATGATATACATTTTTCAGATGATCCGGCACTTTTTTAACAAAGGTTGTATCAATCATCAATATGCCATCAGCGGGTAAATCCTTTGAGTACTTATCCACCGCTTCCTGGGTCATTGCCAAAACAAGATTAGGGTTGGTTACTTTTGGATAGTGTATTGCTTTTTCCGAAATAATAACTTCTGATTTGCTGGCACCGCCTCTTGCCTCTGGTCCATAAGACTGAGACTGAATAGCCATCTTGCCATCAAGCAAGGCTGCTTCTGCTAAAATAATGCCTGCCAAAATTAATCCCTGTCCGCCAGAGCCAGATAAACGCATTTCAATCATATTATTTAGCTCCTTTCTGTGCTCTATCAATAATTCCTTGGTATTGTTTTGTATATTCCGGTGCCTCACTTTGATGCAGCACACCGATTTTAAATTTTCCTTCCAGTTGTTCCGGACTTAATTTTTTAGCTGCTTCTACAGTAACCGCATTATCACGCTGGGTTTTAAGCATCGCAGATGCATCGCCTTTCTTGTTTTGACGACCGAAATAGATCGGACATTGGGTCACGGCCTCAATCAAAGAAAATCCATCATGACTAATACCCTTGGCGATCACGTCCACCAGCATATTGGCATGAAAAGCCGTCCCCCGGGCTACATAGGTAGCGCCAGCAGCTTTTGCCAATTCTGCAATGTCAAACGCACGTTCTAAGGTGCCATAAGGCGCAGTTGTTGCTTTACTATCCGTTGGCGTCAGTGGTGAATATTGACCGCCTGTCATGCCATAAATGTTGTTATTAAATAGAATAACCGTTAAATTAATGTTACGGCGAGCAGTGTGGATGAAATGATTTCCGCCTATGGCAGTACCGTCGCCATCGCCAGTAATAACAATCACATTTAGTTCAGGATCAGCCAGTTTAATACCCGTAGCTACAGGCAACGCACGACCATGCAGCGAATGAACCGTATCAAAATTCAGATAACCTGATGCTCTTGAGGAACAGCCGATACCGGATACAATTACGGTTTTATCCTGATCAAGTCCTAGTTTATCAATCGCTTTTATAATAGAACTGGTAACAATACCATTGCCACAGCCTGGACACCAAATATGCGGCAAGCGAGGGCGATAGTATTTTTCAATTAATTTTTCCAATCTATTGTACCTCCCTAAATTAAAGATTTTTCACAAATGCTAATAATTCTTTTGGTGAAATTGGCTCAGAGTCATATTTGGACATTGGTTTTACTGGCACTTTGCCTTCCGCAGCTTTTTTGACTTCACCCACCATTTGACCGTAGTTAAGCTCAGGAACAACAATTACTTTCACTTTCTGAGCCAATTGGGCAATCTCTTTTTCAGGGAAAGGCCATACGGAAATCAGGCGGAACATTCCTACCTTAATACCTTCTTCACGAGCCATATCAATCGCTGCATATGCAGAACGCGCAGTTCCCCCATAGGTCACAATCGCAATTTCAGCATCATCCAGTTTATATTCTTCATACATAGTGATATTATCAATATCACGTTCTACCTTTTCATGCAGCCTTTTCAGGAGTTTTTCAGTGGCTGCAGGGGACCCATTCGGGAAACCTGTTTCATCATGTACTAAGCCCGTTACATGATAGCGATAGCCTGTACCGAAATCAGCCATAGGAGGCACACCATCACTATCCGGCTCATAAGCTTTAAACTCACTAGGTCCTACCCGTGGACCTTTGCGGACAGGTTTTTCAATGGTATCATATTCAGGAATCTCTATTTTTTCACGCATATGTCCAATGATCTCATCTAGCATCAATAGAACAGGCATGCGATATTTTTCTGATAGTTCATAAGCCTTAATGGTCAGAGTAAAGCACTCTGGCACACTTGCCGGAGTCAGAGCAATAACGGGATGATCACCGTGGGTTCCCCATCTTGCCTGCATCATATCTCCTTGAGCAGGGGCTGTCGGCTGTCCTGTACTCGGACCTACCCGCTGTACGTTGGCAATTACAATCGGAACTTCTGCAATCGTTGCATATCCAATGAATTCTTGTTTTAAAGAAAAACCAGGACCACTTGTAGCAGTCAACACTTTTTTACCGGTCAGAGAAGCACCAACAATCGCTCCAATTCCTGCAATCTCATCTTCCATTTGAATAAATTTGCCGCCAACTTCTGGCAGACGTTTTGCCATTATCTCAGCAATTTCCGTTGATGGTGTAATCGGATAACCTGCGAAAAACGTAACACCCGCAGCGATCGCACCTTCAGCACAAGCTTGATTTCCTTGCAAGAGCAGTACCTTTGCCACTTATAAATCACTCCTTTATTTCTTCTCTACAAATATCGCATAATCAGGACAACGCATTTCACATTGTTTACAGGTAATACATTTGGTTTCATCTACAATCGTAATCTTGCCTAGAGCATCTAATCCCAGCACTTGCTTAGGACAGAAAGTGACACAAACTCCACAGCCTTTACAATGCTTTCCTATGGTTTTTATAGCCATACCTTTCACCTCCATCATTCTCTTGTATTATAACTAGAGCTACTTAGATAATTGCGTCCCATTACAAGGGTATAAGACATAATATATATGAAATATGTAAAACTGTAAAGGTAAGACATACGTCAAAAACCAATGTAATTGTCATTTTTGTCAAATAACACTGCAATTGTATTTAGTCACACCTATAATTTTACATATCAGCTGGAAAAACAAGACCAATTTGCTTTCTGCAATCATCTATGACTTCCATTACATCTAAGGATAACTGCAAGGAATTAATATTTGACTCTATTTTATGATTGTTTATTAAATGAATAAACTCCTTTACCTCATAATACATAAAATCATTACCTTGCTCTTGCCCAATATCCTCAATTGAGCCATTATTATAATAGATTTTTACCACTTTCGGTGTTGATATTTTATCAATTACAATGATGCCTTCTTCCCCCTGTATTTCATTGCTGACTTGGGAATTGGTAATCTTCGAATGAGATATGATAACTTCCTTATCAGGATAGTGAAGAACAATACTGCCTGCACCATCAACGCCAGAGTCTAACAGTATCCCATTCGCTATCACTTTCTCTGGTTTTCCGAAAAGATAGATAGCAGGATAGATACAGTAAACGCCAATATCCATAATCGACCCATTCGATAATACAGGATTAAAAGCATTTGGCACTTCTCCCGTCTTATAGGCATCATATCTAGATGAATATTGACAAAAGTTTGAAAAGAATTTTCTCACTGCACCGATTTTATGAAGGTTTTGCCTAACAGCCTGAAGATTTGGCAAAAAAGTACTTTTCATTGCCTCCATTAATAGTACCTGATGCTGCCGTGAAGACTCTATCATCATGGATAGTTCCTTGCGATTAGAAGCAATGGGTTTTTCACAAAGCACATGCTTGCCATGAGACATTAACAGTATAGCTTGCTTGGCATGTAAAGAATTAGGACTCGCTATGTATACTGCGTCGATTTGATTACTCTGGGCCATCTCCTGTAAAGAAGTAAACCGATTTTTCACCCCATGGCGTTCTGCAAAAAGCCTCCCCTGCTCTTCCGTTCTGGAATAAACAGCATCTAAGGAAAAATCACTATGCAGTCTGGCACATCGAATAAAATCATCAACAATCCGACTCGTACCTACTACACCAAAACGAACCATAATATCCTCCTCCTGATACAAAAATATCTACCTAAGAATGATAATAAGAAAAACACTACATGGTCAAAAAATAAAACCGTTTCAACCACAAAGGCGCAAAGGACACAAAGGGTTTATTTATCTTATCAAAATTTATAAGTTTAGGGGAGCGTTGAACACAGTGTTCTCTGTGCCTCTATAGTTCACAAAATTTCATTTTTTTCACCTATCGCACCTATACGCTCTCTACTTATAAGAAAAGACTTGGCTTGTGCCAAGTTGGTAAAGAAGCAGGCAGAATTTTTTATTATACCTGCATTAAATATACATTCTTCCTCCATTTCTAATCCCCTGCCTAGTTAATATAGAAGTTAAAATTAATCTATAAACAAATTGTTTATAGATATTATTATAATACCTGCTATTCAAGCGACCTTCTTTAAACATCAAATACTATTAAAAAAATTGCATATTATCATCATTTTAGGTAAATCTATAGGTAATCTACATAATCTACTGCAAATGACAATAGGAGGTTCTTATGAAAAGTATGCAAGATCGAAAATGGATGAATCTTACTATAGGCTTATTCCTATCAGCGGCTCTTTTTCTGGGAGGATGCACAAATCTTAACCCAGTTACTCCTGTTGATCCAAATCCTTCCCCAACAACTCCAAGCGTTCCTACCAAACCAGTGGACGATCTGAAAGATGTTAAAGTTGTCTATAACTACAGTGATAACGAAAAAGTACAGTTATCTGCCAATAATCTGATGTTAAAAGTAGGTCAAAAATTAATCCTTGAACCGGCGCCAGGTCTTACCCAGAACACACGCTTCACCTCATCAGGTGAATATTTCGTCGGCGATATACTAAAACAAGAAACGGGTGGCCCAGACACTGGTAAAGCTATATTTACAGCCATCGCCCCAGGTAAAGGTAAACTTACCGTTATTCCAAACACCTCAGAAACGGCTCGGGCCAGTGAACTCTGGGTAACAGTCCAATAAGCAGTACAAAAAGTAAAAAGGTCGTCCTAAAAGGTGAAAGCTTTAGGACGGCCTTTTATAGTAAGAAAAAGCTCTCTACTTATTCAAAAGTAGAGAGTCTAACAAACAAACATCATTTTAAATACCTTCCTTTACCCTGGGACTAAGCATTCATGGTCAATCTACTGTAGATGTTTTCTAATGATTCAACCCACTCACGCATGGATTTTAAAATAAGCCAAACAGTTACAGCACCAGGATCATAATAGGATACTACCTTTTCACTACTATACATCCCAGGATCAAAACCAGTTTGATAATGTTTTAAATGCTCCATAGCTTCTTTAGCACTTATCTCACCTACCTGTAAAGCCTGAAGAAGGGTGTCGCCTTCCTTGACACCATGACGAAAAGCAACAACAGCAGATTCAAATGTATGAATTATGATTTTACCATCTATATGGTCTGCTCTCCATGCTTTAAGAGTCTGTAATGCTTTATCAAATATAGCGGACAATTGTTTTGCATGCAGTTTATCGATACTAGGCATTCCACTTACGCCACCCAAAAATAAAGTACCAAAAATAATACCTGAGAAGCCTTTGTTGGAGCTAAGCATTGCTATTCCGCTATCCGTAAAAATATCATTAATATGAAAGGATCTTTGCTGGGAGAGAGTATGTATTATCGCACTAAAACCTTTTGCAATCTCCCCTCCATGGGCTTTGCCGCCAATCTTTTTATCTAACTCTATTAGCAATGGCTGATTTACAATGATTTGCTTTGAAAGATGAAGAAACATCTGCCTGGTCTCTTCTGTCGTTAAAGAAACAATCAATTTATCACCACCTCCTTATATCGCCTTATCTTTTGGGGATTCATCTCGCTGGCGCGACACTCCAGGCAAAAAAAATAATTCATCAAAAGAAGTGTTAGGAAACGCTTTTAATGCACCTGCAATAAAATCCTTGCCTGGGTCATGAATACCCGTTTTCACCTTCCAAAGCTGAGATGGACTAATCTCCATACACTCGGCACATTTCCCTTCTTCATTGAGGTTATATTTTTTCTGATTTTCCTCAAATGCTTTTATATTGAGTTTTACGGTTAATTCTTTTCTTCGTGTCAAAGTATACACCTCCCTTCTCTTGTTTGTATCGTCATCGCAACACCATCTTATCATTACCTCATTGCTTACGCAATAACTTTTTTTAGAAACATTTCGTTATCGCAACATCTTTTTTATTGCGTATACGAAACAGAAAAGTTTATACTAAACAAGGAGGTGCTTACGATGATCGATAAAATGAATGAACAACTAAAGAATTTTGGCTTATGGTTTTCAAAAATACGAGAAGATAGTGGTTTTAAAAGTCAGCGGCAGCTTTCAATTTTTTCAGGCGTAAGCAATACTACAATATCCAGAATGGAGTCCGGAGAACAAAAAGCAAGCCCACAGACCTTAGGAAAGTTAGCACCACATCTCAATTGTTCTTTCGAAGATCTAATGATTAAAGCAGGCTATCTTCCTTGCAATCGGGATACTGCTGCCTCCTTGCCCCTGAATGCAGTAGAAGTAGCATCCACTTACGCCGTTCCAGTTCTCGGACATATACCTGCAGGTGCCCCTTGCATAGCCCGTGAGTCCATTGAATATTACGAAGATCTGCCAAGTAAATGGCTAAGTAGCGAGCCTCATAACTTTTTCATCTTACGTGTGGAAGGCGACAGCATGGAAGGTGCCAGAATTTTTGATGGAGACTTAGCCCTCATAAAAAAACAGCGTACCTTTGATCAAGGACAAATTTGTGCAGTTGGAATTTCAGGAAATATACCTGATTTGTATGCGACACTAAAGTACGTTTATGTTATTGATGATGAATTTGTAGAACTAGTACCTGCTAATAACAAATATCCTCGAAAAAAAGTCCCTGTCAAATTCGTTAACATTTTTGGCATCTTGAAAAAGACATTTCGGAATCATTAAACATAAATGAACTGTAGAGGCGTAGGGAAAAGAGACGTAAAAATAAACCTTTTGAAACGTGAAGACGCTAAGGCTATGAAGAACACGAAGGTTAACGTATTCATATTATCCTTCGTGTTCTTTGCATCTCTTCGATTCCTTCGCGGTTCACCACTTTTTTACGAATTCTCTTTTCCGTGCCGCAAAACGCGCATTATGCATTATGCTTTTTAATTCAAAATTTAGCATAGCAAAAACTAAGCGAAGGGAATCGATTTTACGATTTCCTTCGCTTAGTTTTTTTGAAAAGAAGAGTGATCATTTTGCCTGTTCTAATGCTGATTTTGCAGCTTCCGTAAATTGCTTATGAGAAACGGTTGCTCCTGAAATAGAATCTACCTGATCGATATTTTGCGTTTCGATCAGCTTGGGTCCATAGGCAGCTGCACCTTTTACCCCTTGCTGCGCTTTCTGATAAAATTCAGGATTTTCAATTTTCCCACTCGTTTTTCCATAATCAACATCCTTGACCTTACCATCTTTTTGAATTCCTCGATAGTCTGCCTTAGCGATTTTCCCCTGCTGAATAGTAAGGGTTATTTCACCTACTGCTCCCCGTTCATCAGGGCTGCTTTTAGCTGTATAGATGCCATCCTTATAACTGTGGCTATGCCCACTATGGCTGCTGTCATTGTGAACAGTATTCGCTTTTTGATTACTACTACTGCAGCCAGTAAGGAGAAGCCCGATTAATACTCCTGCTGCAGCCATGGATAACCATCTTCTCATGAGACTTCTTCCTCCCTGCAGACGATTCTACGGTCTTTCCGATTAGCTATGCGACCATGCTCCAAGACGATACACCGTTCAGCCAGCTCGGCAACTTTCGGATCATGGGTAACCATAATAATGGTATGCCCTTCGCGATGAAGCTGCTGAAAAAATTCTAATACAATTTTAGCATTGGTTTCATCCAAATTACCCGTTGGTTCATCGGCTAAGATCAACATAGGATAGTTAATTAGAGCGCGAGCAATACACACCCGCTGCTGTTCGCCGCCAGAAAGCTGGCTAGGCAAATGACGAGCCCTCTCTTTGAGTCCGACTCTCTCTAAAGCTATTAAGGCTTCTTGTTCGTCAGGCATACTATGATAATATTGAGCTACCATCAGATTTTCTACTGCTGTTAAATAAGGAATCAGATGAAACTGCTGAAATACCAGTCCGATTTTATCTCGCCTGAGCATTGTCAGGTTCCCTGCAGTAACATCGGTAAAATCAACACCATCCAAAACAATAGATCCTGTGGAGGCTTTATCCATACAACCGATTATGTTCATCAGGGTCGTCTTACCAGATCCGGATGGCCCCATCAGTGCCAGCCATTCGCCCTTTTCTACTGTTAAATCAATCCCTTGAAGGGCCTTCACACTCCCGTAAATCATTGATACATTGTGCAATTCTAGTAAACTCATATTCATTAACCTCCTCTACTCGCCTCTGAGTACAATCGCTGGTTCAACTTCCGTTGCAATTTTCACTGGAATTAGGCATGCTAAGCCGGTAACTGCTATAGAAACAATCAATGCCAATAGCGCAATCAAGGGCTGAAATGAAATCATCCTGCCAAAAACGTTGACACTTACCGCTTGAGCAAAAAAGAATCCCAAAATCGTTCCCAGCAGACCGCCTAAGGCTCCTAATGCCAGACCTTCCCCTAAAAACTCAAGGATAATGCTGCGATTTTCCGCACCCAGCGCTTTCTTTAAACCAATCTCTTTACGCCGCTCTGTGACAACTGCCATCATCGTTGTAGCTACACAAATTAGAGTAAGCAGTAATACTACAATTGTGACTAGATAAACCAACGCCTGCAGCTTTCCAAGAACCGTTTGCTCCGACTGTGTCACCTGTTTCACTAAACGCGGTGCCACACCAGGAACCTGCTCTCCAATTTGTTGTGTTAATGTGTTTAGTTCTGCCTCATTAGCCGTAATGCTGACCTGAGCAATACTAATCACACCTTCCTTCTTCAACATCTGCTGGAGCAAAGAAAGATCAAGAAAAATAAAGTTTTCTTCCGAGCCCCCAGTCCGAAGAATACCAGCAACTTTCACCTTTTTTTCAGTTTCGCTGCCAGCTGCCGCGAGAGTCACTTGCTCTCCTGGTTCAATTTCCAATCGTTCTGCCACTTCAGCACCAATCACGATATCCTCAGACTGATCCGCTGGCCACTCACCACGGATCTGCCAGTAAGGGCTTACTTTCTTTACAGCCTGGAAATGCGTACCTGCAACTAGAAAGGGCTGTTCATTTAGCTTAATGCGGTCATACAAATATGGGGCAATGCCAATTAGCTTATCTGAGGGCAAAAGCGTAGTCGCATTGGCAACCAGGTTTTGCGCCATCACCTGTTGATCACCAGCTGGCGTTAACAATAAATTAGCACCATAGGAGCGAAACTCCCTGCCCATTTGCCTGGGAACATCATAATAAATGGTAACAAGCCCTGATACAACAGTCGCACCAATCGCCACAGCCAATAATGCAATCAACATGCGAGACCGACGACGAAGTAAGGCATTCCAGATCATCTTCGTGTACATTGAATATTTTGTCATCTTTATCACCTGCCATGAAGTACTGCTGCCGGACGCAGCGATAAAAGCATTCGCATAGCCGGAAGGCTACCGACCAAAGTAATTAGGATTACTGAAATAATGACCCAAGGAATGACCATCGCATTAATTGCAACGGCTGTACCAAACACATTGTGACCAATAATTTGAGCAAATCCCAGGCCTAAAAAATAGCCCGCAATACCACCAACTAAGCCTGTCGTCATAATTTCCGTGAGAGTCAGCAGTAAAACATCCCGATCTGTTGCACCAAGTGCTTTAAGCAAACCAAACTCCCGACTGCGTTCCATAATATTAGCCATTAAAAGATTCGAAATGCCAAGAGCTGATCCAGCTAAGCTGAGTCCTGTAATCAAGAGCATTAACAGCTGTGTTTTTTGCAGAATTGTCCCCTCTGATTCAGCAACCTGCCGAACCGGCTTGGCGCGGGAATCCCCCACAGCTTCTTCGATTTGATAAGCAATTGAACTTACATAAGCTGTACAATACCAAGTTTCCCATTCTTTTAGGGAAAGACTTTTTGGATCATGAGCTGCTTTGCGTGCTAAATCATTTTCTGGTGTTGTTATAGCACTTACTTCTATTTTACCAATTTTGCCTGGAAGATTTAGTCCTTGTTGAACAAAAGGCAGGGTTACAAAGATTTGATCATCTTCAGCACCGCCGCTATTAAAAATACCCTGCACAGTCAGCGCTTCCCGCTGGCTACCTCCTGGCAAGACAATCTCCACCGAATCACCGATTTGAAGGTTTAATTTCCGCGCTAATGTAGAACCAACCATTGCTCCTTTAATGTCAGCGTCATTAATCCAATTTCCCTCAACTGTCCACCAGGATTTTAGTTCTTTGATGCCGGTTTCTACAACTTCACCTGTAGGCAGCTCTAATGGCCGGTTAAACCAAGTTCCGACTACGGTTATATCATCTGAACCTACAGTAGCCTTCGTTTCGAGTAAAGGAGAAAATGCAACAATATTATTAGCCCAAAAAATTGTTTTTAACTTACCAACATCAGCTTCCTGCAAATACTGCCCTGTCTTTCCAGAACTGGCTTCTATTCCATAAACATCCCGTAAGACGGATGCCGCCCGAGGAATTACTGTAATGTTTGCTCCATATGCTTTTAGTTCCCGATTGACCTTATCGCCTACATCAAGCATTACATTCAGCATGGCTGTTGTCAGCGAAACGCCCAATGCAATGGTAAGGGCTACCATGAACATTTTTCGGCTCTGCCTGACAAGAGCTCCTTTCAGCATCTCCCAAAACATGGTTTATCCTCCTTTACTTAAATCGACTCTTTTCTTGCTCTAAAGCCTCTAAAGGTACGATCATTTTTCCTTCGCTTACCTTGTATGCCAGGGGAATTGGATTACATCCGCCTTTAAAACCGATGGTTGCTGTATTCATTACAACATCGCATAACATGCAAATCACCTGATTATCTCGTTCAAAATAACCTGTTGGTCCGCAAATTTCACAAGCGTCCAAGCCAACACCGTAAGCGGAACCACTTTTTTTAATCACGATAAACCGTACGGTTTCACCTGTTGATGAGCGATACGAAAAGCGGTGTAAATGACCATCATCAACTTTTTCCAAAGGAATACGAACCTGCTCTCCTTCAGCGACTACTGCTACAGCTGGAACAATTTCGACTTTTTCATCAGCATATACCATTCCAACGGTTGAAACCAGAAACATAGCACATACACCTAAAGCCAACGCTCCGCTCCAGCGCATTTTCTTGCGAGTCTGCATTAGTATTTTTCTGTATTGAGCAGGATTAAGTCCCATAGGCTTTTCCGGCTTACGCTGCAAGATCAGTACCACTGGCAAAAGCAATGTAACTGCAAGCAGTGCATATAAGAACCAAACTTGATGATTAATCAAAGGCCCTATAATCGGCGTCATTTCTTTTGTGGTTAAGAAAATTTTTCTTACGGCCATGATCTGCACTACAATAAGAGCTTGCTTAGCCATAACCACCAAAAGCTGCGCCGTAAGAATAGCAATGATCTTTTGGGTCGACAAAATACTTGCAGCCCGGATAATTGCCAGACCCGTCAACCAGGTCAAAAGCCCTCCTAACAAAAATCCAATTATTTTCATAAGAAACTCTAGGCTGATTATCTCATTGGTAAAGGTAATCATCTCAATAGGAAAAAGAATAAAATCCAATCCGTGATACAGCAGCAGGGCAGCAGCAGCAATACAAGAAGCACCACCTGCGAACTTATACTTATCTAGAGAAATCCCCTGTCTAACATTCCACCACAGAAATCCCAGCAGTGACATTTCGCCTATCAGCCCCAATACAAGGACCAAACCTTCATACACTTCCCGCTTTACGGCTTTTGTACCTAACCTTACCGTTGCAATAAAAGCGGCACCCATGATTCCCCAAAGGATCCCGCGCCAAATCCACTTTTTAAACGCTCCCGACTCATCCTTACTAGCCAGAGCCAGCAACATCGCTAAGGGGATAAAAGCAATGGCTAAATTCTGCATGGTCGGTATCATGTTTTGCAGTATACTTTGCAGCATATTGTTCTCCTTTCATTTTAATTTTCTAATTCTACTAAAATACAATAGCCTTACATCCTTTTAAACTATAAAGACACAAAGCACACCCTAGAATATTTTTCTCTGTGTGCAAGGATCGGGACATTATGAAATTCTTAAATTATAAAAAAGGTCCGGGAAATCATCCCGGACCGCCAGTCTTTTTTTTACCAACTTCTAGGAATATAGTCGAAATCCCAATGTAGAACTACTGGTTTGGTCCAGAAACGACCTTCAACGCCTGTTTCTTTATCAACATGCAGCAAGTAATTTTGGCGATTTGGGCTCTCAATTGTAAAGGCTGCATCATATGTACCGGCACCCTTCATTTTGATATTCGCACCATAGTGTGGTCCATCACTGGCATTCATCGGCATAAGTGTACCTTCAATCACTTCGCCAGTACCTTTCTTCGTTAATTTGTAATGTACAGTCAAATTAGGAATAAATTCAGCAACACCATAACCGGTATTATTGCCTTCAATAGCAGCAATATCTGTTTCCAGATGAATATCTGACTTATCAGGCGTCAATCCCATACCTGCTGGCTCCATTGCTACTGGTTGAAAATAAACAAGAGCAACTTTAAATCCTGCTTCTGGCACTTCGATCTCATCACCAATAGGATATTCTTGGAATCCAGCGGCAAAAGATTGTCCTACTGATAATCCAAACACTGCTAAGGCAACAAAAGTCATTGATAAAAATTTTTTCAAATTCATGATACGACCTCCCTAATTTTTTTTCTTTTTTGATAGATGCTATTTCCAAGAACCACTAATACAAGAAAGAATTGTGGCAACAGAGTTTCAACTGTCGGATAGATTCCCAAAAGATCAAACATAGGCATCCCCTCCAGAAGCGTAACTCCAACTAAACCTCCTTCCTGTAGCTCTTTCACTCCGCCACCAGCAAAACTAATTGCTAAAATAAACATTAAAACACTAGTTCCCTGAAAGAAAGGCTTCAATGGAAGTTTCAGACTGCCATAGCGAACCACTGCAAAAATCACGACTAAAGCGAGACACCCCGCACCAAATCCCAGCCAAATCATTTGCATATCATCACCAGCATCATTAAATAGTGCCTGATAGAATAACACGACTTCAGCACCCTCACGATACACGGCTAAAAAAGCAGCGATTCCCAAGGAAAAAGTATTATTTTTAGTCAGAGAATCTTTTACCTGTCCTTCAATATAATTTCCCCATGATTTTTCATCTGCTTTGCTGCTCATCCAATGTCCAACGGACAAAAGAACGACCACCGCTACCAGCATAGTCATGCCTTCCACAATTTCCTGACTGGCACCACTGAGATTAATCACAGAGCGGAATAAAATAGCCGTTAAAAAACTCGCTACAATAGCGGCCCCAGAATAATTATAAATAACCTGTGTCTTGTTACCATTTCCCGACTTAATCAGATAAGCAAGAATAGCACCAATAACCAAAATCGCTTCCGCGCCTTCACGAACCATAATCAGAAAAGCCGGCCAAAAAGTTGCCATAGAACTGCTTTGTTTACCACCGCCGCCCATTTGAGCAACGTCTTCACGCATCATTCCAACGATCTCTTTAATCTGCTTTTTAACATCTGCCTCAGGCGCTTGATTGGTCATCAATTTCTTAATAGTGCCAAACTTATATTCAGTCAAGTTGGCTCTTTTAGCAGAAACAGTCGAGTTTACTGCCTTTTCCAAGCCATCTTTTTCATACATCCCATAATATGCATCATTTACTATTTTCTTGGCCCCAGCTGTATCTCCGCTTGTATACACAGTTAGAGACTGATCCAGCGTTTTTTCTATTTTGTCAACAACAGCATCCCATTTAGGTGCTGCAAAAACCATCCCCTGACTAATTAATATAAATGCCATAATAACAACAAGTAACCATTTACGCATATTTTCACCTCCTTCTATATCATTGTTATCAGACGATAATAAAATCCATTATCATTTAATAGCAATGAAACCTTCCACCATTTGTTAGAATCTAAATATTTCATATGTATAATATGGAAATATCCTCAACAATGATATATATAATCATTCTCACTTAGAAATAATACTGCTAAATATGTTTGTTGTCAAGATGTGGATTTTTTTCGTAAAGTTACTACTCTACAGTAAAAGGAATCGTTAATATGGTAAGACAAACAATGGGTCTGCCTTCATTATCTTTTGCAGGTTCAAATTTCCATTTTTTAGCTGCGGCTATGGCTGCATCATTAATACTTTTATATCCAGACGGAACTGCTATTGATACTTTGCCTGGTAATCCATTCTTCAAAATTTGCATCCGCAGCACAACATTAACCTTACGGCCGACTTCTTGCATCTCTGGGGGGTTCACAGGATCAACCTTTACTAATACGATTGGCGGGGTCCCAAAGCCAATCTTTTTTCCGCCGCTATTTACTTTATCAGGTGAAACAACCGTTTCTTCTTTTGTCTCTGGCACCTTTACAGGTTCTACTACCTTTTCCGCTATATCATCTTCAACAACAGGCGGTTGAGGCTCTGGAGGAGGGTCGGGCTCAATCGGGACCTCTGGTATCGGCGGTGCTGCTGCTGCAACCTGTGGCTCTGCCTCTGCTATATCATCACCAGGCATATCGATTAAACTCAGTTCCATCACTTCTTCGTCAACAAGTGGAACATCTTGTTCTCGAAAAGCCAAGTAACCAGTTGTTACCCAAAGAAAAATATGTAAAAAAATAGATAAAGCAATTGCTTTATGCCAGCTGCTCTTATAAAACATCATTGAATCTCTACCTCACTTCCTTTTTAATATATATCATAACGAAGCCTCTTCTGGAAATATAATAATTCATGCAGCTATATTCCAAATTTTAGCGTAAAATCAGTAATAAATGAATTTAATAATGATAATCAAATTCATTTATTTGCAAATTTCCTTAATTTATAACACTACTGTTACAATATATTATTTTGTTTTTTATTCTAGTGAAAATGAAAATTGTTATCTTTAATATTATGATACTCTCTTCATATTGTAAATACCTTCCTAACTATTTTTTTGAATTTATTTTGTTTTTATTTAACTGTTTTATTATCTTCTTCAGGAAATAATTAGGATCACCTCCATTTATAATCACTCCTCTTCATTATCCTTTAGTCCATAAACGCCTTACATTCAGCACATTCTCCTACATTTTTTAATATCTCTTCTTTTCCATCCTTTACAAAATCTCTGATTTATTCCTCTTTTTAAGGAAAAAGAAAAAAGGAATCTGGCAAAAAAACAAGAATTTAATTTTTAATTATGATACTTAGTTATTAAACAGGCAACCATTAACGCCGAAGGGGGCTTACATGAAAGATTGGATAACAGCACATAAGCGAATCACATTCATTGTACTAAGTATGCTCTGTACAGTACTTGTTCTTTGGCAAGTATTTGCCGTTAAAATTAGACAGGATATACAAGACACCCTTATTCAGCGGGTCAGCCAGCAAGTCAACGGACAGCTGACAGTGGGAAGCGTTGATTTATCATTATCTGGCCGCATTAAAATCCAGAATGTCTCCCTCTATGATCAGCAGGGGGCTCTTTTAGCACAGGTTCCAGTAATCAAAATGCAGTATCGCTGGTCTGATTTGACTGGCGGCAGCCTCGGATTACCCAAAATTGAAACGGTGACTTTAGAAAGAGGAGAACTTTGGCTAAAACAGTCCAATGATCATTTTAACTGGGATGACTTACTCAAAAAAGAACAGGATGAATCGACTTCCTTTCGCAGTAAAGTCGAATTAGAAGACGGAAAAATACATATTGAAACCCCTCTGTTTTCTCAATTATTAGAAAATGCAACAGGTACGATTGACTGGCAAAACAACCCGGAGATGACAATTGCTCTTAATGGTAAAGCGGATCAAAGCCTAGTGAACGTAAACGGACAATGGGGAGAAAATCTTCCTGGAGATTTTAATATCCAAATTGATACTCTTGATGCACTCAAATTTAAAGAGCTTTTTACGGATACAGCCTATTCTCTGGAAGCGGGCACGATACAGCCATTACAGATTACAGTAAAACAAGACACCAAAGGAACGCTGCATTATCAGGCAGAAGGCAGTTTCTCTGATCTGAAATTAACTGGTAAAGTGGGAATACAGGAAGGACAGGGAAAGTTCAGCAGTAACGAAACAGGGCTGCATTTCAAAGACGTAAGCCTATTGATTTCTGGTCAACCGGCACAAGGTCAAGGTACTATTTCCTGGATGGATGGTACGGGCGTCCTTAATTTTTCTTTGACTCTGCCTGATGCTGACCCTGCCGCTTTTGTATCGGGAATTACTGCAATGCGTCCGTTAGCCTTACAAGTGCAAATTGCCGGACCTATTGCTCAGCCTCATATCACAGGTAATTTCAGTCTGCCTCAAATCAGTTTCAGCAGTATGGCAGTCAACGGAGTTACAGGCAATTTTCGTTATACTGACAATACAGTACTGCTGCAGCAGGTACAAGGCACTGCTTATCAGGGAAATGTAGCAGCCAGCGGGTCTGTAATGACAGAAGATCAAAGCTATGAATTGGATGTAAACGGACAAGGTCTTAATAGTTCACAATTAACAGACAAAGATGTTCAAGGCCCCCTTGCCTTTAACGGTCATGTCAGCGGTAAAGGTGAGACGGCTGTCACAAAAGGAAACTTTAGCATATACGACGGCAAAACTTATGGGCTTGCTTTTCAGAAGATGACAGGCTTATTTGTAAAGAAAGGAACTACTACGGATATTTCCGGAATCGCCATTCAAACTGCTTATGGAACCATCTATCCTGAGCAACTCAGCCAAGAAGCCCTAGAAAGGCTGAAACAGCAAGATATTCCTGTCTCCAAAGGAGAACTAAAGCAAGCAGTGACTAATAAACTCCTTGAAAAGCTAATACGCTGAGTTTCAGAAAAAAATGTTGCGAGTTCTTTAAAACATATAAAACGATTTGAACCACAAAGACGCAAAGGACACAAAGGGGATTTAATTATATTTTTTGTGCACTCCTTTGGGTGCCGCGTCAGCGGCATTGTGCCTTTGTGGTTCATTATTTCTTTTATGTTTTACTTGCAAAGCAAATTTAATAATATGAAAAAACAGGACAAATTCCTGCATGATTAATACCCTTTGCAGGGATTTGTCTTTCTCCAGTATTATTACCTTCATACGCTACCGCTTATTTTTTGTAGCAATATCCACCCAAACCGCCAGTACGAGTATCGACCCTTTGACAATAAACTGCCAAAAAGTTTCGATATTTAGCATACTCATACCATTATCCAAACTTGCCATTACCAGCGCACCGACAATCGCGCCACCGACGCTGCCTATACCGCCCATCAGACTGGCTCCCCCGATGACACAGGCCGCAATGGCATCCATTTCAGCGTTTTGCCCAGCCGCTACCGAAGCTGCATTCAATCGGGAACAAAGGAGTATTCCGGCAATAGAGACCAATAAACCATTAATGGCAAATATACTCAATGTCATTTTCGTAACATTGATACCTGATAATTTAGCCGCCTCTGCATTGCCGCCAATTGCATACACTCGGCGTCCAAATACGGTTTTAGTCAAAACGTAAGAAAAAGCAACAGCCATGATTGCCAGAATGAGCACCGGCACAGGAACCCCCTGGTAAGAATTAAGAATGATAATAAGTAAACCAATTACTGCGGCAGCAAAAGCAATTTTTGCAATTTCAACGGACATTGATGGGACTGTCAAACCGTATTGGGAATGAAGTTTTCGACTTGAGAGAGAGTTATAAACAAGAAATGTAACAGCGATTATACCTAGGAAAATTCCAATCCCATCAACTAGATATGCATTCCCCACAAAACGGATACTTGGGTCAAGAGAGGCAACAGTAGTTCCTTTAGTCATACCTACTAATATACCTCTAAATACCAGCATCCCCCCTAGAGTGACAATAAAAGCCGGTATTTTTTTGTAAGCAATTAACCATCCATTAAAAATACCAATCAGCAAACCAAGGACGAGAGTAATCCCGATCGCTAAAATTCCATCTATTTTGAGCCAAACATTAAGAACAGCTGTAATACCGCCCAGCAGTCCCATAAGCGACCCGACTGACAGATCAATATGTCCTGCAATAATGATAAAAACCATACCGATAGATAAAATCCCCGTAATGGACATTTGCCGAAATAAGTTAGACAAGTTTCTGGAGGTTAGAAAATCCCCGTTTGTTGCCATGGTAAAGATAATCCAAATCGACACTAATGCTAAAATCATAGTATATGTCTTTACATCAAAACGAAACATAGATGCCAAGGATCTTTTTTTCTCACTGCCCATCCCAACTGCTTCTTTCTTCAGCTCCGTTGTCACGCAGTAGCCCCCCCTACAGCACAATGCATTATTTGTTCCTGATCCAAATTCTTATGGTTCAAGAATTCGCCTTTTATCCGCCCTTCATTCATAACCAGTATTCGATCAGACATTCCCAGAACTTCCGGCAAATCAGAAGAGATCATAATAATACCGATACCATCTGCAGCCAAGCGATTCATCAGATTATAAATTTCATATTTTGCACCAACATCAATGCCGCGGGTTGGCTCATCCAAAATCAGCACTTTCAATTTACGCAGCAGATATTTTGCCAATACAACCTTTTGCTGATTTCCGCCGCTTAAGTTTTTAATACAAGTATCTAATCCAGGTGTTTTTATCTTTAATTTTGCGATATAATCATTTGCATCTCTTAGTTCCTGACAATCATCAATGCAATCCATTGTCAATCGATACTTCTCAATAGTAGCCAGTGTCATATTTTCCCTGACAGACATAATCTCAATGATACCATGACGCTTGCGATCTTCCGGCACCATAGCAATTCCCTGCTGCAACGAATCATTCGGATGCTGAATGGACAATTGATTCCCTTCCAGATAAACCTCCCCATGACATTTTCCATTATGAAAACCATAAATTGATGATACTAGATCTGTACGTCCAGCACCTACTAAGCCGGCGAAGCCTAAAATTTCCCCTCGCTTTAAGGAAAAATTAACATTATCGACTAGCTTTCTATTGGGATCACTTACATCATATACCGTATAATTTTTAACCGCAAAAACCTCTTGCTCTGTACGATGTACCTCTTTAGGATATAAATCGGTAATTTCCCGGCCTACCATCATCTCCACAATCTCGTCCTTTGTCAGCGTATGGGTTACTTTAGAGCCAATAGAACGTCCGTCACGAATAACGGTCACTGTATCCGCTAATCGAAGGACTTCATCCAGTTTATGAGATATGTAAATACAAGTAACGCCCTTAACCTTCAACCGTCCCAAAATATCCATCAGAATCTCTACTTCTCCCTCGGATAAGGAAGCTGTTGGCTCATCCAAAATAAGTAAAGTAGCATTTTTTGATAACGCCTTGGCGATTTCAATCAACTGCTGCTGACCTGTTCCCAATTGTTTTACCAGTGTGTAAGGATTGACATCCAGCCTCATTTCCTTTAAAAGTTCTTGCGTTTTTGATAACATTGCCGGTATATGAATACGCCCATGAGAGCTAATTTCGTTACCGATAAAAATATTTTCATATACGGGAAGTTCTTTAAATAAAGCTAATTCTTGATGAATGATTGCAATACCGGCTTTTTGTGCATCAGCAATATTTCGAATCATCATTTTCTCCTGATTAAAAACAATATCCCCCTGATAAGAGCCGTGGGGGTATACACCGCTCAGTATCTTCATTAATGTTGATTTACCGGCACCATTTTCACCGCATAAAGCATGAATCTCACCTCTTTTTACAGCAAAAGATACATTATTTAAGGCTCTCACCCCAGAGAATTCTTTGATAATTCTCTTCATCTCCAAAATCAAATCGTCCATTTTTATCTCCTCATATTTAAATTGAGCAGGTGGGATACAACCCCACCTGCAATTTGAGTGATTACTTAGGCCATTTGTCTTTAGGAACGTTTTTGTATACATCCTCCAATTTGTTATAGCCATCTTTAATAACCGTATCTGCCATATTTTTGGCATCCACAGCTATAGGCGTTAAGAGAATAGAGGGAACATCCTTGCTGCCGTTATTGACTACACCATCTGTTTTGATCTGATCCCCTTTGACAATCTTCACTGCAATTTCCGCTGCCGAAGGTGCTAGAAGTTTAATAGGTTTGTAGACGGTCATGGTCTGTGTTCCTTCTACAATTCTCTGGCAGCTAGCCAATTCAGCATCTTGTCCGGATATGGGTACTTTTCCTGCTAAATTTTGTGCACCTAGAGCCTGTACGGCACCGCCGGCAGTACTATCATTAGATGCTACCACAGCATCAATCTTATTATTGTTAGCCGTTAATGCATTCTCCATGATCTTAAGAGCTTCTTCCGGCAGCCAATCTTTTACCCATTGGTCGCCAACGATCTGGATATCGCCTTTAGCAATGAACGGTTTGAGCACATTCATTTGACCCTCACGAAAGAGTTTTGCATTATTGTCAACGGGAGAACCGCCCATTAAGAAATAGTTGCCTTTTGGTACCAGATCAGTGATAGCTTTAGCCTGTAATTCGCCGACCTTCACATTATCAAAAGAAATATAGTAATCTACATCAGATTTTGTAATTAGTCGGTCATAACTTAATACTTTAATGCCAGCCTTGTGGGCCTGTTCGATAATCGGCGCCAGAACATCTCCATTGTGGGGAATAATGACCAAGATATCTACGCCCTGGGAAATTAAATTCTCGCATTGTGAGAATTGGGTCTGATCATCCCCATTAGCTGACTGAACAACCACTTCTGCACCAAGTTCTTTGGCTTTAGCAACAAACATATCTCTGTCATGCTGCCATCTTTCCAGTCGTAAATCATCCATACTAAGACCAATCTTTACACTCTTGTTTTTCTGAGAGGAATCTTTGGAAGCAGTCGTTTCTTGCTTGGTACATCCGACCATCATGAATAAAGAAGTAATGCAGACCAACACCGTAATTAATAATCTCACACTATTTTTCTTAAACACAATCTATTCCCTCCTATTATTAAGATCAAGCCCCGATCTCCCTAATTCCCAACCATTACACCTCTAATAGATACCGATTTAAGATTCCTTTAATTTGTTCCTGACGGCCCGATTGATTCACAATTGGCTTATTCTGCAGCGCATAAGCTTCCAGCATATGAAAATCTGTCTTGCCTTCTATAATTGCAAGGCCAATCCCCTCCTTAAAGCTGTTATATCGTTCTCCAATTACATTTTCAAATACCTGATCTTCCTTTAGTTTGGCAGCCACTTTTAATCCTCTGGCAAAGGTGTCCATCCCAGCTATATGGGCATAAAACAGATCTTCCGGTTCAAAGGATTCCCGGCGTGGCTTAGCATCGAAATTCAAACCGCCCTTACCCAAGCCTCCGTTTTCCAGAATCTCATACATCGCCAGCGTAGTTTCATACAAGTCTGTGGGAAATTCATCCGTATCCCAGCCTATCAGCATATCCCCCTGATTGGCATCAACGGATCCAAGCATACCGTTGATCCTGCTAATCCTTAATTCATGCTGGAAGGTATGACCGGCCAGCGTAGCATGATTCGCTTCAATATTCATCTTGAAATCGTCCTGCAAATTGTAGTTCCGTAGAAATGCCATGGCCGTCTGCGCATCAAAATCATATTGATGTTTTGTTGGTTCTTTTGGCTTGGGTTCAATTAGGAATTGACCGGAAAAACCGATTTCCTTGGCATACGCCACCGCCATATGGAAAAATCGTGCCAAATTATCCAGTTCCAGCTTTAAATCCGTATTCAATAAGGTCACGTAACCTTCCCGGCCGCCCCAAAATACATAGTTATCTGCTCCCAATTCCTTGCCTGTTTCCAGTCCTTTTTTCACTTGAGCAGCTGCATAAGCAAATACATCCGCATTGCAAGCGGTAGCCGCACCATGAAGAAAACGAGGATGAGTAAACATATTCGCCGTATTCCAGAGCAATTTGACCTTACTTGTCTTCAAATATTCTTTTATCATAGTAATAATCTGGTCTAAATTCCCATTCGTTTCCTTAAGTGTCGCACCTTCCGGGGCAATATCCCTATCATGAAATGCAAAGAAAGGAACATCCAATTTGTCAAACAACTCAAAGGCTGCTTCCACTCGTGCTTTGGCTCTATCCATTCCTTTATAGATATCCCAAGGTCTTAGCATCGTCCCACTGCCGAATGGATCAGAACCATCATGAGTAAACGTATGCCAATAAGCAACTGAAAACCGCAAGTGCTCCTCCATCGTTTTGCCGGCCACCAATTCTTGCGGATTGTAATACTTAAAAGCCAGCGGATTTTGAGACTTAGGGCCCTCATAGGTAATTTTTTTAATCCCACTAAAATATTCCATCTTTTCTCCTCCTGTTGTTATATACAGCTCGTAGCTGTCATCCTTAGATCACACTGAGTATTTCGAAGGAATCTTGAAGTGCACCGTACAATCGATGGTAAACCCCATATAAAGAATTGTATTTTTCTCTATTAGCTGCAATCGGCTCCCTTTGTTCCACGGTTTTGATCATCACGCTGCACGCCTCTTCCACTCCGGCAAACTCTCCAGCTCCTACTGCAGCCAATATAGCAGCGCCAAAAGCAGGTCCTTCTACCGAATTCACCACATGAATGGGCAGCCCCAAAATATCAGCCAGTATTTGACGCCATAAAACACTTTTTGCTCCGCCGCCGCTCACTCGAATCTCATAAATAGGAATGTTTTGCTCCTGGATGATCTCCAAGGAATCACGCAGACCAAAACTGACACCTTCCAAAATGGCCCGAGTCATATGCCCTCGACCATGATTCATAGTCAGCCCCACAAAAGTTCCCCTGGCATTTGGGTCACTATGGGGAGTTCTTTCTCCCATCAGATAGGGCAAAAAGAGCAATCCCTCGCTCCCAGGGGAAACTCTTGCTGCTTCTTCCAGCAAGACAGCATAACCAGCATTATCTAATTGACATACTTCTTCCACCCACCATTTCAGGCAGGAAGCAGCAGATAGCATGACTCCCATGACATGCCATTTTCCATTGGCATGACAAAAAGAGTGCAGGCGATTTTCGCTGTCAGCAGAATAATTCTCCTGGCAGGCAAATACCACCCCCGAGGTGCCTAATGCCACCGACACCGTACCGACCGTTACCACACCTGTACCCACCGCGCCGCTCGCCTGATCACCACCGCCCCCGGCAACAATCGTACCACTTTCAAGTCCCGTTTCCTGTGCAGCCTGCCTTGTTACGCTGCCTGTTACCTCATAGGATTCATAGCATCTAGGCAGTTTTTCCTCTGATAACCCCAGAATAGTAAGCATTTCTGACGACCAAGAACGATGAGCTACATCAAAAAACAAGGTTCCCGATGCATCGGATGTATCGGTTGCATACTCCCCTGTCAATTTCCATCGTATGTAGTCTTTGGGCAATAATACGTGTTCAATCTGCTCATAAATCTCTGGACGATTCTTCCTTACCCATAGAACCTTGGGAGCGGTAAACCCCGTAAGCGCCTTATTGCCTGTATATTCGGACAATTTTTCTCCTAACTTTTCATTCAGCTCATCACATTCTTCCTGAGTACGTTGGTCACACCATAATAAGGCCGGCATCAGCACACGATTGTCTTTATCAAGCAGAACCAAGCCATGCATCTGCCCACTTAAGCCAATTCCCTCCACTTTAGCTGGTAATTCTTGAGGCTCAGTCAAAATCTCCCTGATTCCTTCACGGACAGCATTCCACCAATCCATAGGACTTTGTTCCGCCCAACCGACCTTAGGATAATAGACAGGATACTCTTTTGTTACTGTTCGTAATACACTTCCCGCTTTACTTAATAACAGCAGTTTTACAGAAGATGTGCCTAAATCAATTCCTAAAAAGCTCATTCCGCCTTATCCCCCCTTTGATCATTCGACAACTTTTTCCTTACTTCTACATAAGTTCGTTGCTCCGATAAACTAACTAAATAAAAAAATATAGCGAAATGGTATCACCTCTCCTACATTCATACTATTATCTTCATTGTTTGTTGGTCAGATAAACTAATTCTATATTTACATGCATATTCCTGCTAACTAAAACTAAATATTTTAGTTAGCAGCTGCCAAAAAGCATATTCATGAAACCGGTGACGCATAGAGTCTGGAAATGACCAATGCAGCAGCTCCTATTGCACAGGCATGTATATTAAGCTGAGAAGGCAGTATTTTTACCGAAAAATATTTAGAGGCAAAACAGCGTTTCTCAGCCTCTTTTCTCAATTCATCCATCAGAATATCACCTGCTAAAGGCAGGCTATTTCCAATGATGACAAGCTGAGGATTAAATGCATTAATTAGATTGGCCACGCCAATACCAAGGTATTTGCCCACATACTCAAATGCCCTTCGAGACACATCGTCCCCTGCAATCGCGTTATCAATAACATTAAATATGGTCAAGTCTTCCACACATATATGCTCTTTCATATAGCGGAATAGGGCCTTTTCAGAAGAATATTCTTCCCAGCAGCCTGTATTGCCGCAAGAGCAAGGCACCCCATCAAGAGAGACTGTCATATGCCCAATTTCACCCGCCAATCCCCTTGATCCGCGATAAAGTTCATTATTAATAATAATTCCCGCTCCAATCCCCGTGCCTGCACTAATATATAAGAACTCATCTGCTCTTTTCCCTGCGCCGAACCATTTTTCTCCAATGGCACCAGCATTGGCTTCATTATCAATAAACACCGGAACGCCAAATTTCTGCTCAATAATTGATCGAAGTTCAATATTCTCCCACCCTAAATTAGGTGCCGATAAAATGAGTCCCTGTTCATAATTTACAATACCCGGGACACCAATTCCAATGCCAATGATACCGCGGACCGTCTGGGATGCATTCTCAATCGTTTCCTGAATTAAGGTTTGCAAATCGGCAATCCTTTGCCCCGGCGAGGTGTGGGTGTGCAGCAAATCAATGCGCTTTTCCCAAATAATTTCCCCTGCAAAATTTGTCATAATACTTAAGATGTAATTGACTCCTAAATCAATACCAATAATATTGCCAACCTCTTTATTGATTGAAAGATTGACTGGCTTTCGACCGCCTTGTGATTCACCCGTTCCCATTTCTAAAACCAACTCTTCTGTAAGCAGTTCATCCACTAAAGCAGACACCGTTGACTTATTGAGTCCGGTGAATTTCGCAATTTCTGCCCTGGATATAGGTCTTTTTTTATATATGGTATTTAATACAATCATTTTATTAATCTGTTTTACTAACACTTGATCAGCAGTTTTCATATTATCCTCTGTCCTGTTCCTATATTTGCAACAACAATTAGTTTATCGCATAAACAAACTAATTGTTATTACTCTTCGTTGCATTCCCGTTAGAATCCTGCTCACTAATTTTATTTTCATAACTTTTTCTAAAGAACACTTCGTCCTTTAAAATTAAGACCTTTGAACCACGAAGACGCGAAGAATAGGAAGAGCACGAAGCAAACATATTTGAACAAGATTGGGAGTAGGCTTCTAGAAGCCTACTCCATTATGCTGATACCAAATTGCTTTTCCACGCAAAACGCTGCCGCCTTCTCCTTTTGCAACACCGGGAATGTACCACAAGTCCCATCGCTCCCAACTAAAACCAGGTCCATATTTTCCATCCGGATAACCATTGCTTTCATAGCCTGGATTTAGGCCATCTAGATTGTTTGCTGCTTCCGCATGGGTCATAACACGATAAATATCAACTGTCAAATCCAGTGCCTTACACAGCACAGCGATCACTTGACTTATAGACTCGATCTGTAATGCTGTTGGCGGTTCACTGCCAAAATCCTCCGTCGTCGCACCGTAGCAGCAGGCTAAGCAAATACCAATGGAAGCTGTATTTCTTTTATAGGTATGGGATTTTATTTGCGAGAAATCATTTGTGGTAATGTGAATACTGCCATCCTGGTCGATATTAATATGATACTCATCGAAAAATTGACCATAGTGTCCTGCAGACCAGTGCAGATATAATTTTACATCCCGATTCATGCTGTTGGCCGCTGACCAAAGAGTATTTTTGCTCTGCAAGACCACTTGTTTCAGCTCTGTCAGCGTCACTTGTCTTGCGGCTGTTCGGTTAGATGAATCGATAGATTCTTGCATTTCACGAATTGCAGCAACCTCCATATCAATAACCCAGCCAATGAGTACCGATGGAATTACAATTTTTTTCCATCCTAATATTTCATTTATTTGCTGTATCGCTCGATTTCGTTTTTCACTGTTTTCCATTTGATCTGCAAATTCATCCAGCTCCAAAATGATCTTTCGGATCACTCCTTTTAGCTTGCTTTCAGATAACCTGGCAAACAACACAAAAAATGCCATCATCGATACATTTGCCGCCAGAAGAGATCCTACGACCCAGAAAAACAGTTGCAATTCACTTGGAATCGACATAAAAAGAGCCCTCCTTCCTGATTTTCAAACCCCATTCCTAGATGCTCTCTTTTCTATCCTATGTTAGATTGCAAAACAAGGTGACAATTTCTCATTGCTGCAAAGAATACAACCTTAGCCAACGATTTGGCTAAGGTTATTATAGGCCCATTATTCTGCTGTACAGTGAGAAAGGTTATGGAATTATGCCTGATTTCTACTATTTTGCGACGGAGTCTGCAATACATATACTTTCACCGGTTTAATGCCAAATCGATAGGCTTCTTTTACAGTCCATTTTGCTATATCAATCCGATGCCCCTTAATCGCTCCGCCCGTATCCTCTGCTACCGCATACTCTTTGGTTCCATCAGGATATTTTATCATGACTCGTGAACCGAGGGGAATTACTTTAGGATCTACCGCGATTACACCAGGTCTGACTTGTGTTCCCATATGAGTCTTATTACCCCATTGCTCGTTATCATGAGGTCCTGGAGCATATGCAGTTGCTGTAATGTTTAAAACCTGCTTTGCCCCCGCTTCTTCTGACGGTTGATTCTGCGCAAGCTGATCAGTCTCCTGAGGCGTAGCTTCTTGCGTAACAGGTGATGCCTCTGGCGCAGTAGTCCCAGAAGATGGAAGAATGGAAGCTATGCCAGGAATAATGGAAGCCGCAACAACAGCAGCACTGCCAATCGCAGCTGCAATCTTCTTATAATGGCGCTTTGTTTTGCAATGCTTTTTTTCTTTCATACGATCCCCTCCTAATGATTAGTATGTACCAAAGATGAATGTAAATATTAAAAACATATAAAACGAATTGCAACACAAAAATGCAAAGTATAAGAAAAACGCTACGCATTCTTTAAAGCCTAAAAAGTAAACTGAACCGCAGAGGGGCAGAGAAACTGAGAAAAAATAGATAAGGTTAAAAACCTCTATGCTCTCTGTGTCCTCTGCGGTAAACGTCCCCCTAACCTTATAACTTATCTGATAAAAAAACACTGGAGATTCCAGTGTTTTTTTTGAATAGTATCAAAGTTATGTAGACAACAGCGATGGGTTTTATACTAGCAAAGTATTCATTACTTTTTAACAAGAATTTTAGTAACTTCTGCAATATATAAAGTATGGTGATCCTTATCGGGGTACCATTTTTCATTAAGATCCGTTGCTATAAAGCATTCAGGTTTATAATCTTGTGCATATAATTTTTTGCAAAGAATCGCTATATTTGCTTCTTCAAAGAGCGGAATGCCCTCTGCATGAAGAACCGTCAGATTCGATTTTCCTATTTTATCTTCATCTCTGCCGGACTTTGCTCCAAGATAACTTAAAGCTGTTCTAAAACTTTCATCAAAAAAAGTAAGGGAAAAGGTATCAGATTGATCGATAAACTCTTTAGTAAAACGTTGTGGGCGAATCACAATATAAGCGACATTTTTTGCCCACATTACACCAAATCCACCCCAAGAAGCGGTCATGGTATTTTGCTTTCCATCTTTTTCTGCAGTAATCAGCATCCAGTCTTTCCCTATCAATTTAAAAGGGCTCTGTTCAAATTCCTCAGGTTTAATCTCATTAAATATAGTCATGTTATAATCTCCTTTATTTTTCATTTTGCTTTACAAAATCTTTATGTATATATGATAATATAAATATATAAGGAAGTATAGTATGCACCTTTTCGTGTGCTACTATCCAAAAGGAGAGTAATTCAAATTAGCAAGCAAGCACAATCTGAAGTATACTCTGCCCCATTAGAGTATACACTATCGATCATCGGCGGCAAATGGAAAATGACGATTATGTTTTGGCTATCCAAGCGTAATGTTATGAGATATGGTGAAATAAAACGCAATATGAGCGGAGTTACTCATAAAATGCTCAGTAGTCAATTAAAGGAACTGCAAGCAGCCAATATTATTATACGCAAAGAATATCATCAGATTCCACCCAAAGTAGAATATTCTCTATCGGAAAAAGGACTATCTCTTATGCCTATTTTAGAGGAAATGTGCAAATGGGGGCACTTACACATAGACGGCTAATCCATTCTTGCCAAGCTAAATGAGCCTTAACGTTTCCACCATATGTAGCTGGCCCAGAGTACGCCCCAGAGTGCTGTTAAACCTTGGTACTCCTGAATTGTTTTAAATGTTGCCAATATATATACCAGCCCGGCAAGCACCCCCAAAGCAAATAAGTCATATGCAATCTGCCATGCTTTAGATCGCTTGGTTACTGCTTTCTTAGGAATTATTGATTTATACCATGGTTCGGATGCAGCGATCATGATCTGCGGTTTAGCATTATAACCATGTATCATTGCTTCATTGATAACAGGCAATGGCTGCGTATCACCTAAATATTCTTTTAATTTCTGACCACAGTAACGACAGTATTTTGCATTATAAGAAGGTTTCTTACCACAAAAATCACAATACATGATTACCTCACATACTCGTTTTTTTATAGGATTCCCAATATTTATAGTTTTTCTTTCATTGCGACAAAAAAATATAACAATAAAGTCCTGCAAATCTCTTTTTGAGTTCTTGCAGGACTTATATACTATTTTAGCTTTTAGAATAATGAAAGCTGCTGATCCTCATACCCTTTTTTATAGCTTTTGATAATATCATGCATTTTATAAAGAATCCCAAATCGATTACATTGATTTTGAAACAACTGCCACAGCAACTTTGCGTTTGGCGAAGGACACTCATAGTCGCTGCCAAACTGACTAATGTATTTTTGCCGAAGAGCGGGAAAGTATTCATCAAGCTTTTGATAATACCATTCTCTCTGATTCTGCCTTAAGGTTACTCCAAACAAGGGGTATATGAACTTAGCTCCATTTTCATGTGCAATGCGAATCATTTCACTGATATTATGCTCATTATCCTCTAAAAATGGAAGTACAGGCATAAGTAATATCCCTGTAAAAATTCCATTTTCTGCAAGCTGTCTAATAACAGAAAATCGCCTGGAAGAGTTTGCTACATTCGGCTCTATTTTCTTACAAAGTATATCATTCACAGTGGTAATGGTAATCTTGACAATCACTGGTGAATGCTTTTTTATGGACTTTAATAAGTCAATATCTCTTATGATCAAGTCACTTTTTGTGGCAATACAAATACCAAAACGGTTAGCATGAATTAACTCTATAGCTCCTCTTGTTAAACCATATTTCCTTTCAAAAGGATTGTATGGATCGCTCATTGCACCGGTCCCTACCACGCCAGCCCTGCGTTTTGATTTCAACTCAGATGAAAGTAAAGCAAGAGCATTTTCCTTTGCCCTTACCTCATCAAAATTTTCCACTTGATAGCATTTACTGCGGCTGTCGCAGTAAATACAACCATGGCAGCAGCCTTTGTAAATATTCATATTATAATTTTTCCCAAACCAATTATCACCGGTATCATAACCAGATATAATTGTTTTTGCAGGTATAAATTCCATTTTATAAACCACTTTCAACAATAAATTAAAGCATGCTTCATTTTATCATTAAGCAACTTTTTCGGCAAGACTGACAGTAAGACATATAAATTCTTACGGCTTACCAGCTAAGCTTTGTGCACTGGTATTCATCTGGTATTCAATCAATTCTTTGTACTTTTTTCCAATATCTGAGACAGGACTAACAAACACTTGTGAGGGTTTGCCTTCTTCCACAATGCTTCCATGATCCATAAGTATAATTCGATCAGCCACCCGCAGGGCAAAAGGCAATTCGTGAGTTACCACAATCATAGTACTGGCACGATAGCGAGCCAACTCTTCCATTACTACTAATACTTCACGTACTAGAATTGGGTCTAGGGACGCAGTAGGCTCATCCCACAGCATAAGCTCCGGCTCATAAGCCAGTGCTCTGGCAATTCCCACACGTTGCTGCTGCCCGCCTGACAGCTGATCTGGTTTGTGATCCAAATGGTTATCTAAACCAACCTTACGCAACGACTCTGTTGCCCGACTTTCAGCATTCTCCCGTTCTACGCCGCTCATCACTAATCCTAACATAACATTTTCAAGGGCACTTAAACGCCCAATCAGATTAAAATGCTGAAATACAAAACCAATGCGTTTGCGGGCGTGCCGCAATTCATCAGGGTCCATTCCAAGAATATTAGAGTCATTTAGCATGATAGAGCCGCGATCCGGCTCTACCAAACGATTAATTGTGCGAATAGCAGTTGATTTCCCGCATCCAGATGGTCCCATCAGTACGACGGTTTCCCCTGTTTTTACCCTAAGATTAAATTCATTAACAGCTACTAAGCTGCCAAATTGTTTATAAAGATTTTGAATAACAAGCATCTTATCCACCCAGCTTATTTAAACTTCATTTTACGGCGATTCATGGTTTGCAAGAGTCCTGGGCGTCCACTAGGTATGACAATTTCTCGCATTACCTCATCAAACGATAATCCAAGTGACTCCCCGGCAGTCAATTCATCAATGGCAATTGGACTAATTTTTTCTGCATTATTAGCGAGTAACAACCCCATAACTGCTCCTAAAAATGGTACGCCAATCCACGGCAAATTGGGAATTCCACCACCAGACAAGACAAACATTGCCGTAAGCAATAGTGCACCAATCCCCATACCATAGATACATTCGGGTGCAGTAAAACTATTTTTTACACCTTGCACCACTCTTCTGAGCCCTTTGGCCCGAGGAGCTTGATTAACTGCCCATTTTCGTCGAATGACGGTCATAATGGATGTATGATCAAGAGTCAAGAATATCATCACAGCAATCAGCGAAACCATGCCGGCTAAAATCGCTTTCACCTGCATCAAAATCGTCATGACTTCGGCCCGGGGATCAGGCTCAATGATTCCCACAGCAGAAGTATATAATGATACATTGCTATGCCCCACTACCCGATAGATAATAGGTCCTGCAAAGTCTGTCGTAATATTGCTTTTTGTCAGGATTTGAATACGCTGGCTGGGTATTACCTGCCCTGCAATAAACTGATCCATTAGATTGGCTGATCGTGTGATTTCCTCATCTTTCAAATTCGGAACAGCTGCTCCCAAGTACTGCAACTGCTCTGCAATAAGAGGTGTGTTAAATTGCTGCAATCGGGTAATGCCAGTACCTGTTTCACTAAGGGTTTGGCGAGCTCCAGTTACATCAAAAGTACGCAAATTGGTGACCATACTATTGCCATTAGCTACAATCCCATCAATAGCTGCCCGCGCCCGGCGGGCATCGGCTGCCACATTATCAACTGCGCTCAGTGTATCTTGCAGAGTCACTAGATTTTGCTGTGTTGAAGTCAATTGGTTAATAGAAGATGATACCTCAGGATTTAATAATCGGATGATTTGCAAAGTGCTGACAAGGCTGCCCATAGCACGTGAAGAATTCGTCAATTGCAGCTGAATGGCACTGGTATCGAGCTTTGTTAAACCGCTTGTTGCTGCTTCAATCGTTGTTTCTGCCTTAGCTAAACTGGTTAATGTCTCCTCTACCGCAGTAATACTGCCGCTATAACTATTTAAAGCATTATTGGCAACGCCAGTCATATTTTGAGCATCTTGAGCAATCTTGGGGATTTGAAGAACCAAGCTCGATGTTTCTTTCAAAGCATTTCCCAATTGAGTGCGAGGATTGTGAAAAATGGCTGTTCCTACAAGATTTCCAATAGCATTATTGATCACAGCATGTCCTTGCCCATTGGCTGCTTGGGTTCCGTCACCTTGTATAACTATCCCTTCAGCCGATCCACCGCTCTTTACCATATTTATCTTTATTAACACGTTTGCGGAATCCAGAGGTGCACCAGTAACAAGCTCACTGGCAGCCGTTCCCTGAAATGCAATGATATCACCAAGCATAAACGTAACTCCAGCTGCTGGAGTAATAGCAGCTTTGGTAGCAAAAGCAGTCAAAAAACGTTTTAACTCGATCATCGAACTCACTAGATACACCATATCGCTGCTTTTGCTGTCCACAGAAACGCTTTCAGCGTAGCCAACTCCCTTTTCATCTCGTATGGCATTGGCAAGCTGCTCACCTAAGCGCATAGAGTTCTCAGGTTCACTACCAACTGGAAATGCAATATCAATTGTATGGTATTGATTGAGTAATTTTTCGATCTCGGCATTGACTATAGCCGATTTACTAATGGATTGAATAATAACAGTAACGGACCCGCCATCGCGAAAAGCAAATAGTACGCCATCAATCTGCATAATTTGTTCAATGATTGTATTTTTTGCTCCTTCTGGCACCGCCTTTAAGGTTACTCGGGGTTCAGTCATAATACTAATCCCCGAGCGGCCTGGAACACTGCCAAAAATACTGTCAATGCTTTCATAGGTTTGTTTTGTTTTATATTCTGCTGGTAAGCCCACTAAAAAACTGGTAAGCCCATTTAAGGTTGGCCCCTCTTTTATCTTTCCTCCAGGAAAAACTTGTTCAATTACTTTTTCTATCTGAGCCTGACCATTTTGTTTCATCTCTTCTCTTACATTAATCAGCAGATCAAATTCTCCGTAATCGCCAACAAGCGTAGATATCGTTGCAGAAAAATATGTATTTGCTGACATGGCGATTAGATTCGCCAAGGATGATCCAATGATAATACTAACAATCAAAAGTATCACAATATCTCGGTTAAAAGAGTTGGAAAAGAAAGTACGCACAAATGTTTTACGTGCTTTAGCTAACACACCTGCCACCTATACTCCCTCCTCATAACTTACTCTGCTATTAGCAACGCTTCCCTTTTAAACAGATGAAACATGCCGAACCGGTCTAACCCCCTAT
>DJJR01000074.1 GCA_002434245.1 Pelosinus fermentans
GGCTAATCAACATTCATGATTATATATATCCTATTGCCAACATAGCACCACACGTCAAGAAATTAACCATTTACGACAAGTACAATCTGTCTACGTCATATACAACCATACCAACAGCCCACACTAATATCTGAGATAACATTATAAAATGAACATCCATCCTCATAAGAACACCCGCCTTCATGGAAATTAAGCTACCTGTAACACTCTTTAATAAGACTTTACCACAGTCCCTGTTTTTTTAATGCCTAAATTGTCAGGCGGCACAGCATCCATTACCTATTTTGAAATATGTCGTTCGTAAAATTCATAATATTTCTTCAGTTCTCGCTTCAAGAGATTTGGTGTATCTAATTCATAAGGACAATTATTTTTACATTGACTACACTCGATGCATTGATGTATTAAATCCATCTTTTCCTTGAAACTATCTTCCAAGAATGGTTGATAAGGGGCTCTTCCTAAAAGCAGTGATATTCTTGCTTGTGTAGGTATTTCTATTCCTGCAGGACATGGCATACAATATCCACATCCACGACAAAAATCGCCTGCCAATTCTACCCTATCCTTCTGAATCATCTTCCACATGGCATCATCCAATACTGGTGGATTCTTTTCCAAGGCTATAAATTCTTCTAGTTCACTCATCTTCTGAATTCCCCAAATAGGTACCACATTATCAAATTGTCTTAAGAAAGCGAACGTAGTAGAAGCATTGGTGATTAATCCACCTGATAACGCTTTCATTGCGATAACTCCAATATCCTTTCCCTTGCACACATCAATGATTTTTAAATCTTCATCGGATGAAATAGAATTCAACGGAAACTGAATGGTGTCATACCTCTCTGATTCTGCTGCGCGTATTGCCGTTTTTATATGATGATTTGTAAATCCAATAAAACGGATCATCCCTTTTTGCTTTGCCTCTAATAATCCTGCATAAAGACTTTCAGGATCTTCAGGATTAGGTATCTCTTTAGGATTATGCAATTGTAAAATATCTACATAGTCCGTTTTTAAATTTTTCAGGCTGGTTTCCAGATGGCTAAAGAGTGTTTTCTTGTCTTTCGCTTGGCTCTTAGTAGCAATTATAATATTACTCCTTACATCGGAAAGAGCATAACCTATCTTTTCCTCACTATCCGTATACATTCGAGCAGTATCAAAAAAGTTTATTCCATTGTCATAAGCTGATCTCAATATAACTTTAGTTTCTTCAAAGGAAATCCGTTGTATGGGCAACGCACCAAAGCCGCTTTTGCTCACCATTAAATCCGTACGACCCAACCGTATCTTATTCATCTAAATATCCTCCTTGTTGTTACCCGCGTACTAAATTACCGCCACCACTGCCATGCCTACCATGCTACCGATAGTGATGAGCACCACTACCAGCAGCATGCAACCCGTTATGCGGCCAAATTTCCTCTTTTGCCCGGATCTGAATAACAGTATACCTATCTGCGGCTTAACTTTTCCTGTGCCTGACTAATACCCAAGACCCTCCGCCAAGAAAAGGCAAGCCAGGAATTCCCGTGTTGCTTCGCCTTTTGGTCATATTCTCGTCACTGTTTTTGCTGTCAACTATTCAGTGTCGCTGTTACCGCTACGCCATGACCCATTTTACTTCGTGTAAATATTAAGCCTGATCTTGACTTCATCCCTGCCAGGTACTGACACATTCCCCTCCGTAGAAGCAATAATGGTTGACTTGCCGGTTGTGGTGCAACTACTCAACAAAATCCCAATAAGTATAAAGCTATCACCAATCTGATCATTTTTTAAGCAACTACACCCATAATTTTGTTTATAAATTCAACCTCAGTAAGGACACATTCAAATTTTTCAGCCTGTTCCTTGCTGATTATATGCATAAGTTCAATTCCGCAGATTGTTTTCTCAGCAGTTTCAAAACTATCAAATCCCAGCATTAGTTTGATCTTTCTTTTAATAAAACGATGATCCTGCTCAATAATATTGTTCAAGTACTTTATTTTTCGAAGCATGGATTTGACTGATAGGGTTCCACTATAAGTCATTTCGTGAATAGCAGCTTCTGTTGCAGCCTACTTGTCAGTTGTTATTACTCTTGGTTGCTGATTATGTATGGCTTTTAAAGCCTTCTTGAAGAAATTCTTCGCGGCATCTTTATCACGATGTTCAGATACAAAAAAGTCTATCGTTTTTCCTTCAGAATCAACTGCTCGATATAAATAGGCATTTTCACCCTTGATTCTGAGATGTATCTCATCCATTCTCCATGAATCATTCGTTGGCTTAAGGTGTTTTCTTATTCTTTCATCCATAATGGGAGAATATTGGTGAACTCATCTCATTATGGTTGTGTGGGCTATCTTCAAACCTCTCTCTTCAATCATTTCAACAAGCATTCTGTAACTGAGAGGATACTTTAGGTACCAGCGAACGCAAAGCATTATAATTTCTGACTCAAAACGCTACTAACGTTTAATAAAGTTAGTAGCGATTTTGCTTTTCCTGGCATCTATAAGAATTAGTCGGTTAACGCCAAGTTACTTTCAACGGAGACCGATCTACCAGTCGTTTATAACTGTATTTAGGATAACCAACCATAATCCCGCCGGTGACTATTAACTCTTCCGGAATATCCAATACTTTAAGCAGCGGCTGATAGTCAGACCTGGCACACGCCTCGACAAGGCCTGCCCAACACGTTCCTAATGCAAGACTTGGTGCAAACAATTCGGCATACGCAAGAGAAAAATGGGTGTTATCACGCCCACGCGTAAAACTTTTCTCGGCCAGTGCCAGGATAAAGCACGGTGCATTCCGCAAAATAACATCTTGCCCGGTTTTCTGATAGTGTTCCACCAAACCGGCAAAATGAGCTGCCAATGGTTCCCCTAGGGCGATTGCTTTATCCATCCAGGCTACCGTGGCTTGGGTAATAGCCTGTAGCGTATCTTTATTATCTATAACCAAGTACTGCACACCTTGTGTATTATTTCCGGTAGGTGCTAACCTGGCAATATCCAGCAGCTTTAGAATTTTTCTTTTGGGAACAGCCTCTTCTTTATACACCCGAATAGAGCGTCTGCCCCGAAGAAAACTTTCCACCGTCTCAGCGTTCAACACCGGAGTCTTATCTAACAAAACTTGACTGGTAAGCGGCGCGTGAGCATGATCCAATGCCGCTTGGGGACAGATAGCAACACAGTGTCCGCAGGTGATACAGGCACCCCCGGCATCAACCGGAATCCCTTCCTCAGTTATTCTGATATAATTCTTCGGACAAACCTCGGCACAAATTCCACAGCCAATACATTTTTTCCGATCCACAGTAAGCAAACTCATTCTAATCCTTCCTTTCCACTTTTTCCATTTCAAACTAATAGTACTACAAAAATATTTTTTTGGTTATTCTTTTTTATTTGCTGAGAACAATGGATTTTCTAGGCTCCATGTCACATGTAAGCTAGATACGTTATTTCCTTATTACACGTGTTTTGTAAAGTTGAAGACCTCTTTTGACCAGACCCATGACCACTCCCCAAATGGGCGCAACAACTCCATCAGTTCTTCTCCCCGTTGGGTCAATTGGTAACCATCATTAGTGCGCTCTATAATGTCGACTTCTCTCAACTCCTTGATACGGGTGTTTAATATTGAAGGGGAGATTGACTCGCACCGTTCCTGAAGTTCTCTGAAGGTAGAAGAGCCCGTCTGTAAATTCCAGATGATACCTAGTGCCCAATTTCTACCTAAAAGATCAAAAAGAGCCATAATTGGGACTCCCGATTGGGATCCTCGAACGGGTTTACCTGGACATGGAATTGACATATTAATTCCTCCTTGAAGTATCTCTCAATATAAATTATAAATTTTATGAAATACCCCTCGTCCGTGAAAGAAGAACGAGGGGGCTTAGGTATATTTATCTTACTTGTTAGCTAATTTTTCAATCAACGTCTGCCCGCCGATACCAATACTATCAGGCTCATACTCCTCAATAAAGACAGTGAAAGCGCTTGCTGGAGAATTGGTAACCTCAACTGCTGCAGCAGTTAATTTCTCAATTAGCTCCTTTTTCTTTTCTGCCTGAGTTTTTCTCATTTTTATCGTAATTACTGGCATAACCGCACCTCCTTTCAATATGTATATTTCAGCATGATGCTACTGATATTATAGCATGCTACTTTTTTCGTAGCAACTTTTTTTGAATTTTATTAAGTGGACACCTCACGAAAAGGCTTAAAGCATGCTAACGAAAAAAATTTTATGCCAGATTGCAGACTTTTTTAAAATATACTATGTCAGATTAAAGTATACTCTACTTTGGTTACGTCATCTACTCCTGGTGCTTTCTTCTTTAGTTGGCACTAAAAATAAAACATTTGTTTCACCAAGAAATTTTAATAGAGCTTATTATATGTTATTGGAAAGAGCAGGACTTAATCATTTAAAAACTGCATGGAATTCGCCATTCCGTAGCGAAATTGTTAATTGAAGGAAATGTAATCCGTTAGTTTATTACTAGGTCATTCAACAGAAAGATTTACCGCGAGAACATATATTCATCCTTCTCAAAGTATGAAGAAGAATGCTATGGATAAAATTTCTGACCTGTTAATTTAAATAGAAAAGCCTACAGCACACATACAGCATAATAAAGACCCTACAATCTTGTAGGGTCTTACATTTGTATATAATGGAAAATTTGGAGTTATCTGTTACGAATGAGTTGCTCTACCAACTGAGATATACCGACAATCTATCTTATTATTTTATCGCAATACGACCTCATAGTCAAGAATACTGCTCGTACTTAATTTGGTAATTCCAGCCCATTCTCGTTGCTCAAAGAACTTCTTCTCGCAGCACCGTTTTTATCATGCTCCGTGCATTGATTTGAAACGCTTGAGCTGGCTGTTCTAACTTGCTCTGCTCATCGCGAAACACTTTTTCATATTCACTTAAAATGTGCTCTTCATCGTATCCCTGGCTGGCGAGACGAAGGATAAACTCCTTGGTTTCTTTCACAGCCAAAAGACAATTTTCCCAGTAGCTTAGCGTATCCCTTTCATTCACCAGACCATAATGAGGTGAAATGATGAATTGAGGATTTAGTTTTTGGCATTTATGGATTGAATCCACGGCCTCAGAACAGCTGGTTAAAAAAGCAGGATAAATTTTTCCCGATTTACTCATATATCCTGTTGATTCACTAGGAAATAGGGTGTCATTATCAATCAGAAATGATAATGAGCATTTGGTATGACCTCGTGTCTCAAGTACCCGAATGCTCAAGTCCCCTAGCTCCAGCACATCTGAGTCACAAATGATCCGATCTACTTTCATCATTGCATCATCATAGTCCACGATGGAATCTGCACCATAAATTTGGGCCGCCTCAAAGCTAAGGCTTCGAATCAGCTTTAAAGCATTTGGCTTATTTAAAGTCTGTTTTGCATATTCTGCTCCTAATACCTGACTAGTAGGCCATTGTGCTTTTAAATACGGAATGGCACCGATATGATCATAATGGGAGTGACTGATACAAATATAATCTAAAGCTCTATTACGTAGTACTTGCTTACAATTGTTAATGAGATTTGAAGCACAATAGGCCATGCCACAGTCTATTAATGCCGCTTTCTCCGCTCCCAATACTAAAAAAGAATTACCGCCTTTTCCGCCTGTAACATCTATAATTCTATCCATTATCCTTTTCATGCCTTCCTTGTATTTTCTGAGTCATAAAAACAGCTAATCATCCATCCCGCCCCTAAGCCAACCACCAGCGGTATGATCCACCCCATGCCAATATCAAAGAATGGCACAAAATTACGATACATGATAAGAAAGCCCTGAACACTCTCCTGATTTTTAACACTCTCCGGCATTGCATTGATCCCATCGGCGATACTGACCAGCAAGGTACATAGAGTCGTCATTATATATACAATCTGACGGTCTTTAAACAGGGGCGATAATAACGCCAAGAGTATTAATGTGATGGCTAATGGATATAAAAACATTAATACCGGAATGGATAAAGAAATAATCTGTGTCAATCCAATGTTGGCAATCAGGCAAGACAAAATGGTAAATAACACCACATAAGATTTATAACTAAGAGAGGCAGGAAATAGTTCCTGAAAAGTTTCCGAACAGGCAGTAATCAAACCGATGGCCGTTTTTAAGCAAGCAAGGGTTACAATAATTGCTAATAGAATGCTTCCCAGGGATCCAAAATAATAATTGGCAATTTGCGCTAACGCAATCCCGCCGTTTTCAGACAGCTTATATTGACCAATACTTGTCGCTCCGATATAAGCCAGACATCCATAGATTACTCCCATCAAAAGAACACTTACACTGCCTGCTTTAATCGTGCCAATCGCAATATTGCGCGGACTTCGAACCCCAAGCCCTTTAATTGTCTGAACAACAATAATGCCAAAGGCCAGGGAGGCCAATGCATCCATGGTATTATATCCTTCCGTGAATCCTTTGAAAAAAGGATCTGTAGCATAGATCCCATGGATCGCAGCATCGGAGATACTGCCCATTGGCTGTAAAAAACTCACGATTACTAAAAAAGCTAAAAATACTAAAAATAGAGGATTTAAAATCTTTCCTACCCAAGTTAAAATTTTACTGGGCTTCAATGAAAAAAGCAAAGCAACAAAAAAGAATAGGATTGTAAAAACAGCCAGCCCAAGTGTCTGGTATTCATTTGCAATATAGGGCGCCAGTCCAATCTCATAGGAAACGGTACCGGTTCTGGGAAGTGCAAAAAAAGGACCGATGGTTAAATACAATAAGACGGTCATGATATATCCATAAACAGGATGAACGCGACTGGCTAAATCAAACAAACCACTGCTTTTTGAGACGCCAATGGCTACAACCCCTAAAAAGGGCAACCCTATCCCTGTGACGAGAAACCCGATGGTTGCACTCACAACATTACCGCCAGCCTCTTGTCCCATATGTACAGGGAAAATCAAATTACCGGCACCAAAAAATAACCCAAACAACATGGAACCAATCAATATATAGGATGATAACGTTAAACGTTTATCCATAAAACCACTCCTACTTTCTAAGTTATGTCTTTATTTTGCTGCATTTTAGGCTAACACATTATTGAAGTATATAACGTTTTGAAAAAATTATCAATTACATAGGATATTTCCCCAATGGATGTCAGTAAATGTCTTTCTGATCCCAATACTCAATGGATTAATTTTTGCAATATGTAATCCAAATCCAGGATAATGGCATAACAATCACCATGGCAGGCAGCATATTCCCAATCGGAAACGATTGAATCCCACAGATACGAAACCCGGTAGCCAGCATAAGAATACCGCCACATGCAGTAAAATCATCCAACATAGCAGGTGTGGTTAACGGCATAATGAAGGATGCCGCCAAAACAAAATCAGAAGTACGATAAATTGCGGGATAAAGATTGCAGCAACCATATAACCTAAGGCTGCAGCAAAAATTCCTGCTGTAAAAAAATCAAGAATCGACTTTGTTAATAAAATCGTATGATCACCTGTCATTCCCGACTGCAAAGCACCAAATACTCCTGTACCGCTTGCACAAAACAGAATCACAATACCAACAAACTGATCCATAAATTCTTTTGGATTCTCTGTCCCTGCTTTACTGGAAAACAGCTTTTCAACCGGCCCTCGAGCTTTATTGGCCCAATCTTCAATTCCTTTTTCAAATTGTATCAGTTCACCCATAGCTGTTCCAACAATAACTGCCAAAATAACTGCCGGCAGGGTATGCATCTTCACGATGGTGATAATTCCCATGGACATAGAAGCTACACCAAAAATCAAAGGCAAGCTGGTTCTAATTCTCTCCGGAACCCTATTCCCTAAAAATGCACCTATAATTCCTCCAAAAAGTACAGCTATGCTATTAACAATTACACCAATAGGCATTATGGATCTCCTTTCAAGTAAAATATGAAATGGCTGTGCCATCAAACATCGTTTTGCGGCAGATTCCTCAATCACGAATGGCCGGATTGCTTCCCGCTGCTCGCAACGGTCATGAAATAACTCACAGGAGTATCAGAAAAGACATCCGAGGCTTTTTGATAACGACAAACAGAGCAAATAGAACGATTTAACCGCAGAGACGCAGAGGACGCTGAGGGGATTTTTAACCCTATCTTTTCTCTGTGTTCTCTGCGTCTCTGCGGTTCGATTATTTTTTTCCACGCATTTTCTATACCCTTTTTAAGGGGCTTTTCTTGATAATGACAGTTCTTAATACATTTACCACCCATAAATTGTAACCTTCTAGAACTACGATGTGCAAGTATTTTTCCTGCAGAATAACAAGTTTACAAAATACAACAAATAAAGAGTCCCCCAATTGGGGCGACTCTTTATTTGTTGTAATATCTCCATATCAGATAAGAAAGACGCTTTTAAAAATAAACCATTTGAACCACAAAGGGGCAAAGTACACAAAGGGTTTACTGTGGTCAGCGGCATCGCGCCTTTAGTACGTACGCTCTATACTTATAAAAACTAGACAGTCATAGATCATGACTGCCTAGTTCAATGAAATTCACAATTATAATGCTTTAGGTTTCCATTCCTTTAACTTATCAACATGAGAGCCAGCCAGATTCATGACACTCATCCCATGGAACATGGCGTCCTCAGGAGTAATCGTGAGAATCTGAATGTCATCATAAAATAAAATGACATTTTCCCCGTCATAATCCAAAATATATTTATCCGGATTATAGTTTGCTAACTGGCTGATACGATATAAGGAACCAGCTACAAAATAGGCTCGATACAATGGCTTATAGCCGCCATACTCCGCACGAATCGCCGGCAATTGCCAAGTACCATCTACAACCAGCCCCGATGTGCCATCGGGTGCTAATTGAGCTTTTGGATGAATCTTGTCCTTATCCAGAAAATTTTGCACCAGAGCAATTCGCTCTTTGCTCTCAGGATGATCGGAAAACAGATCACTCTGGGAACCTTTTTCCAAACTGGCAAGTTTCATCAAGCCCATTTTCATACTATAGGGATTATAGCCCGCCTTAGAAGATTGAACATATCCCAGATAATCGGCTTCTCTCTCATCAGATCGGCTATAGCCGGCCATAATCGCATTCATGGCTAAATTCTGAAGTATCGCAGCCTTATCGCCAAATACTGCAATGAAACCAATATTGAGCAGTAGATTTTTTTCAATTTGTTTTACCGAATGCCGTTTGACCACATGTCCTATTTCATGTCCGATAACACCAGCTAATTCATCATCAGATGGCATCAGATCCACCAAACCCTTAAATATGTAAATAAACCCGCCAGGTGCTGCCATGGCATTGACATCTTTGGAGTTTAAAACTTTAAACGAATAGGGTAAATCTTTTCGGTCACTAACAGCTACCATGCTCATACCTATTTTAGTTACCCGTTCTTGCAGTGCTGGGTCATCCACCACGCCATATTTTTTCTCAAGCTGCTTGCCCACATCACGGCCGATACTGATCTCACTCTTCGTGCTGATCATAGCGGCCTGAGCACACGGTACCCCATACAGCGTAACAATGCAAACAATTGCAGCAAAAACCACTCCTACGCGAAGTATCATTCTATGTACCATTTGAGCCCTCCAATCGAATACATCATGATGTAGCATCTCATGAATATTCTATCATATCTGGCACAAAATAACTCACAGAAATAATTTCCCAGCGGTCTATACCGTATCTCCCCTGCATTCGCCCCTGGCCTTTTCTATGGCTTTCGCCTCAAATGACAATAAAAGATGATTAGCCAGGTATGCCAAAAGAGAGGACAAAATTGTCCCCCAGAGAATTTTGGGCAAATAATTCATCCGTAACCCATCAAATAGCAGGACGCCTAATCCCCCAGCATGAATCACGGCTGCAATGGTTGCAATGCCAATGGTAGAAACGGTTGCAATGCGAATGCCCCCTAAGATAATCGGCAAGGCTAGAGGCAGTTGTATCTTAAAGAACATATACCTGGAACTTAGCCCCATCCCATATCCCGCCTCAATAATAGAATCATCGATTGACTGAAAGCCCGTTACTGTATTCCTGACCAAAATGTATTGATTGTAGATGACTAGCACGGCAATAGCAGTCATCTTCCCCAAACCGAATGCCGGAAGCAAAAAAGAGAACAAGGCTAAACTGGGTATGGAATAAACAACACCAAAGAAAGATAATGCAGCAGTCGACAGCCATTTTGACCTTGCAATTAACAATCCTATCGGTATTGCCAATAAGAGAGAGATTATCAGACTCAGACAAACCAAATACAAATGTTCCAACAGCAGTATCAGCATTTGATCATAATATCTTAATAGGTACGTAATCATATTCAGCCACCTTGTTCATTAAGCAGATAAAATCTTTCCCTGCCTAGTACTTACTTTAAGCTGCTCCCAAGTGATTTTTCCAACCACGCCTCTTCCACAATCCTCTACCAGTACATGATTTTGGTCATGTTCTAAAAAATAAGTCAATATATTATGCAAGGATTCTTCTGTACCCACACGAAACGCACGATCACTGACCTGGGCATCCACTGGCAGCATTACCGATTGTGCCTTTAGTACTTTTAATCGCTGCACAATATCCTGGGTTGCAATCAAGCGAGCAACATATTCATTAGCCGGCTTTGAAATAATCCCATAAGGTGTATCAAATTGTTGAATTTTCCCCTCATGCATGATCATCACCTTATCCCCCAGCTTAAATGCCTCGCTAACATCATGGGTCACAAATAAGATGGTTTTGTTCAGCTTCCTTTGAATGCCAATCAGCTCCTCCTGCAAATTCTGCCGCGTGATGGCATCAATCGCACCAAAAGGCTCATCCATTAACATAAGGTCCGGATCAGCTGCCATCGCCCTGGCCAAACCGACTCGCTGCTGCTGCCCTCCCGATAATTGTCTTGGATACCGCTTTTTAAAATCCCGGGGCGGAAGGCATACCAGCTCTAAAAGCGCCTCCACCCGCTTGGCAATTTTATCTGTATCCCATCGTAATATTTGAGGGATGGTTCCAATATTTTCTTCAACTGTCATATGAGGAAATAAACCAACCTGCTGAATAACATACCCAATCTTACGTCGATACTCTTCTATTTTTAAGTTTTTAATGGACTCTCCAAAATACAAAATTTCCCCAGATGTTGCCTCATAAATTCGGTTCACCATTTTTAGAAGAGTCGTCTTGCCAGATCCCGAAGTACCTAAAATAGTAATAAAGCTTCCTTCGCTAATACGCATATTGACCCCTGTTACAGCGTATTGAGACGTATTGGCATACTGCTTGCTTACATTACGAAACTCAATTGCAGTTCTAGCCACTTTATTACCTCCTTTTCTTCTCCCAAGTCTCGGCACCGTTGCCTGATCTATTTGATTGTATTAAAGAACTCCTTTGCGACCTCATTGTATTCCCGTTTCTTAATATCTACCTCAGCATTTAGCCTAATCACCGTTTTGTTATCCAGCTTTGCAGTCACTTTATTCAAGATATCCTTTATCTCAGGGTGCTTCTCCACTACCTCCTGCCTGATAACAGGAGCAATGTTATAAGGCGGCCATACATGCTTGTCATCTTCCAATACAACAAATTCATCCTTGCTCAGCTCTCCTTCTGTGGTATATGCTACCGCCAGATCTGCCTTATCATTGTGAAGTACATCATATTTAATACCGTTATCATACAACCTGCGATCTTTAAAATCAAAAGAACCATATACCTTGACTAAGGCTGGCAGTCCATCCGATCTCTCATCAAATTGACCTTGGGAAGCAAACCGGATTTGACTGGCATGTTTCTGCAAGTCAGAGATCGTCCGGATCTGATATTGCTCCGCTGCTCTTTTCCTCATCACCAGACCTTGAGAATCATTGGCGGCGGAAGGCTCAAGCCAAATCAATTTGAATTTCTCTTTATATTTAGCAGATACTTCCTGATAAACTTCTTTTGAATCAAATTTAGGAGCTTCTTTTAATACCGTTAACAAACCTGTCCCTGTGTACTCAGGATAAAAATCAATATCACCATTAATTAGCGAGTTATGAACAATCGCGCTGCCCAGGTTTAATTTGCGCTCGACTTTATAGCCCGCATGTTCCAGGGCTAAACTGTATAACTCACCTAGGATCAGAGATTCTGTAAAATCCTTTGAACCTGCTTTTATCGTCACCTTATTTTCTTTTGCTTGATCAGAGCTGGCAGAGTTACTGGTGCATCCTGTTACAACCAGTAGTACGGCTGCCATGGATAACAACAAAAACATTCTGAGTCCCGATATTTTTTTAATCATTTTTCACACTCCTATTGCTTTAATCCCGTTGATACTTCGTAACCATATGCTGCACAGCTGTTAAGGATACCTCTGTCAAAACGGATAACAATGCTACTGACATCCCTCCAATCAATAAAATTCTTACATCATTCATTCCAATACCAGTAAAGATAAAATCACCTAGTCCTCCGGCACCAATATAGGATGCCAATGTAGCACTGGCGATAACCTCCGTAGCAGAGGTTCGCAATCCTGTGAGTATGAGGGGCATTGCCAAAGGAATTTCGATAGCCAAAAGAATCTTGCCAGCATTCATTCCCATACCTGCTGCACATTCCAACACAAAAGGGTCAATGTTTCTAAAACCCGAATACGTATTAATCAATATTGGCGGAATTGCCAGTAACGTAAGTGCGAACAAAGCAGGTACAAAACCCGTACCTAATATGGGCATGGCAATGACAAGTACCGCCAGGCTGGGTATAATGCGCAGAATGGTAAAAGCATTGATCACAGAATAAGATACACTGCCATTTTTGGAACACCAGATTCCTAAGGGTACGGCGATCATGAAACTAACAGCAAGCGCAGCCAGGCTGATCTCAATGTGCACCATGACAGCCTCATAATATTTATCAATATTGAGTAATAGATATGCAATGCTCTCATTTATCATTCTATTTCCCTTTCTCTTACCGTATGAATTTCTTGCATTTATCATTCTTTATGGAGCAAGACTATGTTATAGACCGTTTATTTTCCAACCCACCAAAATAAATAATAAAAAGACCAAGCAAATTCCCCTCAGCGCACTCTGCGCCTCTGCGGTTCGTAATATCTATATTTTTTTTACCTATAAAACGTAAACTTTCTAACACCAAATAAAAAAAATTATACTTTTGTACATATATAGGCAGGTATTATTAGATCAATGTAGTATACTATATAATATAAATTCCATATATAGTGCGCACTATATACTGTAGAAGGTGATTTTATTATACAACTTACCATACGACAGACTAATATTCTAGAAATAATACAGACCCTCGGTCCAATTACCGGCAACAAAATTGCAGAAAAATTAAACCTCAGCCGGGCAGCTCTTCGTTCTGATTTAGCTATTTTGACGATGTCACAGCTCGTCAGCGCAAAACCGAAAGTCGGCTATTACTTTACAGGCCGCGACCTGCAGCAGCTAAACACCATGTCTTTTGATGCCATTCTTATTGCCGATACCCTTTCTGCGCCCATTGTGGTAAGAGAAAACAGCACCGTCTATGATGCGATCCTTACCTTATTCACAGAAGACGTCGGAACGATTTTCGTAGTATCCGAAGACAATTTCCTAGAAGGGGCCCTTTCACGAAAAGATCTGTTAAAAGCAGCGATGGGAGGCAAAAATAATAACGATCTACCCGTCAATATTATCATGACACGAATGCCAAAAATCATCTTAACAACACCGGAAGAATCGGTGCTGTCAGCCGCTCAGAAGCTTTTGTATCATCAAGTAGATGCCCTGCCGGTAGTAAAAATCATAAAAGAAGGTGAAACCACAAAATATCAAGTAATTGGTCGTTTTACCAAAACCAACATTACACGACTTTTTGTTCAATTGGCAGAAAAATAATTGTTTATTAAAATTCCAAGACAAAGGAGGCCCTCTTTGGATACTCTACGTAACAGCCAAGTTCCCGTCGTATACATACTTTCTGATTCCATTGGCGAAACAGGAGAATTGGTTGTAAAAGCAGCGATTAGTCAATTCAATGGTGCCAGCATCGAGCTTGAACGCAAACCTTATTTAAAATCCGCTGCACAAATTGATGCCATATTAGAAAAAGCGGCCCAAAGAAACGCAGCGATCTTCTATACCTTAGTCCGTCCGGATTTAAAAGAGGCTTTAGAAACCAAAGCTCACGCCTTAGGAATAACACATGTCGATATTATGGGACCTGTCATTGATGGTCTGCAGGCAGTCACTCGCCTGTCTCCTCGCAACGAACCGGGCCTCATTCGCAAAATAGATCAAGCGTACTACACAAAAATTGAAGCAATTGAATTTGCCGTAAAATTCGATGATGGAAAAGATCCCCGGGGTCTCTTACAAGCAGATATTGTCATTACAGGTGTATCAAGAGCCTCGAAAACACCTTTATGCATGTACCTGGCACATAAAGGCATTAAAGCTGCCAATGTACCTTTGGTAAAAGAAATTCCACCGCCTTCTGAGCTCTTTCAGGTGGCTGCTCATAAAATTGTCGGGCTTACCATCAAACCGTCTTTATTATTTGAAATACGCAGAGAGCGGCTAAAAGCAATGGGGCTGCAGCCTTCCAGCAACTATGCCAATTTAGAACGTATTATTGAAGAACTCGATTATGCTCAGGATATTATGCGCAGAGTCGGTTGCCCGGTCATTGACATTACAAATAAAGCAACAGAAGAAACTGCTGAGAGAGTCTTAGATTTTTACCGTAAAGGAGTCGTTGAACAATGAAAAAATTCGTATATTTATTTGAGCAAGGCAGTGCCGATATGCGTTCACTCTTAGGAGGAAAAGGAGCAAATCTGGCAGAAATGACGAATATTGGTCTGCCTGTGCCACCAGGTATGACCGTTACCACAGATGCCTGCAAAGAATACTATGAAAATGGCAAAAAGCTTCCAAGTCAAATCATCGAAGAGGTGCGGGAGAATTTAGCACATCTGGAAAATACCATTGGTAAAAAACTAGGGGATGTAACAAATCCTCTGCTAGTTTCCGTTCGTTCCGGAGCCGTATTTTCCATGCCGGGTATGATGGATACCATTTTAAACCTTGGCTTAAATGAAAAAACCGTACATGCAGTAGCGAAAAGTACGAATAATTTGGTATTTGCTTATGATTCCTATCGCCGCTTTATCCAAATGTTTGGCGATGTTGTCTTGGAAATTCATAAATATGAATTTGAACAGCTTTTGACGCAGCACAAAAAGAAACAAGGTGTTACCTTCGACCAAGAAATGTCTGCAGATACGTTGCGAGCAGTAATCGACAGTTATAAAGAGCTCGTATTAGAAAAAACAGGCACGACATTCCCTGAAGATCCAATGGAACAATTATTCCTATCCATTGAAGCGGTGTTTCGCTCTTGGAATAATGACAGAGCCTTTATCTATCGCAATCTGAATAAGATAGATCATGACCTGGGTACGGCTGTTAATATTCAGTCAATGGTATTTGGAAATATGGGTAATGACTGCGGTACCGGTGTGGCCTTTACCAGAAATCCTTCCAATGGTGAAAATCTGTTATATGGAGAATACTTAACAAATGCCCAAGGAGAGGATGTTGTAGCAGGCATTCGCACTCCCCAGCCCATTGCGAAATTAGCAGCAGAAATGCCTGAAGTCTATGCTCAATTTGCTAAGACGGCTAAAATCTTAGAAAAACATTATAAAAATGTGCAAGATATTGAATTTACCATTGAAAAAGGCAATTTATATATACTGCAAACCAGAAATGGCAAACGTACCGCCCAAGCAAGTATTAAAATCGCTCATGATCTAGCAGCAGAAGGCTTGATCACCAAACAGGAAGCTTTGTTATTGATCGAACCAGGCCAGCTTGATCAGCTGCTTCACCGCCAGATTGACCCTAACGCCAAACTGGATATTATGGCGACGGGTTTACCAGCATCCCCCGGTGCCGCTTCCGGCATTGTCGTCTTTGATGCCAATCATGCAGAAGAACTGGGCAAAAAAGGACAAAAAGTGATGTTGGTGCGAACGGAAACCACACCTGACGATATTCATGGCATTATTGCCGCACAAGGTATCTTAACCAGCCGGGGAGGCATGACCAGCCATGCAGCAGTCGTAGCCCGTGGTATGGGAAAACCTTGCGTCTGCGGCTGCGAAGCAGTAAAAATCAACTATCATACTAAGACCTTTACAATTGGAGAAACCATCATAAAAGAAGGAGATCTAATCTCCATTGACGGCGCAACAGGGCGGGTCATCGCGGGCGTTGTCCCCATGAAAGATCCTGAACTCTCTACGGAATACCTAACCCTGTTACAATGGGCCGATGAATATAAGAAACTAGAAGTTAGAGCCAATGCCGACAATCCTGGGGATGCACAAAAAGCCTTAGATTTTGGTGCCAAGGGCATTGGATTAACACGTACGGAACACATGTTTATGGGTCAGGACCGCCTGCCTCATGTACAGGAAATGATTTTGGCAGAGAACTTTGAGGAACGCCAAACCGCCTTAACTCATTTACTGCCAATGCAGGAAGAAGACTTTTATGGTATTTTAAAAGTCATGGCTGGCTATCCCGTCTGCATTCGTCTCTTAGACCCGCCTCTTCATGAGTTCCTTCCCAGTATGAACGAGCTGCTGATTGAAACGACTACCCTGCAAATTACACAGGAAAATATGACACTCCTTGCGCAAAAAGAAGCCTTGCTTAAAAAAGTGCGTGCTCTCCATGAATCCAATCCAATGTTAGGGCATCGGGGCTGCCGTCTTGGCATTACATTCCCAGAAATATACGAAATGCAAATTCAAGCCATCTGCAATGCAGCTGCCCGTCTCACCACCGAAGGATATAAAGTCTTGCCTGAAATTGAAATTCCATTAACCATCGGCAGCGCAGAAATGAATTTCTTCAGAGAGAAAATTGATACAATTGCTAAAGATACGATGGAAAAATATAAAGTAAGCTTCCATTATACATCCGGTACTATGATTGAACTGCCGCGGGCAGCCCTCTTAGCTGGCGAATTAGCAGAAGCAGCGGAGTTCTTTAGCTTTGGCACCAATGATTTAACACAAACCTGCTTAGGATTTAGCCGTGATGATGCGGAAGGTAAATTCCTGAATGATTATTTAGATATGAAACTCTTACCTGATAATCCCTTTATCACCATCGATCGCAAAGGCGTAGGAAAACTGATGGAAATCGCTGTAGAAAGCGGACGCAAAACCAGACCGGATATTCTAATTGGTATTTGCGGCGAACATGGCGGCGAGGCTCGCTCCATCGAATTCTGCCACCAGATTGGTCTTGATTTTGTCAGCTGCTCTCCTTATCGCGTTCCCATCGCCCGCTTAGCCGCAGCACAAGCCGCCATCAGCAAAGGCGAAAATTACGGAACAAAATAAGTAATCCTAGAATGCTGCGTATTTTTTAAAAGAAAAAACAATTGAAACGCGAAGGCGCGAAGATTATATTTCTTCGCGTCTTCGCGTTTCATTACTTTTTTTGCCCTATTTCCACTTTTTCGCTGCACGGTTGAATTTCTTCCAAGTTTTATTTGCTTTCTTCTGCAGCTGCAGCTGTTCACGCATTTGCCAGCCAATCAGCATGCCTGCCTCTAAATGTATCGCCCTGCTGGATTTACTTCGCAATAATGTCTTTAGCAAAATCTCTGTACTACGGGCATCTGTTATCATCCCCAGGGTATCTTGCATTTTTTCCAGTTGTTCTGCAATAGAGGCTCTATCACCTAGCAGCGGCTGCATTACTTCTACTACATACTTAAGTTTCTTGATTCCTAATCGTAAATTATGAACATCGTTGACATCCGCCCAAACTACAGATTCGGCTTCTTTTCTCACCCTCTTAATCCAGCTGACTAAACCATTGCTAACAAATTTTTCCGTTGTATGATCAGAAGGGATCGATTGCTGCCAGCCGTTATCTAAAAGTTCACCCCACAAACCTAATAATAAGGGCGTTGCCAAACCGGAACTGCATTCACTTGCAATCTTCTCCATTTCCTGGCTGCGGCTATCAGCAAGAACATCTCCCAACCAGACTTTGGCGCTTCTTTCCTCAGACTGATAATCCTGTAATTGACGCCAGCTGGCATAGGCTACATCTAATTCCCTCAATCTGGCCAGTCTTTGACCAAACTTTTTTAATTCATCCTGATACCATGTGTTCTCTTTAATTACATTCAAGGGTTCGGCAAACTCCAATACCGATCGCAGACGCCGTAGACAAATACGCAGTTCATGGACTAATTCCGGCAGCTGGGGATTTTCAAGAAAAGCCCGCTGTGCCGTTAGAACATGATGAATCAGCTCTACCAGCAATACGGCTACAGCCTCACTAACAGGCTTGGCTGTATCCACCTGAGGTACAGGATTCTTCTTTTGCTGTACAGTCGCTAGACCTGCCAGTAAAAGTCCCCGATAAAACTTACTATCAGGTTCTGGCAGCAGCGGAAACTCCCTGGATAAAGCAGCGCCCAGCATAAATAATGCTTTGGGCTCTCCTGTTTTTAATTCTAATTCGATCTCTAAAATAGGTGATGTCTTTTCTCCCGCAATAATAGCACCTTTATCAGCAACTACTTCAATCGTACTGCTGTCAGGCATAACAACTTCTACCATTCGCCGCTCAAAGAAAGTAATTAAAATAGGCTCTACTATTTCATCCCCCACTACTTCCTGCAATCGTTCACCAATTTCAGTATGAGCAAATGCTCCTACATCGGGTTCATTATCGGAAACGACTACGTTCCATTCTAATCTGGCATGCAGCCCGCCCTTAGAAGAACCACCGCCCTTGACAGTAGCAATCCAGTTTTCACCTTCACGGCGCAGACGATAAGCCAACTGTGCTTTTTGCAATGCATGACTAGGAGTATCAAAGTAACGAGCTTCTAATTGCTGGGTAATCTCTGATCCAGAAACCGTCACTGCTGCCAACGCCTCTGCTGTCATGATTTTTTCCCATACACTCTCATCGGCACAACCCAGTTTCAATTCCGTTTCCATATGATTAGGCAATTCGATCACCATCCTACCAAAATCGTCATATTCTCTTTATCCCAGAGTATAGCATGCCCCATAGCTTGTCAATGTCTTCCATGAAAAGATCTTTTTTAAAGAAAAACGCCTCAAGGCCAGCACTTTGCTGACGTTGAGGCATTTTCTTAAAAGGTTGCAGAGTTCGGTGGAATTTCCAGGAATTCCACTCCGGGATTTCGCTCACTAACCCAGCGAATTGCCCATTCATTGCTAAGCAGAAGCACTGGGCGATCTTTGATATCACGAATCATCATACCGCTGTCAATGCTCTTCATCGATTTAATAGCCTGTTCATCGCCGGTTAACCAGCGAGCAACACTAAAAGATAAACGATCCATAAGCAGCTCTACGCCATATTCATTTTTCAATCGATACTCCAGCACTTCAAATTGCAGCGAGCCGACTACACCAATAATAAAGGCCTCGGATGCAAACTCGCTCTGACGGAACACCTGAACGGCCCCCTCTTGAGTCAATTGAGTCATCCCTTTAACGAACTGCTTTCGCTTCATTGTATCTTTGGGCTGAACCTTGGCAAACTGTTCCGGCGGAAATACCGGGAAATCCTGAAAGGTAAATTTAGCCCCTTCCTGGCACAACGTATCTCCAATTCCAAAAATTCCAGGATCAAATAACCCGATAATATCACCAGGATACGCTTCATCAATAATGGTACGTTCCTGAGCCAGGAACTGCTGAGGCTGAGCCAGCTTAATGGCTTTACCTGACTGAGCATGATACACAGACATCCCTCTGGTAAACTTACCGGAACAGATGCGAATAAATGCAAGACGATCACGGTGAGCAGGATTCATATTCGCCTGAATTTTAAATACAAAGGCAGAAAACTCCTCACTTGCAGGATCAATTTCCCCTTCACTGGACATCCGCGCTGCAGGTGCAGGTGCCAGCTTCAAGAATTCTTCAAGAAAAGGTCTTACACCAAAGTTAGTCATGGCACTGCCGAAAAACATTGGTGTAAGTTCGCCAGCAGCTACGAGATCATAATCAAAAGCATCGCCAGCCATATCCAAGAGCTCAATATCTTCACACAACGCAGCATGGACACTCTCACCTAACAGTTCACGAAAGGCTGGGTCACTAACACTCCCCATGGTAGAAGGCAATACAGACTGCCCATGGGCGCCATCTTTTGCGAATAATTCCACTTGCGCCTGCTGGCGATTATAAACACCTACATAACTGCCGTCTATACCCACAGGCCAATTCATAGGATATGCCCTTATCCCTAAAACCTGTTCAATTTCCTCCATTAACTCAAAAGGATTCTTGCCATAGCGATCCAGCTTATTGACAAAGGTAAATACAGGGATTCCACGCTGGCGGCATACATGAAACAGTTTCTTCGTCTGATCCTCTACCCCTTTTGCCACGTCAATCAGCATCACAGCACTATCTGCGGCCATAAGAGTACGGTATGTATCTTCACTAAAATCTTGGTGACCAGGTGTATCCAGGATATTCACCCGATATCCGTCATAATCAAACTGCAGTACACTGGAAGTTACAGAAATACCTCTTTGCTTTTCAATTTCCATCCAGTCAGAAACAGCATGTTTTGCTGCCTTACGAGATTTTACGGATCCGGCCAAACGGATGGCACCGCCGTACAATAATAATTTTTCCGTTAATGTCGTTTTCCCAGCATCCGGATGGGAAATAATCGCGAATGTTCGCCGTTTATTAATCGTCAATTCTAAATCTTCCATATGTATCGTAAAAAACCCCCTACACTCATACCTGCACTATACAAATTTACTCTTCTATTACTATATGTTTACCTATCTAAAATGTCAAATATTATCCTACCCTATACACGTATTTCTCATGCTTTTTTTCAAAAAACCCTTTCCACCGCGAAGACGCGAAAAAAAACATATAAAAGACGGAACCGCAGAGGCACAGAGAACGCAGAGAGGGATAGGCTAGCATTTTATATCTACCCCTCAGTGCCCTCTGCGCTCTCTGCGGTTAAAAATACCTTCGTGTTCTTTGTGCATCTTTGCGCTCTTCGCGGTTCAGGGTTCTTTTTTTAAATTTATCAAAGTGAACTACCAAAGATTAGACTGCCAAAAAATCTGGCAGTCTAATCTTTTCTTGTACTTATGCTTCTTTCACAATTTGGTGTCGGTTTACTGGACTACCTTTTAAGGTATCAGCTGTTTGGTTATAAGTAAATGTAGGATTTAAAGCTGCCACAAAACCAGCAAACCATTTCTGATAGCATTCTTTCATAAAGGCTTTATCCACGCCAGCTTTCGTCCAATTTCGTTCCTGCAGGCAGGTTTCACCTTCCCAAATCACTTTATCATCTTCATTTACTGTTACTACATCGCCCTGGTCACAAGGCATGCCATTTAGTACATAGTCATTCACTGCCTGATAAATCCCGGCTGCTCTTTGCCCATCATATTTCCCCTGAGCTTTGGCATGTTCACCACACAGCTTGCCATGTTCAGCATAAGCAGACAATACAATATCTTGTGCAGCACCACCGCAGGTATCCACCAATTCTTTAATGAAAGCAGCTTCCCGCGTCTCTGCTATCGTAATCTGGCGCTGCAGCCAGCCATGAATATTCGTATGATCAATTAACTCACCGAGCTCCGTATCCGGTAAAGGCTGACCATAAATCTGCCAGACCTGAGACTGCAGTTCCTCTGCCGTAGCTCCGCACATTTCCTCAGCCTTCTGAAAAATCAGCTGCTCCCGTTCTACTACCCGCCCGATTTTATGATATAACCAGTAATGAATATGACCTAAAAATGCACTCATGATGAGCCTCCTAAATTACTTTATTTAATCCCGCTATAATTTCTTTTACATCAAGTCCATGAATCCCTGCCGCCTTTTCTAAAGCCTCTCCTGTAGCTGAGGGGCACCCTAAGCATCCCATGCCGAAGGAGCGGAATACAGGAACCGTTTGAGGATACACCCTGATAATATCACTAATTACGCTTTCTTCTGTAATTTTATCACCAAATACCAATGTACCTTCTGTGAGACCACCAGCCACTGGAACAAGCACTTTTCCTTCTGCAGATTGAGGAACTAGAGGTTCTGTTGTCTGGCTGACTCCTTGATAAAAAGCAGCTAACACATCTGCCCTAAACTTTTTAAACCCGACGCGATCGATAAATTGCCCCATACGCTCTATATCCGCATTCTTTTGATAATACCTAACAATAACGTCTACGATGCGTATTACTTCATCATACTCCAGACCTTCAATCAAGAGATCTGACAAACGTGGATGGGCACCAGCCGTACCGCCTACATAAATATCCCAGCCAATATCGCTGCCCATGACGCCAATATCTTTTACATGCACCTCTGAACAAGAATTCGCACAGCCTGCAACACCAAATTTCATGCGAGATGGCATTTCTTTTTTATGATACAGCCTGTCAAGTTCCATACCCAGTTTAATACTGTCCTGCTTGCCTCTTTTACAGAAGATATTACCAGGGCATATTTTGATACTGCGCACACAATTGGCAAAACCCATAGCGGGCTGCATGCCAAGCTCTTCCCATATCTTATCAATATCCTCAGCTTTAAGCCCGGTAATCATCACCCGCTGGGCAGATGTCAGCTTCAATACTCCATGATATTTTTCTGCTATATCAGCATACTTTCTCATAATATCCGGTTTTATAAAACCTCCAGGCAAATGGGGTGTAATTGCATACGTACGATTGCCATTATGAATCTTTTGTAAATTAGCACCTTTAGGTAACATTGTGCCACCTCCTCAAATATTATCTTTATCATACCCCATAATTACCATCTTATCTGTGATCTATATCAAGTTTTTCAAAAATATTAGCACTTTTCTTCTCCAAAAAATGCTGCAAGTCTAAAAAATAAAGCATTTTGAAACGCGAAGATGCAAAGAACACGAAGGAATAAATCGCAAATCCCTTCGTGTTCTTCGCACTTCTTTGTGCCTTCGTGATTCATCATTTTTTACCATAAGCTCTGGTATCATAGAGCAAATTTCGATATTTTCTCCTGCAATTGTCCTACCATGTTACGCAGCTCAGTGACACAAACAATGGTCTCATCCATATCCATGATCTGCTTTTCTGTGACCGTGTGAACCTCCTCGGTAATAGCAGAGGTTTCCTCTGATCCTGCTGATATATTGCTGAACACAGTTACAATTTCATCGCTTTTTCCACTCATAACCGTAAATCGGCTCTGCATTTCAGACATTTTATCTGTAAGAGACTCAACAGCTACAGCAATTTCTTCAAAAATAGTCCATGTCGCATTCACAGTTTCCTCCTGATCGGTGACAACCTGCTGCGCCTTTTCGATGGAAGACACAGCGACCTTAGACTGCTGCTGAACATCTTGAATCAATACCTTAATATCGTTAACTGCACTGCCGGATTGCTCCGCCAGCTTCCTAACCTCTTCCGCCACTACAGCAAATCCCCGTCCCTGTTCCCCTGCCCGCGCAGCTTCAATGGAAGCATTTAACGCCAGCAAATTAGTTTGGGCAGCAATTTGCTCGATCACCGTAGTGATAGAACCAATTTGTCCAATCATTTCATTTACTTTTCGGACTACACTGTCCACATCCTGAGACGCCTGCCTGCCTTCTGTCATCTTTTCTGTTAAGGAACATATAATCCCTGCCACTTTGTCATTTAAACTGCACATCTCCCCATAGCTTTGCCCCATCTCATCAGTATAAGCCTGCACAGCCTTAACATGATCTGCGAGCTCATGCATACGCCCCACACCAGACTCCATCTCCTGAGATTGATTCACAGATACACTCGCAATCTGCCCGACAGACAAACCGACCTCCTTAATGGAATGACTGTTTTTTTCTGCCACAGCTTTCATTTTATCTGAATTGATTTCAACACCTTGACCGATCTGCTGAACTTGGCTCAGTAAGATGATCATATCCTTTTGCATCTTCATGATTGCATTAGACAATTCCCCCAGCTCATCCGTACGGGTGCTAAACGACTGTACTACATTCGTCTTAAAGTTACCAGCTCCAAATTCACCAATATGAGTAATGGCGGCAATAAGAGGCCGTAGGAAATGCCTGGACACAAAAAACGCCCCAGCAAGTGCCAGCACTATGGACAGCAATGCTATTGCTATCATTACGCTGCTAACGTCTTCCTGATTCTGCAATCGTGTCGTCCCAAGAAAAAAACTCATCAGTACTAAAGGAACTAGTACAACCCCTATAAAAGCTGCAATTAAACGATTTCT
>DJJR01000026.1 GCA_002434245.1 Pelosinus fermentans
GGTTAATCAACACTCGTGATATATAATATCAAATCAAAGTAAGGTACAATATATTTTGTCCCGTTGTTAGTTTTATGGTTGTAGCAATATCAATACTTTGACGACAAAAAGTTGTCCCTTAAAATGTCCATTGAAAGATGCTTATATATCGGGTTTGTTGGTGGAAAGTTAGTGACACTTTTAGTGACAGTCGTATCTGAATTGCCATTAATTAAGACTAATATTTAATAACAGTGATAGTGATGAATTCAGTAAAATTAGTAGTTTACCTACATAACAGAATGTAAACTAACATCTAAAACCTCATTCGTAACAGATAGCTCCAAATTTTCTATTATATACAAGCGTAAGACCCTACAAGATTGTAGGGTCTTTATTATGCTGTGTGTGCTGTAGGCTTTTGTATTTAAATTAACAAGTCAGAAATTTTATCCATAGCATTCTTCTTCGTGCTTTGAGAAGGATGAATATATGTTCTAGCTGTAAATCCTTCTGTTGAATGACTTAGTAATAAACTGACAGATTTCAAATCTACATTTCCTTCAATTAATAATGTTGCTACAGAATGCCTTATTCCATGTAGTTTTAAATGCTTAAGTCCTGCTCTCTCCAATAACATATAGTAAGTTCTATTAAAATTGCGTGGAGAAACAAAAGTATTATTTTTAGTACCAGCAATCCAGTCATTATCGGCTTTTTTATATTGACTTAATATATCAATTATATCACTAGATATTGGGATTTTTCTTATAGAACATTCAGTTTTAGAAGTGTCGATTATATTTCCATATGTTCTTGATTCAATTATTTGAGTAGCAATTGTTAATATTCCAGTATCAAAGTTTATATCTTTCCACTTTAAGGCTAGGCATTCACCATGGCGTATACCAGTAGTTGTTAGTATCAGAAAAGATGGATATAGATAGTGTTCTTTAGCTTGTGCTAAAAACTGCTTTAATTCTTCTACTGAGAATGTCTTTATAGCATTTCTAGATATTTTAGGTGTTGCAACATCTGAGCAAGGATTGTTAGTCACTAAATTGTTTCTGATAGCTTGGTTTATAGAAGCTGATAAAACAGTAAACATATATTTAATGGTTGTAGGAGCTATTTGCTTCACCAGTCAAATTCCGACCTTCTTATAAATAAAGGGAAATGAATTTTCCTTTCTACAGATAGCTTTTTTGTTCTAGAGCTAATAAGATAATTCTGGTGCTTTAAATTAACTATTAAATTAGTAACACCTAAACTTTTAAAAAAGAACGCTCAGGTATTGTTTTTATGCTATAGTCTTATGCTGTAAAATATGCTACACTTCTTTGTTCTCTCTGTTGGAAGAGAAAATTATTTATGAATCTATTGATTCAGGGATAATGTGGAAGTTTATCAAATTAAGTACGGGCAGCGTTCTTGACTATGGGTCTGTAGTGAGATAAAATAGAAAAGGTAGATTGCCGGTATAGCTCAGTTGGTAGAGCAACTCATTCGTAATGAGTAGGTCTGCAGTTCGAATCTGCATATCGGCTCCAGTGAAATCAAGGGTTTGCAGAGATGCAAGCCTTTTTATTTTAGGTAAAAGTGTCTATGGACTTCCGTTAGATAGTTTACAGGGGGTGGTCTTGAATGGTAAAAAAAGCCGACAACGATGTAATGTCAAAAGGTTACCCTATGGTCATTATCAAACTATAGTTGTCGGTTATTAAGGTTATCAGTTACTAAATAGTATCTGGCTTTTCAGCAAGTTGATTAATCAGTCATTGATCAAGTTCGTCTTTCAGGATACGCCAAGACTTACCCAATTTGACCGCAGGAAAATCTTATAATTCCTCCTGTAAATTTACATTTAGGAGAATTTTCCCCTTCATTAGGTCACAATGGGATTTTGGTGTTTTCATAGCGGTAGATGCCTTAAGTAATATAGAGATGATGTCAATATGAGAGCTTCTGAGGGGTTTTTTTACTTTGTATAGAAAGAAAAGCAAGACAGTAATCTACTGCCTCACTTAAATAAATCTGAGTGAGTACCTGTGCGAGTCAGGATTAAATCTACATCTGTTTAACGATATATTAGAACCCAATCTGGCTCTATATGGCAATCTCTGAACGCTTCCTTCTTTTTACCGTAGTTGGTTAACTTATGATCTTTGTTCTCAAATGGTAAAGGTGCTGGTATCTGAAGTATTTCAATGACTGCTTTAAGTTTAGCCATATCACGTTTCCGACTCTGACATTTCTGCATGTCTTTCTTGAATTGATTGGTTGTAATTACATTCAGCACAATGTCGTCTTGAACATATCATCCACGCTCTTATACCGAGTGAGATTCTTACCATTTACAGCATCATCAAGAGCCTTGAGGGTCTCCTCATTAGGAATCTTAATCTCAAATGGTATGCCTTGATTCATTTCAACTTGTTTGTAAAAAAGCGTGATGGCTTGAGTTGGTGTTAAACCAAGCCGATTAAAGACAATCTCAACACTTTGTTTGAGATCACTTTCGACCCTGGCTCTTATAACTCCATCTTTTCGCACACGTTTCGTAGGAACAGTAGCAGCTTTTTTAACCTTGCGTGTAATAGCTAACTTCATAAAACTTCACCTCATCTATATTGTACATCATTTGGGATACAAAATGAATGGTTTTTTATTAAATTTAATTGGAGGAAATTATGATTATTAAACTACCAGTAATTACTAAAGGTATCACTACAGTTGAACTCCTTGGGGAGATCGCTGTTTATTTTAAGAAGGCAATTGCATTCTGGATGTATAATGAATAATAATGGGTATTGACAAATTTTATGAACAGCTGTATTATAAAAGCAATTAAATTTCCTGTGATTGGGCAATGATGCCCGCCATTAAATAATGGCGGGCATTTGTTTATTTTTATAAGGGAAATTAGCAAAGTAAATCATTTTTTTTGAGCATTTTTATAAAATGGTTTTTTTTAACAATGTTGGTCCTACCAATATTAGAACATAGTCAGACCGATGTGCGAACATAGTTGCATAACGGAGCTTACTCCTATGATAGCTTCGGCAAGATACATAGTAAATGGATAAGGAGGGAGGCAGGAGTTCTGGGTAAACATTAACGCATTACATGGTCTGTATCTGGTAATTAAAAAATAGGAGGTTTTATTATGCGGCGTGTTCTTGTATTCATTGCTCTAGTTACAATGGTAAGTATGCTGCTTATTGGCTGCGGTGCTGGTACAACTAGTACTTCAGAAAAAAAAGGCGGTACGGTGTGGTCGAGAATTGAACAGGGAAAGGTTATGAAAGTGGCATTTGAAGGAACATATCCTCCCTTCAATTATCAAAATGAACAAAAGCAATTTACTGGCTTTGATGTGGATATTTCTAATGAAATTGCCAAACGACTGGGAATTAAGGCAGAGTTCATTGCCACTCCTTGGGAGGGGTTAATTGGCGGATTGCAAGCTGATAAATTTGATATCGTTATTTCACAAATGAGTATTACTGAAGAACGTAAGAAAAGTGTGGATTTTACAGATCCTTATGTAATTACCGGTGGCGTTTTGATTATGCGTCAAGAAACAAATGATATCTTAAAACTGGAAGATATAAAAGGTAAAAAAATCGGTGTTGGCGGAGGGACTACATTTGAGAGGGTAGCTCGTAGCGTAGAAGGCGCTGATGTGCGGCTTTATAAGAGTGCCGGAGAATATTTCACGGATCTTCAAAATAAAAGACTGGATGTTATCATTAACGATAGCTTGGTTGCGGCATATCGTATTAAACAAAATAATTTGCCGTTAAAAGCTTCTACGACTCTTGTCAGCAAAGACTTAATCGGCATGGCCATAAAACAGGATAATAAGGATTTCACAGAAAAAGTGAATAAGGCTTTGGCAGAAATAAAAAAAGACGGTACTTATGATCAGTTATTTATGAAATGGTTTGGAGTGAAACCTGTTGCTGATTAGATTGGAGGATGGATATGTTACTTCTTATTGACTCATTGCCGATTCTTGCACAAGCTGCCGTAATAACAGTTTTTCTGGCGATCGTATCAATGGTAATGGGTTTAATTATTGGCCTATTTGTTGCTTTAGCCAGAATTTCCAGCAATCAATGGTTCCGCCGCCTGGCAATGGCTTATGTTTCTCTCATTCGCGGTACGCCATTATTAGTACAAATCTATGTCGTGTATTATGGACTGCCGCAGGTTGGCATTTCTCTGGACCCTATACCATCAGGAATACTGGCTCTTAGTATTAACGCTGGGGCATATCTTTCTGAATCCTTCCGCGCAGCTATTGAATCTGTGGACAAAGGCCAAATGGAAGCTTCTTTTTCCTTGGGGATGACATATCCAGAGGCGCTGCGCCGGATTATTCTGCCACAGTGTATACGGACGGCTTTGCCCACAGTAGGAAATACATTCATAGGTTTATTGAAAGATACTTCCCTGGTCTCGGTAATTACTGTAACAGAGCTGCTGCAGAGTGCATCGCTGATTATTGCCAGGACATTTCAGCCGCTGCTCCTTTATTTAGAGGTCGGTTTCATTTATTGGGTGTTTAGTACTGGATTTTCTATGATTCAGGATCGAATTGAATTGCGGGCAGCACGTCACGTACGAAAATAGGTGGTGAAAAAATGGCTATTATTGAAGTTTCAGGAATACATAAGAAATTTGGTAATTCAGAAGTATTAAAAGATATCTGCCTTGAGGTTGAGGAGAGCCAAGTTGTTGTTATTATGGGGCCGAGCGGTTCCGGAAAGTCAACGCTGCTGCGCTGTATGACATTTTTAGAAGAGCCGGATGCTGGTGTTGTACGTATGGATGGTCTGGAAGTACAGGCTGGCAGCCCGGATCGGTACCGGCACAAACTAATTCGGCAGTTAAGGCAAAATACTGGTTTTGTGTTTCAGCATTTCAATCTATTTCCGCATAAAACTGCCTTGGAAAATATTATGGAAGGGCCGCTGGTAGTAAAGAAAGCTTCTGAGAAGGAGGCCAAAGAATTAGCAGAGGAACTGCTGCGTAAAGTGGGGCTTAGTGACCGAGCCAGTCATTATCCAGCCTTACTATCCGGAGGACAGCAGCAGCGAGTAGCCATTGCCCGAGCCCTAGCCATGCAGCCGAAAGTGATGCTTTATGATGAACCCACCTCTGCACTTGATCCGGAGTTGGTCAGAGAAGTTCTTCAAGTAATGAAAGCTTTGGCCAATGAGGGGATGACTATGGTGGTGGTTACTCACGAGATGGCATTTGCCAAGGAGGTCGCTGACCGGGTAATTTTTATGGATGATGGTTATGTAGTAGAAGATGGTACTGCCAAAGAAATTTTTGAATCACCGGTTGAAGAAAGAACCCGTAAATTTCTTAATGCAATTGCTATTTAGTATTTTTTAGAGAAAAAGGAGTGGTAGTTTTATGAAAGCAGTGGTTTTAGGTGCAGGTATGATTGGTTGTATGATGGTCAAAGAGTTAGCCAAGCACCCTAAAATTCAATCGCTTATTGTAGTGGATGCTTTTCCGGCGAATGTAGATAAATGTGTTAGCGAAGCTATGAATGATAAAGTAAAGGGACAAGTTGCCTCTTTGAATGATGAAGGTGTCCTTGAAAGTATTTTAGGGCAGGCTGATGTCGCAATTGCCGCCTTACCTCATTCGCTGAGTTTGCTGGCGAACAAAGCCGCGATTAAAGCTGGTTGTCATATGGTTGATTTAGTCGGTTCTCATTATCCGGAAAAAGCGGAACTCGATAGTGCCGCACGAGCAGCTGGCGTGCTTATTGTACCAGGGATTGGTGTGGCACCTGGAATTGCTAATGTACTGGCAGGACGCGGCGTAGAGATATTGGATGAAGCTGATGAGGCTCAGGTTTTATGCGGCGGAATTCCTCGACATCCATTACCCCCCTTATGGTATCAGGTTGTATTTCGTTTAGAAAGCCTTATCGGATTATTTACCCGTCCTGCCTTTGCTATGGTAAATGGTCAGATGGTACAATTGCCAGCTCTGTCTGAAATGGAAGATTGCTTTTTTCCTGATCCGGTAGGGGAATGCGAAGCGGTTATTACGGATGCCCACAGCCTGGGTTGTACTATGCGGGGTAAAGTAAACAGTATTTATGAAAAGACGGTTCGCTATAAAGGACATTATGCCAAGATGAAAGTATTGGCGGAGTTAGGATTTTTTAATGAAGCCTTGATTGACGTGGATGGTGTAATGGTAAGTCCACGGAAACTAAGTATGGCATTATTGGAACCCCAAATGAAAGGGAAATCAGATGAAGATATTACAGTATTAAGAGTAGTGGTTACTGGCAAGCGGGATGGCAAGCCGGTGAAAGTTCAATGGGAAATGGTTGATTTATACGATCAGGAGCGGCATCTGACTTCCATGGCCAAAACAACAGGGTTTCCAGCTGTTATTGTTGCTGAGTGGCTGGCTGAAGGGAAACTTACGGATTGTGGAGTGGTTGCCCCCGAACAATTGCTGATTGGTGATCGGTTTGCATCATTTATGTCTGAACTGAAGAACAGAGGCATTGAGATTGTCTATTCAGAAGAGTAAATATTATCCTAAGAGAAGACGATAGCGCAAGCTTTTCGATATTGCACTGGAGTTATGGAGGATCATTCATGTATCGCATTGAGAATCATCCTATTTTACATCAATTTGATAAAGGGCAACGGGTTTCTTTCCTGCTTGACGGGAAAGAAATGGAAGGCTTTGCGGGCGAGCCAATTGCCATTGCTCTTCGCAATAGTGGTGTATTAGTACATCGTTATACTGCCAAACGGGCTGAACCACGGGGTATTTTCTGTGCGATTGGACGGTGTAATGATTGTGTCATGATTGTTGATGGTACGCCTAATGTGCGCACTTGTGTCACTCCTTTGCAGGCTGGGATGAACGTAGAAACCCAGTATGGAATTCAGAGCAGAGGAGCGGCTGAAAATAATGATTAGATATGAAGTAATCGTTATAGGAGCTGGCCCAGCAGGATTATCGGCGGCAATTGAGGCTGCTGCCCATGGTCTGCAAGTCCTGGTATTTGATGAGAATGCTAAACCGGGCGGTCAGTTATTTAAACAAATCCATAAATTTTTTGGCTCCAAGGAGCATCAGGCACGAGAAAGAGGCTTTCGTATTGGAGAAAAGTTGTTAGCTGAGGCATTGGGGTTAGGGGTAAAGGTTATCTTGGGGGCACAGGTGATTGGCATATTTGCCCATCGGCAGGTTACGGTCATGCAGGGCGATCATATGGAATATTATGTGGGAAATAGCATTATCATTGCCACAGGAGCAACGGAGAACGTCATTTCCTTTTCCGGCTGGACCTTGCCAGGGGTAATCGGCGCAGGTGCGGCACAAACCATGATGAACATTCACGGCCTGCGGCCAGGTAAGAAAGTATTAATGGTAGGGTCGGGAAATGTGGGCGTTGTGGTAGGATACCAGCTGATACAGGCTGGTTGTCAAATCGCAGCCGTTATTGATGGGGCGCCTCACATTGGCGGATATGGAGTACATGCAGCAAAAATTGCCCGTATGGGAGTACCTTTTTATTTATCACATACTATTTTACAAGCTCATGGAACAAAGAGTGTAAGTGGTGCCACCATTGTCGAGGTGGATTCATTCTGGCAGCCGGTTCCTGGCAGTGAAAAAAATCTGGACGTGGATGTAATATGCCTGGCGGTAGGTTTATCCCCCCTAGCGGAGCTTCCGCGTCTGGCAGGATGCCGGATGCAGGATAACCCGTTAAAGGGTGGTTTAGTACCAGTGTGTAATCAGTATAATGAAACAACAGTTAAGGACATTTATATGGCCGGTGATGCGGCAGGAATTGAAGAGGCTAGCTCTGCTATGATTCAAGGCAGAATTACTGGAAATGCCATTGCCCATCAGCATGGCTATATCGAAAATACAGAGTTTGATCAATGCCATACAAAGTACCAAGGAGCATTAAATCAGCTGCGAGCTGGAATGTTTAAACGCGACAGCAGGAAAGAGACGGGGCTCAGGTATACCCAAGAGGGGTACACTCTTTCAAAAACGTTATTAACGAAAGGTTTTCTCAGCACAAGTGAGTTGTCTGTTTTTCCTGGTATTCCCACGGAGGTTAGACGCAGGCAGGGCGTGACGCCAATCATAGAATGTACCCAGAATATTCCTTGTAATCCTTGTCAGGATGTCTGCCCCAAAGGTTGTATTAAGATTGGTGATAAAATTACTAATCTGCCGGTAATGTCTGCATCATCGTGTTTAGGCTGTGGTCTTTGCGTTGCATCTTGTCCGGGGCAGGCAATATTTCTAGTGGATGAAACCTATGAAGATCAGTTTGCGGCTGTCACTATTCCCTATGAGCTTGTTCCATTGCCTGGAGAAGGCTCCAAAGGGGTGGCGTGCGACCGCGCCGGCATTCCATTGGGGGAGGCCGAGGTCATTCATATCCGAACAACTGCCTACAATGACGGAACTGCGTTATTAACAATGAAGGTTCCTATTGAATGGGCGATGGAGGCTCGCTTTTTTAAGCCTGACCACATTGGTGAAGGAGGGTGAGTTTATGAAAGAGTGTGTGATCAGGCGTACCGCTGCCAAAGAGCCATTTATGGCTAAACTGGAAGATTCTATGATAGTCTGCCGCTGTGAAGAAATTACAAAAGGTGAAATTCGCCAGGCTGTTTATGATGGCATGATGACAATGAATGAAGTAAAACGATATTTAAGAACCGGTATGGGACTCTGCCAGGGGCAGAGCTGCAGCCGCAAAGTACGAGATATTATTGCTGAAGAAATGAGTGTGCCACGGGAGACGATAGAAATATCATCAGCCAGAAATCCAATACGTCCAGTACCTATGAGTATTTATGCCAATGACAAAGCATGTAAGAGAAGGTGACTACAAGCTATATGAGCAAAGCGGATGTAATTATTATTGGTGGTGGTGTAATAGGCTGTGCGGCAGCATATTACCTGCAAAAAAACGGTGTACAGGTGCTGGTGTTGGAAAAAGATGAAATTGGTGCCGGTAGTTCAAGCCGCAACGGGGGTGGGGTGAGGCAGTCTGCTCGTAATATCCGGGAGCTTCCTCTCGCTATGTATGCCGTGCGTAATATGTGGCCGGTGCTTGGGGAAGAACTCGGCGTGGATATCGAGTACTGTCAGCAAGGAAATTTACGATTGGGAAAGACGGTAGAACATGAACGAATTTTGCAGCAATTAGTTGCACAGGGACAGGCGACAGGGCTTGATATGGTTATGCTGACAGCAGCACAGGTCAGGGAAATCTGTCCCCATATTGCCGAAGAGGTAACGACGGCCAGCTTTTGTCCGACAGATGGGCACGCCAATCCGCTGATCAGCACCCTGGCTTTTTATAAGAAGGCCCGGGAAATGGGTACGGAGTTTATTACGGGTGAGCAAGTACAAGCTTTGACTCTGCGCAGGGGAAAAATTGCCGGAGTATTAACAGCACGGGGAAAATATGAGGCGAGTACTGTTATCGTGGCGGCCGCTTTGAATTCACGGGCTATTATTAACTCTATAGGTGTGGATATACCGCTGCAAAGTTCATTGATCGAATGCTTAGTTACTGATGCGCAGCCGCCCATGTTCCCTTATATGATCGGTACAGCACCTGCTAATTTTTATGGACATCAAACCAGCCATGGTTCTTTTGTTTTCGGTGGATCCAGCGGGCTCGAGCCATATGGACCAAATGTGGAGCAGCCAATTAGCCAGCCACTGACTCCTCCTGCTATTTGTCGGGCCGTTCTCGGTTACTTTCCAATCTTGGGACGTGCCCGTGTTGTGCGTACATGGTCAGGGTTCTTGGATAAAACACCAGATCTTCTGCCTGTTATTAGTAAGGTTACCGATATATCCGGACTGATTTTAGCCTGCGGATTCAGCGGTCATGGTTTTGGTATCGCACCCATCGTGGGGAAATTGCTTAGTGAATTGGTAGAAGAGAAAACACTGACATTGCCTTTGGATGCGTTTAGCTTTGGCCGGTTTAAGCCTTTCATGTGATTTGCTTTCGTTAATAAACGAAAGTATTGATTATAATTATGAGCAGATATGCTAAAAAGGAGATTTATACAAATTGGAAATTATAAAGAATTATATTAATGGTAAATGGGTAGAGTCTATTACAGGAAGAACATTTGAAAGCACTAATCCTGCAACTGGTGAGGTAGTCGGTATTATTACATTATCCAGTGAAGAAGATGTACGACAAGCTGTCGATGCTGCCGATGCTGCTTTTCATAAATGGAGAAAAACTCCGGCACCTGAGCGGGCTGAAATCATTATGAAAATCAGCAATAAATTAACGGAGCATAAAGAAGAATTAGCCCAATTGATGACCATGGAAATGGGAAAGGTTTTAAATGAAGCACGGGGCGATGTCCAGGAAGCGATTGATATTGCCGCCTATATGGCAGGTGAGGGTAGACGGTTATTTGGCTTCACCACACCATCGGAACTAAGAAATAAATTTTGCATGACAATGCGGGATCCAGTGGGTGTTATTGCAGCAATCTCGGCTTGGAATTTTCCTGTTGCCATCCCCGCATGGAAGATCATGCCAGCACTTATTGCAGGCAATACAGTCGTTTTTAAACCAGCCAGCGAGGCTGCCGCTGTTGCCGCTGCTTTTGTAAAAGTCCTGGAAGAAGCAGGTATTCCGGCAGGAACTGTAAATTTGGTAATTGGTGCAGGTTCGGAGGTTGGTAATGCAATTGTTGACAGTCCAAAAATCAGAGCAATTTCCTTTACTGGTTCTACAGCAACTGGTACTAGCTTATATGCACGGGCAGCAGCTTTAAATAAGCGTATCTCTTTGGAAATGGGTGGGAAAAACGGTATTATAGTCATGGATGATGCCGATTTGGATTTGGCAGTTGATGGAATTGTCTGGAGCGCGTATGGAACTACGGGACAAAGGTGTACGGCTTGCAGTCGAGTGATTGTTCAAAGGGCTGTAGAAGAAGAATTGGTAAGCAAATTGGCTGCCCGTATTAAAGACCTTACGTTAGGTAATGGGTTGGATGCTGCTGTGGATATTGGGCCAGTTATTAATAAATCTCAGACTGAGAAAATACATGAATATGTGCAGATTGGTGCGGCGGAAGGTGCTAAGTTAGTGATAGGCGGTCAAATTGCAAAGGTAGACGGTCTGCCGGAAGGAAACTTCTACTTGCCGACACTATTTAGTGGTGTGACAAGAAATATGCGCATTGCGCAGGAAGAAATTTTCGGACCTGTTTTATCGGTAATTGCCGTAGACAGTTTGGAAGAAGCAATTGACGTCAATAATGATACTGCATATGGCCTTTCCAGTTCCATCTATACAGCCAATATCAACCAAGCCTTTACTGCGATTCAAGAGATGACTACCGGTATTGTGTATATTAATGCTGGAACCATCGGTGCTGAAGTGCATTTGCCATTTGGCGGTACACGAGGTACAGGCAATGGACATCGGGAAGTGGCTAATGCTGCTTTTGAATTTTTTACAGAGTGGAAATCGGTGTATGTGGATTTTAGCGGTAAGTTACAGCGGGCACAAATCGATAATCGCTAGAAGGAACATCATCTCTTAAGCGATAATATATCTTGGTATAGTATATTTAAAATAAATAAAGTATAATTTGTACTGAATATACTTGGGAGATGAAACAAATAATGGAAATTACTCAGAAAAAAAAAACACGGTTATATCGTGATATTGTAGCTCAAATCCGACAATTAATCCAAGAAGGATCTTTGGCTCCCGGCGATCAATTATTGCCGGAGCGCCAATTGGCTGAGAAACTAAATGTTAGCCGGTCGGCTTTACGTGAGGCACTTACAGCCCTTGACTCGATGGGATTAATTGATATTACTCCAGGTGGCGGTGCTTGTATAAAAAAGGTCGGTATTGAAAGTATGGTTGAGCCTTTGGCTGCTATTATGCTAAAAGAAAAGGAAAGCGTATTTGAACTGCTGGAGACCAGACAGATTTTAGAGGTTGAAATTGCCAGATTAGCAGCTGTACGGGCAAGTAAGACTGACTTATACCAAATCAGAGAAGCGGCAATGGAGATGAAGAATGATATATTAAATGCCAGGGATGCTGGTGAATCTGACGTAAATTTCCATTTATCAATTGCCAAGGCCAGCCAAAATACGATCTTATATAATGTTATGCAAATGATTTCTGGATTAATGCGTGAGGGCTATGGTCCCAGCCGAAAAGATTTGTTGCGTGGATCGATGGAAGAGCAGGAATACTGGAGTGATCATAATTTTCTCATCTTGGAAGCCATTGAGAATCAGGACCCCGAGCAGGCAGCCAAGCTGGTGAAAGATCATTTAGAAAAAGCACAGGCTGATTTAAGACATTATTTGATGAAATAGAATTTACAGCTCATCGATAGAAGAGGTCAGAAAATAGATTTAGGTTGAAATACGGCGTTTTTATGGAGTTGCAGGGACGGTAAGTACATTTGGCTAGAATCAGAGGGAGTGTTTGGAGTTTATGTTGATAGAAAGAGCTCAACGTATTGATGCTTTACCTGAGTATTTATTTGCTAAACTTGATAAAGTAATTACCCAAAAAAAAGAGCAGGGCGTCGATATCATTAATTTAGGAATTGGTGATCCGGATCAGCCCACTCCGGATCATATTATTGAAAAGCTATATAAAGAAGCAAAAAATCCAGCTAATCATAAATACTCCTCATCTATGGGAATTCTGCCTTATCGGCAGGCTGTTTCCCGGTGGTATGCTGACCGTTTTGGTGTCGAGTTAGATGCCAAAACACAGGTTGCTTCTTTAATTGGTTCAAAAGAAGGGATTTTTCATATTTCCTGGAGCTTTTTAAACCCAGGAGATGTGGTGCTGCTTTGTGATATTCATTATCCTGTTTATCGGATTGGGGCACTATTGGCAGGCGCTGTACCGTATTATATGCCTGTTAATGAGAAGAATAATTTTATGCCTGATTTTAGTAATATTCCTATTGATATTGCAAAAAAAGCTAAAATGATGTTTATAAACTATCCGAACAATCCTACCGGCGCTATCGCCGGGGATGATTTTTTTCATAGGCTGATTGCCTTTGCCAAGGAGAATAATATTATTGTATGTCATGATGGTGCATATTCGGAAATTTATTTTGATGATTATAAACCGCCCAGTTTTCTGCAATTCCCCGGTGCCATAGAGGTAGGAGTAGAGTTTAGTTCTATCTCTAAGGCATATAACATGACGGGCTGGCGGACGGGCTGGATAGCTGGCAATGCCCAGGTTGTAGAAACACTTACGAGACTGAAAAGCAACATTGATACCGGACAATTTCAGGCGGTTCAGTATGCTGCGATTGCCGGACTTGGAACAGAGCCGGCTTATGGGCAGTCATTGCGCAAGCTGTATCAGGAACGGCGGGACATGGTTGTTGACGGGCTTAATGAGTTAGGCTGGCAGCTTGAGAAGCCAAAAGCAGCTTTTTATATCTGGGCACCAGTGCCTTCTGGGTACACATCGTTGTCCTTTGCCCAGATGATGCTCGATAAGGCAGGGCTTGTGGTTACTCCAGGTACAGGTTATGGTCAGGGTGGAGAAGGTTTTTTTCGAATCTCACTTACAACGCCGATGAGGCGTATTCAAGAAGCAATTAGTAGAATGAAAGGTCAAATTGACAGAGTGGCTTTTTAAGGAGGAAGAAATAATGCCAATTATTGCTAGTGTAATGCCAAAATGGCGATTTGAGGCGGCAAAAATTGACATACCTAATGGATGGCATATCAATTTTATCAATTCCACCAGTCATGAGGAGTTAATTGCGTCCTGTCAGGAAGCAACCTGTTTATTGGTTCCTGCTGCTATCCAAAATATTAACATTGATGTACTGCAAAAGATTTCCAACATAAAACTGATCCAATCGGCAGGCGCCGGCTACGATGGTATCGATATCAAAGCGGCCCGGCGCCTGGGAATACAGGTTGCCAACGTCCCAGGGCAGAATGCGCACACTGTTGCCGAATATACCATAGGTATGATGATTGCCTTACAGCGAAGTCTGGTCATTGCTGACCAGAAAACCAAAGAGGGAGATTATATAAAAATCAGGAAACAACTGTTTCGCCAAGGTTTGACGGAGATTGCTGGCAGTTCTATAGGCTTAATTGGTGTAGGTTTAATTGGCAGTGAAGTAGCAAAAATTCTCGTTTATCTGGGAGCTTCTGTCAGCTATTATAGCCGTACCCGTAAAAATACAGACCTGGAAGCCGAATTGGGAATTTACTACAAACCCCTGGAACTCTTGTTGTCTGAAAGTGATGTAGTTAGCATTCACATTCCATTAACTGATGAGACCAGAGGGATTATCGGTCAGGAGGAGTTTAAGCAGATGAAGCCGGGCTGTTTGCTGATTAATACAGCACGGGGCGGAATTGTCGATCAAACAGCTTTAGCCGCAGCTCTTGAAAACGGTCAGATTGCTGGCGCTGCAGTTGATGTTATGGCACCTGAGCCACCGGAAGCGACACATCCATTATTAAATCTTTCCCCCGGTGCTCGCGATAGGCTGTTGATTACACCTCATATAGCTGGTGTTACGGTTAGCAGTTTTCAGATGATGCTTGGTAAAGCATTGGATAATATTCAGCGTGTTCTAGATGGTGAGCAGCCAGGGAACATTGTAAATAGCCTGTAGATTATCAGGGCGACTAATGCAAAAAAACAGCCTTTTCCTTTATAAAGGCAACAGCAGTAATAAAATGAACCCTTTGCAGTATTTTCTTGATTGGAAAATAAAAAGTTCTAAACGAAGCCTAATAGCATAAAATAAAGCATTGAGCGTCCTCGTTGAAGCAAGGGCGCTCAGTTTGGAATGTTAGGGGGTTCAGTGGAGAAACTCAACAATAATGCGTAATAAAACCAGGAGAACCCAGTCTGAGACGGTTAATCTAAGATGTTTCGTCTCAAAACGCATAATAGTCGCCTCCTATATTCTGTTTGGGGTAGAGGTGGTCACTCTACCCTTATCAATGTATGCATATTTATGGAAATTTAGAAGATAAATAAAGCTTCTAGCATTGGACTGGCATCCGATGCTTTTTTACTACATAAAAAGAGCCCTCCAAAAGGAGAGCTTAGATGGGAGAGAAGTTGTTGAACGACATGAGAGGTCGTCATAAATAGTATGTCCGATTTAGAAAGATTATATACAGTTAAGGGGAAGGGTAGGGTTGACAGGGGATTAGCGTGGCCAGCAGCCTTGCCAGGGCCAGCAAAACTGAGACCTATAAACACTCTTTCTATACATAATATGTTCTAGGATAAATAAGGGTGAATTAGTCAGTTAGCAATTGCCTCGTCATATTTTTGTCATATCTTTTTTCTATAATAGAAACAACAGATCAGCATAGTCGTGATTAAGGCACCTCTTAAAAAAAAGCCCATGACTATACTGATCGTTTATATAGATCTCCGCAAATTTTTTATTAAGGAGATGGTATTATAGTGATATTTGGGTATTGGGTAATGAATCTATTTCAGTTTATTGTGATTGTGGGATTCTTGTTATATTTGTATCGGGTTAATAAATTATTAAGTGAATGATTGCGTGCATTGATAAAAATGCTTTTTACGCCGCTGGAGATAAATAAGAAATTCATAATAGTCCGTCTTGCCTTTATTTGGTGAGACGGATTTTTTTGCCTATTTTCTATGCTAGTTTAATAATAATAGGAATTTTTCCATCAGATCATTGATAAAATGTTCTGAGGAAGGTACAGCGTTTTATCATCCCGATTGGTAAGAGGATTTAGTGCTTATTGGAATAATCCTTATAAAACCACTTATGAAATTGATACCAGAAATACCAGCTGATAAGCCATAAAAGGTAAGAGTGATACCATTTATAGCCGCTGTGATATTCGATTGTATCTGTATAGTGCTCTAGAAAATATTCAGGAATTACCAGGAGTGTTGTCCATAAGAAAGCCCATTTAATTCTAGACATGGGAGAATATCGAACCCAGAACATCGCTGCAATCGGTACTGTTATCATATTGGCAGTGAATGAAATGTCTTCAATAGCTGGGAGAATTCGTATTGGAAATTTCCACCAATTAAAATAGGTTGCTACATAGCACCAAAAATTAGCATAGAGCATGGAGAACATAGCGACAGGTATATAAGGTTTCATTCCTTTATATTTTAAAGCTAAGGCAAATAGAGCGATGGCAATCGCTGCATATTGGACTGACAGTTCAATTGACAAGTGAAAATCCCTCCTAGTGGCATGCCATGTGATATATCATAGTTTCTTGTTTGACGTTAGTACTAATATGCCCGTCTTACCATGTTACATACGATAGGAGCTTATACTTATGTGTAAAGGTTCTCAAGGTGGGCATACAAGGCAGATGGTATTTGCTGCACAATAGAGTATACTAGAGTGTTAAAAGAAGAGGAAAAATGATGAAGGGGTGTCTTTAAAATGAAGATAACAATTAATGGTGGGCACTATCCAGGTCATGATAGTGGTGCAGTTGGCCGTACAGGATTGCAAGAAGCAGATATCAATCTTGATATTATGACAAAGGTCGCGAATTTTCTTCGTGCGGTATCCTTTGATGTGCTGGAAGTACAAGTAAATGCATTACGTCACATTGTTGATGCTTCAAAAGAATTTGGATCGGATTTGTTTATATCCGTACATTGTAACGGATCTTATGATGCAGAGGCTCAGGGCACAGAGACCTTTTGCTATACATTGGGGGGCGAAAGTGAAAGATTAGCTGCTTGCATTCAAAAGCAAATCATTGATCATTTAGGGACTGTGGATCGTGGCGTAAAAACAGGGAATTTCTATGTTCTTCGCATGTCGGAATGTCCGGCAGTTCTTGTAGAAACAGCCTTTATTACAAATGAAAGCGATGAAGCTTTGCTTGCTGATGAAGTGAAGCGTGATGAATTTGCTGCGGCAATTGCGCGAGGGGTTACTGATTATCTCAGTGCATAAAGAAATCAGCGTTTACAGTGACGTTTCATTTTCTCTAAATCGTTGCTTTCCATAGGATCGTAAGCAATAATTTTGATGGTTTTTGAAACTTCTATTCTGACTTTTTCTACATATAGTAGAAAGGTGAAGTGGATAGGGGGAAATCGTGTGCTTAGAATGCATTCAATAATCATAAACTGGCGAAAGACCTATTTCGCAATTGCGTCTGTGATGATATTTGGCCTATTGATTGGCATGCTGGGATTTGAGTATTTAGATGAGCTGGAATTGGCTGCTATTTCAGGGCAGACAGAGAAAGCACCTACAGGGAAAGTAACCATTGTTGTAAAAATATCCGACCGCATTTTAGAGTTGCATAATGATGGGAAATTATATAAAACGTATCGCATTGCTGTTGGTAAAAGAGATACGCCGACACCGATCGGCGAATGGATAGTGATTTGGAAGTCATTTCGATCAGGCGATATTTTCGGGACACGTTTCTTAGGCTTAGATGTTCCTTGGGGGGGATACGGTATTCATGGTACCAATCGGCCATGGAGCATTGGTCATTTCATCAGCCATGGCTGTATTCGTTTACGTAATAACGACATTGAAGAGCTTTTTGAATGGGTGCCAGTAGGTACACCCGTACGGATTGAAGGGAAGATTATCCCCATGCAGCGTACGCTGAAATATGAAGCCACTGGTACGGATGTAGTTCAATTGCAAGTAAAACTGAAAAAACTGGGCTATTTGGAAGGGAGAGCCGATGGATTTTTTAACAGGGATACAGAAGAGGCTGTCAAACGATATCAGCACGATCAAGGTTTGAAAACAAATGGTATTGTCGATCGAAAAATACTGGAACTACTAGGACTATAAGTTATAATAAAATGCAGATAAAATGATAGGAGCGTCCTGCGGGATGCTCCTATTACTTTTTTATCCAAAGATGTAATCTATGGGGAAATTTCTAAAAAATTAGTAAAAATTCTAAAATAATAGAAATACTACTAACCTAGGCGGGATATGGAATGGTATGGTATGGGAATGAATTATTCTAAAAATCCAGAAAGCAGCGAGGCAAGATATGGGGCGATATCCTTGAATATACCCATTTCTTAAGGAATTAGGATTTGGCATGCTTCTTGCAATTGTAATTATTATCATTTGAATAAAGAGAAAATAATACATTTTATTCATTTATTCTAAAAAATAAGGAGGAAAGTAGATGTTAGCACTTTTAGGTTTATTAACAATCGTAATATTACTGGCAGTAATTATTACAAAACGTATGTCGCCTTTAGTTGCCTTAATTGTAATTCCCATTATAGCCGCATTACTTGGCGGTTTTGGCTTAGGTACTAGTAAGTTTATCATCAGCGGCATTCAGAATATTGCACCAGTAGCTACTATGTTTGTTTTTGCAATTTTGTTCTTTGGTGTAATGGGTGATGCAGGATTATTTGATCCGATTATCAACAGGGTTTTAAAAGCCGTAGGTGCAAGCCCGCCTAGGATTTTAATGGGCACTGCTCTTTTGGCTTTGCTCATTCATCTGGATGGTTCAGGGGCAGTGTGCTTTCTGATTACGATTCCAGCCATGCTCCCTATCTATGAGAGACTGAAAATGGATAAGAGACTGTTGTGCTTAATGGTATCTATGGCGGCGGGGATTAACTATCTGCCTTGGACGGGACCCACTCTGCGAGCTGCTGCAGCCTTTAAGGTACCAGTTACTGAGGTTTTTACACCCTTAGTTATTCCTCAAATCGTAGGTCTAGTCTACATGTTTACCGTGGCATATTTATTAGGGAAAAGAGAGGCTCGCCGTCTGGGGATTAAAGATGGTGAAGTAACGGATATCGTTTTAACAAGAGAATTAAAGGATGAAGAAAAAATCCTCAGACGTCCGAACGTATTTTGGATCAATGCTGTTCTTGCCCTTGTGGTTATGGGGGTAATGATTGCAGGCATCGTTGATCCGGCACCTATGTTTATGATTGGTACTGTATTGGCATTGATGATTAATTATCCTAAAGTCGGAGAGCAAAAGGCTCGTGTAGATGCTCATGCCAAAGCGGCCTTAATGATGGCAAGTATTTTGCTGGCTGCAGGGTCCTTTGTGGGGATTATGAGCGGTACAAAAATGATCACGGCTATGGCTCAGGTGGCTGTTTCCTTTGTTCCTCCTGCCTTAGCTCAACATATTCCTTTTGCCATGGGGATTATATCCATGCCCCTTAGTTTAATTTTTGATCCAGACTCCTTTTATTTTGGTGTTTTGCCGGTAGTAGCTGAAGTAGGACAAATGCTGGGTGTTCAGCCTCTTGCTGTAGCGCAGGCAGCTCTTATGGGACAGATGACAGTAGGTTTTCCGGTGAGTCCGTTGACTCCTGCCACTTTCTTAATTATCGGTCTTACGGGAATTGAATTAGGAGAACACCAAAAGTTTTCGATTCCGTATCTTTGGCTGGCTTCTATCATTATGACGATTACTTGCGCAATTGTTGGAGTTTTCCCATTTTAGGGATTTTATGAAAAAATAGAGAGGTGTGATCCTATGAGAACAATTAGAATCGGCTCAGGTGCTGGTTATTCAGGTGATCGAATTGAACCGGCAGTTGAGTTAGTAGAAAAGGGAGATATTCAATATTTAATATTTGAGTGCTTGGCAGAAAGAACCATTGCAATCGCTCAACAAGCTAAAATGAAAGATCCTAATGCAGGATATGATGGACTGTTAGCCCAGCGTATGGAGGCTGTATTGCTCGGATGCAAGAAAAAGGGCATTAAGATTATAACCAATATGGGTGCTGCTAATTCCATTGCAGGGGCGCAAAAGATCAAAGAGATTGCTCAGCAATTAGGGATTAGCGGGCTGAAAATTGCGGCAGTGACGGGGGATGATGTTGTAAACGTTGTACGGGATGGAGAGTACACGATTTTAGAAACTGGTGAAAAATTGTCAACGATAAAAGACAATATTGTTTCTGCAAATGCGTATCTTGGTACGAGGCCAATTGTGGAAGCACTTCGTGATGATGCGGATGTCATTATTACCGGACGGGTTGCTGATCCGGCGCTGTTTATGGCACCTTTGCTGTATGAATTTAATTGGTCTGAGGAGAATTGGAATATCATGGGGCAAGGCACTGTGATTGGCCATCTGCTGGAATGTGCCGGGCAGATTACAGGCGGATATTTCGCAGATCCAGGTTATAAAGATGTACAAGGATTGGCTCGTTTAGGTTTCCCTATTGCCGAGGTGCAGGAAGATGGAACCTTTGTGATTACAAAAGTTCCAGGATCAGGCGGTAAAGTGACGCTGGCGACTTGCAAAGAGCAGCTGCTTTATGAAATCCACAATCCAGCAGCCTATATCACACCTGATGTAGTGGCTGATTTTACAGGTGTTACGTTTACCCAGGTTAGGGAAAATGAGATACAAGTCACAGGCGGAAAAGGACAGCCTAAAACCGAATCCCTAAAAGTTTCTATTGGCTATGTTGACAGCTATATGGGCGAAGGACAAATCAGCTATGCCGGGCCGGGAGCGGTAAATCGCGGAAAACTGGCGTTAGAAATTGTTGAGGAAAGACTTAATCTTATCGGCGTTTTGTATCAAGAGCTTAAACTGGATCTCATTGGCATTGATTCTCTTCACGGTTCTAACCTATCGAAAACGGATCATGAACCTTATGAGGTGCGTGCCAGAGTAACTGGTCGTACGCAAAACATGAAGGAAGCTGTTCGAATTGGTAATGAAGTAGAGACTCTCTACACAAATGGTCCGGCAGGAGGCGGTGGAGCTACCAAATCTGCTAAGCAGGTGGTAGCCATGGTCTCTGCCTTGGTTCCTCGTTCATTAATCAATTATAAACTGCATTATGAGGTGATCTAAGATGAAATTAAGAGAACTTGCTCACTCACGAACTGGAGACAAAGGTAATATCTCCAATATTTCCGTAATTGCTCATGATCCAGCACAATATCCCATTCTTGAAAAATATGTTACTGCAGAGGTTGTTAAAGAATTCTTTGCAGAAATTGTAAAAGGTGATGTGATCCGCTATACACTTCCTAGCATTGGTGCCCTTAATTTTGTACTTTACAGTGCACTTGGCGGTGGAGTAACTCGTACTTTATCTCTGGATGCTCATGGAAAAGGTCTTAGTTCCGCTCTAATGAATTTAGAAATCCCTCTGGAAGAGTAGTGACAATTAAAATAATAAACTGTTGTGGTTATGACAACAGACAAAAGACATTTATTGTAAAATAAATGTCTTTTGTCGTGCAATAAACAGGATATCAGCGACTATTTTGTGTAGATTATTGTTGAAAATTGTAAAAAAATATCTTTTTAAGGAGTCTAAAATGAATTCAATTCGAACAAAATTGCTTGTGGGTGTTGGTTTACTGATTTCAATATCATTAGGTATATTATGGGCTTTTAATTACTGGAACACAAAACAACTGCTAATTAAAGACACTGAGGAGTATATCACCTTACAGGCCGTAACTACAGGAAACCAAGTTGGTGAATTTTTTACTTCCCGCATTGCAGAGATTTCCTTAATAGCTAATTCTCCTACGATGGTGGAGGGAGATCACCAAGCTATCATTGGTTATTTAAAAACGGAAGAACAGCGTGAGCAAAAAAAATATATCCGATTCTTTTTTACAGATCAAGCGGGAAATGTGTTTTATACAGATGGATCAAGTGCGAATATTGCCCAGCGGGATTATTTTAAAAAGGTTATGGCAACAGGACAAGCATTTGCCCCAGATCCTGTAATATCGAGGGTCGACGGGAAACCGATTATAACAGTGGTTGCTCCTATTAAAAAAGGCAATGCAGTAGTGGGGATTCTAGGAGGATCGGTCCCATTAGAGAATGCAGCGAGTGATGTGGTAAAAATTAAGATAGGAGAGACAGGACGCGCCTTCATTCTAAAAAATGATGGTGTGGTGATTGTTCATCCTGAGGCGGAAAAAATAATGAAAGCAAATTTACTGACAGATGAAGAGAGTGATGTCAGTTTGAAAGATGCTGCCGGCAGGATGGTGAAAGGAGAAAGCGGCATTGCCCATTATAGCGATCAGAAGATTGATAATTACATTGCTTACGCCCCGGTTAGCGGAACGGATTGGAGTATTGGTGTAAGTGTTCCTGTTAACGAGGTGATGGGGAAACTACAAAAATTTATGTTTTCTGCAGGGATTAGTTTTGTTATTATATTGTTGATATCCATCAGTATTGTTTTCTTTTTCGCTGGGTACTTGGCCAAGCCAATTCAAGCATTAAGTGAGTTTGCGAATCGTATTGCCAAGGGTGATTTATCAATGGAAGAATTGGAGATTCATTCGAAAGATGAAATTGGGGCTTTGGCAAAGGCTTTTGCACTAATGGTGAGAACTCTGCGTGATCTCTTAAGAAAAATTGGGCAGACAGCAGAACAGCTGGCAGCATCTTCCCAGGAGCTGACGGCTAACTCGGAACAATCCGCTCAGTCTTCGGGTCAGGTAGCCTCATTGATTGTTGAAGTGGCAGCGGCAGCAGAAGGGCAGAAGTCATCTACCAGTGAAATGTTAAAAACAATGGAATTTATGGACGGTGGAATACAAAAGGTGGTAGAAAAAAATAGCTTTATGACAGGTGTTACCGAAAAAACTGCAGGCTCTGCCTCTGAAGGGGATAAGGTTGTAAAAGAGGCCATCCAGCAAATGCAGAGCATTGAAGATACAGTAGCAGATTCAGCTCTTGTTGTAGAAGTGCTGGGAGAGCGCTCAAAGGAAATCGGCAATATTGTTGGTGTAATTTCAACACTTGCAGGACAAACTAACCTTTTAGCTCTAAATGCTGCGATAGAGGCGGCCAGAGCTGGTGAACAAGGGCGAGGTTTCGCGGTAGTAGCTGATGAAGTACGAAAATTAGCTGAGCAGTCTCATCACGCTGCAGAGCAAATTGCTGAATTAATTAAGGAAATTCAGATAGAAATTGATAAAGCAGTCGCAGCAATGAAGAAAGGGACAGAAGAGGCTGCATTGGGGACAACTGTAATTCAGCATGCCAAAGAACGATTTGGGGAAATTACTCATTTGGTAAATGAAGTAGCAGCGCAAGTAAGCGATATTGAAAGTGAAATCCAGGGCATGGCAAAGAGCAGTGAAAAAATTGTGTATGCAGTGCGTGATGTGGATACGGACAGCAGGCGTACGGCAGAACAAACACAGGAAATTTCTGCGAGTATAGAAGAGCAGTCAGCTGCATCAGAAGAACTGGCTGCTTCCAGCAGGAGCTTAGCAATCATGGCAGAAGAACTGCAGGAGGCAGTACATAAGTTTACATTCTGATGGTTGTTGTTATAGGTAATTAAATTTTGCAAGATAGGTGGTTAGAAACAGAGTAAGGTTAGGAGGATAGTATGGTTCATGAAGGGCACGATGACTTAAATGATCTTAAACATGTGTTTGCGTCTTCCGAATATGCTGATAAATGGTATATTCAAATCTTAAATTCTATTAATAATGGGATTTTAGTAACGGATGATCAGATGATTGTTCGGTACGTTAATGCACAATACACCCGTATTACAAGTATTAAAGAAGAGGACATACTCGGGCAGCCTCTTAAAAAGGTCCGTCCAGGTGCTAAGCTTCCCCAGGTCATTGCAACGGGAGAAGCACTTGTTGGGGTGTACAGGCGTGAAGGAGATACCGAATATATTGTAGATATGGCTCCAATTATTGTTGAAGGAGCAATCATTGGCGGCGTGTCAGTCGTAAAGGATATTACGGAAGTTCGAAGATTGTCAGAAGAAATAAAGACCTTTGCCAAAAAGACAGGCCGGTTGAAAACCCTGGTAGATCGCATTTATAAAGCCAAGTATACATTTGATGATATCATAGGCAGCAGCAGTTCCATTCAGGAAGCCATACGGGTGGCAAAAAGGGCAGCTCAAGGCAATGCGGATATCTTAATAACAGGAAAAAGCGGCACCGGCAAAGAGCTCTTTGCCCAAGCCATACACAACGCCAGCAATCGTGAATTCGGTCCTTTTGTCGCTTTGAATTGTGCAGCGATTGCACCTTCTTTAATTGAAAGTGAATTGTTTGGTTATGAAGAGGGAGCTTTTACGGGAGCGAAAAAAGGTGGCAGGGTTGGCTTATTCGAAATTGCAAGCGGCGGAACGATTTTCCTGGATGAAATTGCGGAGCTGAATCTGGAAGTTCAGGCCAAATTATTGCGTGTACTGCAGGAACGGTCCATACGGCGTGTTGGTGAAACCAGTGAGGTTTCCGTTGATATTCGGGTGATGGCTGCTACCAATAAGGATTTATATCAGATGGTGCAGGACGGTAAATTCCGTGCTGATGTTTACTATCGCCTGAATGTGTTAAATGTACATTTGCCGCCCCTTGCAGAACGAGGGCAGGATATTATTTTACTGGCCAATCAGTTCTTCCAATTTTATTTTCAAAAGATTGGCAGGACCTTTGAGGTGGATAAGCAGATCCTAAAAGCACTACTGCACTATTCATGGTCTGGTAATGTACGGGAATTGCGCAATGTGATTGAGTATGCGGTTAATATGTGTGAGGATAATGTGATTACAACTCTTCATCTGCCTAAATGGTTTAAGGTAGATGATGAAGCAAGAAATTCGATCCACTCCTTGTCCCAGATGGTTCAGGAATTTGAAAGAAGAACGATACAAAATGCCATTGCCCATTATGGAACGAGTGTTGAGGCGAAACAACGGATTGCCAAGGAGTTGGGAATTTCTGTTGCCACCCTTTACAATAAAATTAAAGTGGACTCGATGTCTGATGACAAATAGGTTTCTAATTATTAAGAAAATCAGAAGAAAATTTCTTGATAATTAGAAAGGATATGAAGGTGGTTTTTAACAAGGGTATTTGCTGCAGAAATGCAGCGATTGCGATTTGTTCAGCCCCTGGATAGGAATGGCTGAGATTCAGGTGGATCCAATCGAGCAATTCTTCTTTATAAAAAAATAGAAATAAGTGAAGGAGCCATTTCTTATGGCTCCTTTATTTATTGGCATAGAGGGGTTGGCATGATTTTTGCAATTCATTTAGCTACAAGAAGTGATGGGATGAACTGCTTTTTAGTTAAAGGAGGAGCACGGGATGAGTAAGGTTATAAGTCAAGAAGAACTAGCTGCCCTTTTTGAAGATAAGGTGTCAGTCATGATGGGCGGATTTATGGGAGTTGGAGCACCGGCAGCCTTAGTCCGCATATTAGTAGAGCAAGGTGTGAAAGATCTTACGCTGATTACCAGTGATACAGCTACACCTGATACAGGTGTGGGGCCATTGATCGTGAACCGGCAGGTAAAAAAGATCATTGCCTCGCATATTGGGACAAATCCAGAAACCGGCAGGCAGATGATTGCTGGCGAGACCGAAGTTGAGCTTGTACCTCAGGGGACTCTTGCTGAAAGAATTCGAGCTGGTGGTGCTGGTTTAGGAGGCATTTTGACTCCTACAGGGTTGGGAACAGTGGTGGAGGAAGGCAAAGAAAAATTACTGGTGAATGGGAAAGAGTATCTCCTGGAATTGCCTTTAAGAGCCGATATCGCTCTATTGAAAGCATATAAGGCCGATAAAGCCGGTAACCTGGTATATCGTCAGTCGGCGCGAAATTTTAATCCAATTATGGCATTAGCCGCAGACTTGGTGATTGTGGAAGTGGAAGAAGTGGTTGAAGTGGGCGAGATTAAGCCGGATGAAGTAATGACCCCAGGGATTCTGGTTGACAAAGTTGTCTGCTGCGGGAGGATTTCGTAATGAAAACATACAGTGCAAAAGAATTAATCGCTTGTAGAGTGGCTGGAGAAATGCGCGACGGGGATGTAGTAAATTTGGGAATTGGCTTGCCTACACTCGTTTCTAATTATTTACCGGAGGGCATTAACATAACCTTGCAGTCAGAAAATGGTTTTGTCGGACTGGCTCCTGTTGGCAGTGAGGTCGATCCTGATTTAGTGAATGCGGGAGGGAAACCTTCAGGTATTTTTCCAGGAGGAGCTACTTTTGACAGTTTCATGTCTTTTGCCTTGATTCGGGGCGGTCATGTAGATGTGACTGTGCTTGGTGGATTGCAGGTTGATCAGGATGGTAATTTGGCAAATTGGATGATCCCTGGGAAAATGGTTCCAGGCATGGGTGGTGCCATGGATTTAGTAGCTGGAGCGAAGAAGGTAATTGTTGCCATGGAGCATACAGCAAAAGATGGGGCAGCAAAAATCCTGAAAACATGCAGCCTTCCTTTAACAGGTAAAGGGGTTGTATCTCTAATTGTTACAGAGCTTGCTGTAATTAAAGTAACATCAGATGGGCTGCTGCTAGAAGAAATCTCACCTTTTACAACCGTAGAAGAAGTGGTTGCCAAGACAGAAGCAAAACTTATAATTTCTGATCATGTTGGGGTGATGAAGGGCTTAGAGCAATTAGAAAAGTAAGTATGAGAACAGGATTCCGTTATAAATCGTAATTAGGGTTTATATAGAAAGACTACAAAAGGTGGCTGGTAAAATGAAAGAAGTTGTAATTGTGAGTGCAGTTCGTACTGCAATTGGTGCTTATAATGGCAGTCTTGCGGATGTTTCTGCTGTAGAACTGGGAGCATTGGTCATTAAGGAAGCGATTAGAAGAGCCAATATCGATCCATCACAAGTAAGTGAAGTCATAATGGGTAATGTACTGCAGGCTGGTTTAGGACAAAATCCTGCTCGTCAAGCTGCTCTTAAAGCGGGAGTGCCGCTTCAGATTCCTGCCTTGAGCATTAATAAGGTATGCGGTTCCGGTTTAGAAGCTGTAAATCTGGCAGCTCGGACTATTTTAGCTGGCGATGGGGATGTGGTAGTAGCCGGTGGTATGGAAAGCATGAGTAATGCCCCTTATTTACTGGAAAAAGCACGTCGGGGTTATCGGATGGGGCATAGCGAATTAATTGATTCCATGATTAAGGATGGTCTATGGTGTGCAACTAATGATTATCATATGGGCATTACTGCAGAAAATGTAGCACAGCAATATGGCATTACTCGCCACATGCAGGATGAGTTAGCAGCCAGCAGCCAGGGAAAGGCACTGCATGCCATTCTGGAAGGCCGTTTCGAAGATGAAATTATCCCTGTAGTGATTCCTCAGAAAAAAGGGGAGCCAATTGTTTTTGCTGCTGATGAACATCCCAAAAAAGGAACTACCGTTGAGAAATTAGCAGCATTACGTACTGCTTTTAAGAAAGATGGCACTGTAACAGCAGGAAATGCTTCCGGTCTGAATGATGGAGCTGCTGCATTGGTTGTGATGTCCTTGGATAAAGCGAAGGAACTAGGTCTTACACCAATCGCTCGTTTTGTTTCTTCCGGTTCTGCTGGCGTTGATCCTGGTATTATGGGGATCGGACCAGTGCCTGCGACGCAAAAGGCACTGGATAAAGCGAAACTGACGGTAGCAGACTTAGATTTAATTGAGGCGAATGAAGCCTTTGCCGCTCAATTTCTAGCTGTGGGTAAGGAATTGGGTTTTGATCAGAGCAAGGTGAATGTAAATGGGGGGGCTATTGCTCTTGGACATCCGGTGGGCGCGAGTGGTGCCAGAATTTTAGTGACACTGCTGTATGCCATGAAACAACGAGATGCGAAAGTAGGCTTGGCAACACTATGCATTGGCGGAGGCCAGGGCGTAGCAACAATTGTCGAAAAGATGTAATACACGAGTGGCTGTCATATCTATGCAGCCACTCGTTCTTTTTTATCCTTTGCCTGTTCACGCGGCCTATAGCTGTTTTCCGCGGGAGCGCTATGTTCTTTAGAAGGACTTTAGTGTATAATGGTGAATAAATACTATAGTGTCATATATAAGAACGGTTATTTTGATAATACTTGTATATTGGCTTGATATAAGGACAAAAATATGGAATGTCTATAGTGAGAGGAGAGATTTTTTATGCAAATAAAACGTGTTGATTCAACTATTAATACAAATAAACTGCAAGAGTCGAAGGAATTCTATATGAAGCATTTTGATTTTCAATTAGTATATGAAAGTGATTGGTACATAGAATTAATTGCAAAGGACTTGCCGACCAATGGTATTAGCTTTACATTACCCCAAAGAGAAGAAGGGGAGTTTTTTAATGGAAAGGGTTTAATTATTTCCTTCCAGGTGGATGATGTAGACGCTGAATATAAGCGCCTCAAGGAAGAAGGCGTCATTATATATCAAGAGATGCAGGATAAGCATTGGGGTGAAAGAAGCTTTGTAGTGAATGACCCAAATGGTATTCATCTATACATTTATACACCGATTTCCCCAACACCCGAATACCAAAAGATTTATGATTCTTTTAAATAAGAGTAGAGTATTGAGAAAGCAGCCATTTTGAAAAGTGGCTGCTTTTTTTAGCATCCGAATTTATAATTTTTGAGGAGAACGTTGAAACACAAAGGAGAGTAAAAATTAAAACCTTTTGAACCGCGAAGGTACGAAGAACAGGAAGGACACGAAGGGGGCCATACTTACTATTCCTTCGTGTCCTTTGTATTCTTCGCGTCTTCGCGTTTCGTTGCTTTTTTTATACTGATAAGAAGAACGGTTATTTTTTTTACGGGCATGCCAGCCTTTTTCTATTTTGTAATCACTAAATAGAGTCGAATGAATGATTAGAAAAATTTAACAAACAAGAATAGGAAAACCAAAAAAAATGTCGAAGATTATGTAATAATAATTCTTTTATTTAAAAAATTTCCTAAATTGCCAGTTATTGATGTTTTTTTATGTCAGTTATGAAGATGCTGAATCAGGAGTGAGTATGATGAATAGAGAATCTATACCAAAAAGTCCATTGGGTATTGCAATTATTTATATTTTATTAGGCAGTGTATGGGTATTGTTTTCAGATAGCATGATTGAGCAAATATTTAATGATATAAAGATCATCACTGCTTTAGCCATATCAAAGGGCTGGTTTTTTATTTTATGTACGGGGTGGTTGCTCTATCGTCTTATTAAGCAGTCTCAGAAAACATTAATGACACAAAACATTGCTCTTGAGGTTTTAGGCGAAGAGCGCTTAGCGTCAGAAGAAGAATTGCGGCAGCAGCTAGATGAGCTGCTCAGCCGTGAAGAGGAAATTCGCAGACAAAACTTAGTGCTGGTTTCACTGAATGAAACTGCTTTGGGACTTATGAACCGTTTGAATTCAAATGAATTATTACGGGATATCGTTGTAAGTGCAGCGAAACTTATTAATACGCCTCATGGATATCTATGTTTAATCGATGAAGAACAGGGCGTTTGCAGAAGGCTGATCGGTACAGGTGCCTATGAAGGGGAGACTGGCCGCCTGGATAAGCTGACGGATGGGCTGGTTGGGGAAGTGTACAGGATCGGGAAAATTAAAGTGGTCGATGATTATAGTACATGGGAGAAACGTTTTACAGATCCCTATTTTGACAATATGCATTGTACGGTACAGGTGCCTTTTAAGTCAGAAGGAAAAGTATTTGGCACATTAGGCTTGTCCTTTGCTGAGCCAGAAAGGAGGTTTAAAGTAAGTGAACTTGATTTATTAACACGCTTTGCTGAATTAGCTTCGATTGCTCTTGATAATGCCAATTTATTTACTACCTATAAAACTGAGCTTATAGAACGCAGACAAACCCAAAAAGCTTTACAGATCTCTCAAGCCAATTATCGGGCAATATTTGATGCAGCCAGTGATGGAATTATTGTTCATGATGCTGCTACAGGAGAAATTATCGATAGTAATCAAAAGGTTGAAGAGTTGTATGGTTTTTCTCGTGAGGAAATGATTTCACGAGGTTTAGATGGACTGGGCAATCATCAATTACCCTATAGTGGGAAGGATGCGTTAGAATGGATTCACCGGGCTGCGGCGGGAAAATCCCAGCTTTTTGAATGGATGATCCAAAGGAAAAATGGAGAAAACATCTGGGTGGAAATTAATTTGAAAAATGCCGAAATTGCTGGAAGAGAGTGTATATTAGCTGTAATCCGTGATATTCGGAGACGAAAGCGAAGGGAAATCGAGCTTCATAAAATTCAAAGTAACAATCAGGCACTGATTAATGCCATTCCGGATAATATGTTTCTTATACGGTGTGACAGTATTATAATGGATTGCAAAATAAATAGTCCCCATTTGTACTATTTATGCTCCGATGAAATCATTGGGGAAAGTGTTTTTCAAGTCTTTCAGCCAAATCTTGCCGAACAGACGATGGACGCAGTCGTGGAAGCGGTTACGCGTGGAAAGCTGCAAATCTATGAATTCCAAATGACAAAGGACCAAAATCAATATTATTTTGAAGCACGGATTGTACCAAGTGGTGACGAGGAAGTTCTGGCAATTGTCCGCGATGTAACGAATCGAAGGCAAATCGAGGAAAAGCTGGCTTATTTGAGCCAGCATGATGCAATGACTGGTTTATACAATCGGGCCTATTTCGAAGAAGAAATGAGAAGAATGAGCGCTATACGCAATGTGGCTGCAGGGATTATCATTTGTGATTTGGACGGCTTAAAACTTGTGAATGATACGTTAGGTCATAGTATGGGCGATGAAGTTTTGAAAGCTGTCGCTGGTGTTCTTAAAAAGGCATTTCATCCACAGGATTTAATTGCGCGAATTGGCGGAGATGAATTTGCTGTACTGCTTCCTTCTAATTCCCGATCCGCTTTTAAAATTGCTTGTTCTCGTATTCATAAATTAATCGAAGAATACAATGGCAGCAGGCCTATTGTACCTCTTAGCTTGTCGATCGGATTTGCTGTAACCAAAGAAACTCCTACGGATATGAATGCTTTGTTTAAAGAAGCAGATAACTATATGTACAGAGAAAAATTGCAGCGTCATCAAAGTAACAAAAATACAATTGTTCAAGCATTAATGAGTGCCTTAGAAGCTCGAGACTTTATTACAGAGGGACATGGCGAACGGATGAAGGAATTCATAGTGTCTTTGGCAAATGCCGCAGGTGTACCTAAGCAAAGCTTTGCAGATCTTCGCCTTTTTGCTCAATATCATGACTTGGGAAAAGTTGGAATATCTGATGAGATTTTATTTAAGCCATTTCCGTTCACTAAAGAAGAATTTACAATTATGAAACAGCATTCAGAAATTGGTTATCGTATCGCCCAAACCACTCCAGAATTAGAACCAATTTCGGAGTGGATACTAAAGCATCATGAAAGGTGGGATGGAACAGGATACCCTTTGGGTATTGGAGGTAATGAAATTCCTGTGGAATGCCGTATTTTATCCATTGTAGATTCGTATGATGCTATGACCAATGATCGTCCTCAACGCAAAGCAATGAGTCATGAAACTGCAATCGCCGAACTGCGCAAATGCGCAGGCACCCAATTTGATCCTCGTTTAGTGGAGTTATTTATACAATTACTAGTTTGAAAAATAAAAAATAATGAACCGCAGAGGCGCAGAGAACACAGAGAAGATATTGGGTTTAAAATATTCTATCCTCTCAGTGTCCTCTGCGCCCTCTGCGGTTAACGTTCTCTTTACAGAAACAAAAGTAAAGATATTTTTACAGATATAGCAATGCAGCTACATCTGTTTTTTTATAAAAAAAATAATTCAAGACAGGAATATGGTATGAGTATGTCCAATATAGAAAAAGGAAAAATTTTACAAATAAATAAACCTGCTCATAAAAAAATAGTCATGTTTGGAAATGGTCGCGCATAGTATAGGAAATGGGCTGCATGAGTTTTTGTGGCATGGGTAGAAAATGAATGGGGGATTTATGTTATGCGTAAAAAGGAATGTATTGCTATGATATTAGCAGGTGGGCAGGGAAGCAGGCTGGGAAGCTTGACAAGCAAGATCGCGAAGCCAGCCGTGCCTTTTGGCGGTAAGTATCGTATTATCGATTTTCCTTTGAGCAATTGCCACAACTCTGGAATTGATACGGTGGGAGTGTTGACCCAGTATCGTCCTCTGGCTTTGCACAGCTATATCGGAATCGGTAGTCCATGGGACTTGGATCGCAGAGACGGCGGGGTGTATGTTTTGCCTCCTTATGCCCAGGAAGGTGGTGCAGAATGGTATAAAGGGACAGCAGATGCAATATATCAAAATTTAAATTTTATTGATATGATCAACCCTAACTATGTATTGGTCTTATCAGGTGATCATATTTACAACATGGATTATTCACTAATGCTGGAGCGCCATAAGAAGCAAAAAGCAGAAGCTACGATTTCGGTAATTGAAGTACCTTGGCATGAGACCTCGCGCTTTGGCATTATGAATACGGATGAACAGGGCAGAATTACAGAATTTATTGAAAAGCCTAAAGAAGCGAACAGTAATTTGGCCTCCATGGGAATTTACATTTTTAATTGGCGTTTATTGCGAAAGTGTTTAGAAGATGACCGCAAAAATGCCCTTTCCAGTCATGATTTCGGCAAAGATATCATTCCTAAATTATTGATGGATGGTCATCGTTTATTTGCATATTATTTTAAAGGATATTGGAAGGATGTAGGAACAGTAGAAAGCTTTTGGGAAGCGAATATGGATTTATTAGCGGATGAGCCGGAGCTGGACTTATACAATCCTAATTGGCGGGTTTATTCTGTAAATCCTACCAGGCCGGCCCATTATATTGGCACTACGGCAAAGATCACTCGTTCTTTGGTGAGTGAAGGCTGCTCAATTTTAGGCGAGGTGGAACATTCTGTAATTTTTCCCGGTGTACATATTGAGGAAGGGGCTATCATTAAGGATTCCATTGTTATGCCCTATGTTACTATCAGCAGAGACGCGCAGATTTACCGAGGAATTATCGGACGAAAAAGCTTAATCGAAGAAGGCGCTTTGATTGGTTCCATCAATCATGAAGGGATATGTGTCATAGAAGAAAACATCATCATACCCAGTGATGCTCAAATTCTAGAGAATCATATGATAAGTAAACAAAAACAGGTGGGATAAGATGCAAAACGTTATGGGAATTATTAATTTGAATCTTGGTCAGGATCTTTTAAAAGAGCTCACTATGGGAAGACCATTGGCGGCTCTTCCTTTTGGCGGCAGGTATCGGTTGATTGATTTTATTTTATCCAATATGGTGAATTCAGGAATGCAGAATGTAGGGATTTTGGTACAAGATAAATATCGGGCATTAATGGATCATTTGCGTTCAGGGAAGGAGTGGGATTTAGCCCGGAAAAGAGATGGTTTATTTATCTTACCTCCTAATCCTAATCCGTATTCATCGGGAGGATGCCGGGGGAGTGTAGAAAATTTTTATAATAATTTAGACTACATTGAAAGCAGCAGGCAGGAATATATGCTGATTGCTGGCAGTCATATTGTCTGCAACTTGAATTATCGTAAAGCTTTTAAGTTTCATAAAGATATGAATGCAGACATTACAATATTATATAAGGAATATGATGCAGAGGATGAACTTTCCCAATATACCATTCTGGATTGTCAGCCTGACGGCCGAATTAGCGACATGGGCAGTCAATCATCTAGAACCTCGTCCCGTAAAGTTTCCATGGAGATGTATCTGATTGAAAAGGGGTTATTGGTAGAATTGATCAAAGACTGCCAGGCACGAGGCGGCTGGGATTTTGTAAAGGACGTTTTAATTAAAAATATAGATAAACTAAAGATGTTTGGTTATCCTTATAAGGGATATGCGGCCAGGATTGATTCCATAAAAAATTATTATCGTCACAATATGGATTTGCTTAGGCCGGAGAAGTGGGAGGAATTATTCTTCAAATCAGGACTTGTGTACACGAAAGTAAAAGATGAAGCCCCGGTCAAGTATAAGGAAAATGCCAGAGCCTTTAATACGATGATTGCCAATGGCTGCATCATTGAGGGACGTGTGGAAAACAGTATATTGTTTCGCGGCGTCAAGGTACATAAAGGTGCATATATTAAGGACAGTATTATTATGCAAAAATGTGAAATAGCTGAAAATGCAATTATTGAAAATGTAATCTGTGATAAAAATGTATGTATTACCCAAGGTAAATGGTTAAAAGGGGAGAAGAACTATCCTCTCGTAGTGGCAAAGGGGACCATCGTATAAGTACAGGGGAGTGAGCAAAAGATTATCCTTCAGAATTAGTCATTTTCAGGAGGTTTTTTTTGTTGATGGATAAAGAAGGATTTAAAGACGCGTATAGTAAAAAATTACAAGCCCTGCATGGCAAAAGTCTTGAAGAATCCAGTATTCACGATCAGTATATAGCGTTGGGGAGCCTGCTGCGGGATTATATCAGTCCAAATTGGATAAAGACCAATCAGCAGTATAAGGCCAAGGGCGATAAACAAATCTATTATTTTTCAATAGAATTTCTATTAGGTAAATTGCTGGATATGAACCTGCTCAATCTAGGAGTGAAAGAGGTTTGTCAGACCGGACTTAAAGAACTGGGGATTGATTTATCTGTATTGCTGCAGGAAGAGCCGGATGCAGGACTTGGCAATGGGGGACTTGGGAGACTTGCTGCTTGTTTTCTAGATTCCATGGCAGCCTTATCACTTCCGGGGCATGGCTGCGGTATTCGATATACCTATGGATTGTTTGAGCAGAAAATAGTCAAGAATTATCAAGTGGAATTACCGGATAACTGGTTGAAAGATGGTTATATATGGGAATATCGTAGAACGAATAAAGCAGTAGAAGTTGCCTTTGGCGGTCATGTAAGAAGCGTAGTAAAAGCAGATGGCAGAACCTATTATTTTCATGAGAATGCGGAAGTGATATTAGCGGTTCCTTATGATATTCCTATGATCGGATATCAAAATAATACGGTCAATACTCTCAGGTTATGGAGCGCAGAATTGGCACATAACGACTGCTATTTTGCATTCCGTAATCGGAATGATTTCTTAAAAGCGATAGAATATAAGAATTCAGTGGAGCGAATTTCTAAGTACTTATATCCCGATGATACCCATCCTGAAGGACGTCTGCTGCGATTAAAACAGGAATATTTTTTTGTTTCTGCCGGATTGCAAAGTATTCTAAAAAGATTTAAGTCTGCGAATCATAGGATTCAACTCTTTCCTGATAAAATCGGCGTACACATTAATGATACGCATCCAGCTTTAGCTGTTCCGGAATTGATGCGAATCTTAATTGATGAGGAGAATCTCGGTTGGGATGAGGCTTGGCAGATTACAACTAAGACCATATCCTATACCAATCATACTGTGCTGCCTGAGGCTCTTGAAACATGGCCGGTGGAGATGTTCCAGAACTTGCTGCCCCGGATTTATATGGTGATTGAAGAAATTAACCAGCGATTCTGTAAAGATCTTTGGGAACAATATCCTGGACAGTGGGGACGTATCAGAGATATGGCAGTGATTGCCGATGGCGTAATACATATGGCACGTCTGGCAGTAGTAGGCAGCCATAGCGTTAATGGGGTGGCGAAGCTGCATTCGGAGATTTTGCAGCAACATCTGATGCATAATTTTTATCAATATGATCCTACTAAATTTCATAATAAAACAAACGGCATTACACATCGTCGTTGGCTACTAAAAGCCAATCCGCTGCTTACGGATTTAATTAATAATGCAATCGGAACCCACTGGATTGCTGATCCAAAGGAACTGCTGCTGTTGCGTAAGTACTCCCAAGATACTGTTTTTAAAGAACAATTAGGGACTATAAAGCTTAAGAATAAAATAAAGCTGGTTGATCATATTTACAGTCATTATGGGATATCTGTGAATCTCCATTCTATTTTTGATATACAAATCAAACGGATTCATGCTTATAAGCGCCAAATATTAAATGTATTGCATATTATGCATCTATATAATGAATTGAAATTAAATCCGCAATTAGACATGGTTCCACGCACCTTTATTTTCGCAGGAAAGGCTGCACCAGGCTATTATATAGCCAAACAAACGGTCAAATTGATTAATATCCTGGGATCTGTTATTAATCATGACAAAACAATACAAGATAAACTAAAAGTAGTTTTCATGGAGAATTATAGTGTATCCTTAGGGGAAATGCTGTTTCCTGCAGCCGATGTGAGTGAACAAATTTCTACTGCCAGCAAGGAAGCTTCTGGAACCGGAAATATGAAGTTTATGATGAACGGGGCTGTTACCATTGGAACATTAGATGGTGCTAATATTGAGATCAAAGAAGCAGTTGGCCCGGAAAATATTATTATTTTTGGTCTCACCGCCCAGCAGGCGCTTGATTACTATAAGCATGGAGGCTACAATGCCTGGGATGTCTATAATGAAGATATGCGGGTCAAAAAAGTAATTGAGCAGCTGGTAAATGGGTATCTGCCTGATGAAAGAGAAGAGTTTAGACCCCTGTATGATTATTTGCTGCGTAATAATGATGAATTCTTTGTTTTAAAGGATTTTGCAGCTTATGCCGATGCTCATAAACGGTTAGACGATACATTTCGTCAGAGACAGCATTGGCAGTCGATGTGTCTGGAAAATATCGCTCATTCCGGTTTATTTTCCAGTGATAAAACAATACGGGAATATGCTGCAGAAACCTGGCATCTGGGAGAGTCAACTATAAGAGGATGAAAAAGCAGCGAGAGTATACTTATGCGTAAAGTATGCTCTCGTTTTATAATGCGCTTACGAAATATTGTAATGATACAGCATGAATTTACACAAAAATGCAAAAATTTCCTGCAAAAAAAGAAGGGTTTTTTCGGACAAATGGACAAGTAATACGATAAGAGAAATCATATAATTTTTTTACAAAACAACAAGATTATCCAATACCATTACATATAAATATTGTAATTTTGAATAAGGGGGACAGGCTGCATGTTAATGGATAAAGATGAATTCAAAGCCATTTTTGTAAACAATCTGCAAACGATGTTTGGTAAAGGAATTGAGGAAGCGTCTATTAATAATAAATATATGGCCCTAAGCCGAGTTATTCGTGATTGCATTAGTAAGAATTGGATGGAGACGAATAAACAGTATAGTGAGACGGGTGTAAAGCAGGTTTACTACTTTTCCATGGAGTTTTTACTGGGAAAAGCACTGGATATGCACTTAGTCAATGGGGGAGTCAAGGAAATCTATCGAGAGGCCCTGGAAGAGCTGGGGATTGACTTAAACGAACTGGAAAAACAAGAAGCAGATCCGGGTCTGGGGAATGGTGGATTGGGTCGTTTAGCAGCCTGCTTTATGGAATCCATGGCAGCTGTTGGTATACCGGGACATGGCTGCGGCATCCGCTATACTTATGGTTTATTCGAGCAAAAGATTGTTGATCATAATCAAGTCGAATTGCCTGATAACTGGCTTCAGGATGGGTATGCCTGGGAATTCCGTAAAGCAGATAAAGCAGTAGAGGTCAAATTTGGCGGCACCATTAATAGTAGCCAGCAAGGAGAGCGATGGGTATTTACTCATGAAAATTATGAGGCTGTATTGGCAGTACCTTATGATGTTCCCCTTGCTGGCTATCATAATAATACGGTGAATACGCTGCGATTGTGGAATGCAGAATCGTTACATGACACTTTTGATTTAGCTTCCTTTAATCGGGGTGAATATTTGGAAGCCATGGAGTATCGATCCTCCGTTGGTTTAATATCAAAAATATTATATCCACAGGATAATTTTTATGAAGGACGTCTATTGCGTTTAAAACAGCAGTACTTCTTTGTTTCTGCTGGACTGCAGAGTATCATCCGGCGTTACAAGAAGAGGTATAGCTCCATGAAGCAATTGCCGAAAAGAGTAGCTGTTCATATTAATGATACCCATCCGGCCATCGCTGTACCTGAGCTGATGCGTTTATTGATGGATCAGGAGGAATTATCTTGGGATGATGCCTGGAAGATTACTACGGAAACCATTTCCTATACCAATCACACCATTATGCCGGAAGCCTTAGAAACATGGCCAGTTGAGATGTTTAAGTCGCTGCTTCCAAGAATGTATATGATTGTACATGAAATTAATGAACGCGTGTGCCGCAGTTTATGGGATGCCTATCCCGGAGACTGGGAGCGAATTCGAAGCATGGCAGTGATTGCTGATAATATGGTGCATATGGCCAGGCTTGCTGTAGTTGGCAGTCATAGTGTAAATGGTGTTGCTCAAATACATACAGACATCTTAAAAGAACACATTATGTCAAATTTCCATAAATTTTATCCCAAAAAGTTTAATAATAAAACAAATGGTATTACCCATCGGCGGTGGCTGTTAAAAGCTAACCCTGAGCTTGCCGGGATTATAAGCGACTGCATTGGATCAGGCTGGATCACCGACCCTCAGAGCTTAGAGGAATTTGGGCGATTTGCCACGGATAAGATCATACAAGAAAAAGTCCGGAAAGTGAAACACAATAATAAAAAGATATTAGCGAAGTACATTAAGGAAAAAACAGGTGTTACCGTAGATGCCCGTTCCATTTTTGATGTTCATATTAAACGCATTCATTCTTACAAACGCCAAATACTGAATGTCTTTCATATTATGGATTTGTATAACCGATTAAAGGAAAATCCTTCTTTGGCCATTACGCCTCGGACCTTTATTTTCGCTGGTAAAGCAGCACCAGGTTACTATATTGCAAAACAGACGATTAAATTGATTAGTGTTCTGGCTTCGTTAATTAATAAGGATAAGGATATTAAAGGTAAGTTGAAGGTCATCTTTTTAGAAAATTATAGCGTCTCCTTAGGAGAACTGCTGTTTCCAGCAGCCGATGTGAGTGAGCAAATATCAACAGCCAGTAAAGAGGCTTCAGGAACAGGTAATATGAAGTTTATGCTGAACGGCGCAGTAACCATTGGTACGCTGGATGGAGCAAATGTGGAAATCCATGATGCGGTGGGCGATGATAATATCTTTATTTTCGGATTGACCAGCCAACAGGTGTTTGATTACTATAATCACGGCGGATACGATGCTTGGCAGGTGTACAACAGCGATATACGGATTAAGACCGTTTTGGAACAATTGGTTAACGGCTTTTTGCCCTATCAGAGAGAAGAGTTTAGACCCTTGTATAATTCCTTACTTGCCGACAATGATGAATTTTTTGTCTTACGAGATTTTGATGCCTATGCAAAAGCGCAGGTCGAATTAGACAAACGCTATAAACAAAAAAATAAATGGATCGAAATGAGCATTCATAACATTGCACAAGCAGGTATTTTCTCAAGTGATCGCACCATTTGTGAATATGCCCGCGATATTTGGCATACAAAACCCGTAGTCATTACCAAACCATAGTCTGTGAATAGTGATAGGGGAGGTATTATATGGCAGTTCCTATTTCACCAATCAGTCAAGACGATTTGTATCTGTTTCATGAAGGCAGTAACTTTCGAAGCTATCAGTTGCTGGGGGCTCATGTTCTCACCGAGAATGGCAAACGAGGTGTACGCTTTACGGTATGGGCACCAAATGCTAAGGGAGTACGAGTTGTCGGAGATTTTAATGCCTGGCAGGGCGAGGGTCATAAGATGAATCGCGTAGGGGAATCAGGTGTATGGCTGCTGTTTATTCCGGATCTTGTGGCAGGAGATATCTATAAATATGAAATCCAGGCTGCTGGCGGACAGACGCATATGAAGGCGGATCCTTATGCTTTTTATTCTCAGCTTCGGCCGGAAACCGCTTCGGTGGTCTACGATTTAAATGGTTATCAATGGAAAGACAAAAAATGGCAGTCTAGGAAGTGGCAGCCTGTAAATCAGCAGCCCCTATTGATTTATGAAGTGCATTTAGGATCGTGGCGGCGAGGGGCAGACAACGCTGTGCTGACATATCGTGAGCTGGCAGAGCTCCTTCCCCAATATGCATCTGCTATGGGCTATACGCACATTGAGATCATGCCAGTTGCCGAACATCCTTTTGATGGATCTTGGGGCTATCAAGCGACAGGATATTATGCCATTACCAGCCGTTACGGTACGCCAGAAGATTTTATGTATCTGGTTGATGTATGTCATGAATATGAAATTGGTGTGATTGTAGACTGGGTACCAGGGCATTTTTGCAAAGATGATCATGGACTTAGGCAGTTTGATGGTACTGCATTATACGAGTATGCTGATGCCCAGCGGGCGGAGAATAAAGGCTGGGGTACTGCCAATTTCGATTTAGGACGCACGGAAGTGCTGAGTTTCCTGATTTCCAATGCTGTATTCTGGCTGGATGTCTATCATATTGATGGTATTCGGGTGGATGCGGTTTCTAATATCTTGTATTTAAATTATGGCAGAGAAGCTGGGGATTGGACGCCCAATCAATATGGGGGTGATGGCAATCTGGAAGGGGCAGCTTTTTTGCGCAAGCTGAATGAAGTCGTGTTTGCACAGCGGCCTAATGTGCTTATGATGGCAGAAGAATCAACTTCCTGGCCCATGGTATCTTGGCCGACCTATAGCGGCGGCTTGGGTTTTAACTTCAAATGGAATATGGGCTGGATGAATGATATGCTGCGATATATGGAAATCGATCCAGTTCATCGAAAATGGAATCATCATTTGTTAACCTTTTCGTTTATGTATGCTTTTTCAGAAAATTTCATTCTGCCTTTATCTCACGATGAAGTGGTTCATGGAAAGAAATCAATGCTCAATAAAATGCCTGGTGACTATTGGCAAAAATTTGCTAATCTGCGTGCTTTTTATGGTTATTGGATGGCTCATCCGGGAAAAAAATTATTATTTATGGGCAGTGAGTTTGGCCAATTTATTGAATGGCAGGATCATGAGAGTCTGGACTGGCACTTAGTGGAGTCCCCTATGCATAAAAAACTGCAGGAGTATTGTCGCAGGTTAAATCATTTTTATAAAGAGGAACGATCTTTATGGGTTGTAGATGGCAATTGGCAAGGATTTGAATGGATTGACTGCAGCGACTATACGCAAAGCGTGATTTGTTTTATGCGTAAGACTGCTAATCCAGAGGAAACGCTGCTGGTGGTGTGTAATTTTACACCTAACGTGCATCAGGCTTACCGAATCGGCGTACCTGTAGAGGGATCTTACCTAGAAATCTTTAACAGTGATTGGGAGGAGTTCGGAGGATCGGGACAAAAAAATACAGGAGTATTAGCAGCAGAAGAGATGGCTTGGCATAATCATTCTCACTCCTTGGCGATCACCCTTCCGCCTTTAGCTACTATCTACCTAAAAAAGACTGAGAAATGAGCGGAAGGTAGCGTCCTAAATAAACATAAAGGTGTTGGAAGAAGTTATGAAAGACTTTTAATAGTAGGGGGCGTTATTATGCACAAAAAAGCGTGTGTAGCTATGTTATTGGCAGGTGGACAAGGAAGTCGTCTTGGTATTTTGACACAGAAATTAGCCAAACCAGCAGTTCCCTTTGGCGGTAAGTACCGTATTATTGATTTTCCCTTAAGCAATTGTAATAATTCGGGAATTGACACGGTTGGTGTGCTTACCCAGTACAAGCCTTTAGCCTTAAATAGTTATATCGGTATTGGCAGTGCCTGGGATTTGGATCGAATGAACGGCGGTGTATTTGTACTCCCTCCTTATGTAAAAGAGCAGGGGGGAGAATGGTATAAAGGTACGGCAGATGCGATTTGTCAGAACAGCAATTTTATCGATCGGTTTAATCCGGAAACCGTACTCATATTATCAGGAGACCATATTTATAAAATGGATTACTCTTTGATGCTGGAATTTCATCAAAAGCAGCAGGCGGATGCTACCATTGCGGTTATCGAAGTTCCTCTTGATGAAGCCAGCCGGTTTGGAATTATGAATACGGACAATGAACAGCGTATTATTGACTTTGAGGAAAAACCTGCAGAACCAAAAAGCAATTTGGCATCTATGGGAATCTATATATTTAGTTGGCCCGTTTTAAAGAAATATTTGTTCGAAGACGAGCTTAATCAAGATTCAACTCATGACTTTGGTCATGATATAATTCCAAAAATGCTGGCAGATAAGCGCAACCTGAGAGCCTATTCTTTCAGAGGATACTGGAAGGACGTGGGGACCGTGGAAAGCTATTGGCAGGCCAATATGGATTTGCTGGGAGAGAAACCCGAGCTGAATTTATATGATTCAAAGTGGCGTATTTATTCTTCGAACCCTCCGCGGCCGCCCCATTATACTTCTACTACGGCTAAAATAACGAATTCGATTATTGCAGAGGGATGTTTGATTTTAGGTGAAGTAGAAAATTCGGTTCTTTTTCCGGATGTTTATGTCGGACCAGGTGCTAAGGTGAAAAATTCCATTATTATGTCAGGTGCACATATTGAAGATCATGTTGTGACGGACAAGGCGATTATTGGACGTAAAACAGTACTGAAACAAGGAACAGTAGTAGCTGCTAAGAAGCTGGATGGGCAGCAGAAGATTGTAGTATTGGATATTGATATGATTATTCCACCCCATACTACGATTGAGGCAAGTCTTTCCTGCAGTCCGCCAGAAGATGCGCTTTGCAAAAGGGAGGAATAAGATATGATTGATTTAATGGGGATTATCAACCTCAATGAAGCAGAAGAACATTTAGGAGAATTAAGCCGCTCCCGTTCATTGGCCTCAATTCCCTTTGCTGGACGCTACCGGTTAATTGACTTTGTTCTGTCAAATATGGTCAATTCAGAAATTTCTAATGTGGGAATCTTTATTCAACATAAGTATCGTTCTTTGGTAGATCATTTACGTTCCGGCAAGGATTGGGATTTGGCACGTAAACGGGATGGACTCTTTGTTTTGCCGCCGGCTTATACCAGAACTCCGATGCAGGTTCACCGGGGAGATGTAGAAAACTTATACAGCAATTTAGATTATATTTATCAAAGCCGTCAGAAGTATGTTATCATTGCTGGCGCCAATATTGTAAGCAATATGGATTATCGAGTGATCTTGGAATATCATAAAAATACAGAGGCTGATATTACCGTTTTATATACAAAGGCAAATTGCGGCACTCATGATTGTGTACGATCTAATATTTTAGGACTTAGCCCAGAGGGGCGGGTTCTTACCATTAGTGAATTTAAAGATACAGGCGGTTATCAAAATATGTCCATTGACATGTTTATTATGAAAAAGGATCTCCTCATTGATTTAGTGAATCAGTGTATTGCCCGTGGTGATTATGATTTTGTAAAGCATTGTATCATTAAGAATGTTAAGAAATTAAAAGTATATGGATATCATCATCCAGGTTATGCAGCACGGATTAGTTCTCTGCAAAGCTACTTTCAGCATAGTATGGAATTACTCAATCCTCACATTTGGAAGGAGCTGTTCTTCAAATCGGGATTGATTTATACAAAGGTCAAGGATGAAGCACCTGCCAAATATATACATGAAACGGAGGTGACGAATTCTTTAATTGCCAGTGGATGCTATGTGGAAGGAAAAGTCGAAAATAGTATTTTATTTCGGGGCGTAAAAGTACTTAAGGGAGCATATATTAAAAATAGTGTTATTATGCAGAAGGGGAATATCGGTCCAGGAGTGATCCTCGAAAATGTTATTTGTGATAAGGATGTTCATATTACCGCTAATAAGCAGTTAAAGGGTGAATACAGTTATCCCCTTGTAATAAAGAAAGGACGGGTGATTTAACTATGACAAAAGTATTAATCGCAGCCGCCGAAGCGGTACCTTTTGCAAAAACAGGTGGATTAGGAGACGTTATTGGCTCATTGCCGAAAGAGCTGATTCAGCAAGGTGTGGATGCCAGGGTCATTATGCCTAATTATCAAGATATACCCGAGGGTTTCAAGTCACAAATGGTGTTTAAAAATCACTTTTTTGTGCAGGTTGGCTGGCGGCAGCAATATTGCGGAATTTTAGAATTTGTTTATGAGGGTGTGACCTTCTATTTTGCGGATAATGAATATTATTTTAAACGGCATGGCTTTTATGGTTATGGGGATGATGCGGAGCGCTTTGGTTTCTTTTGCCGTGCGGTATTAGAGGCTTTGGACAAAATTGATTTTATGCCGGACATCATTCATTGCCACGATTGGCACACTGGAATGATTAGTGCGTTGTTAGATGCTCATTATCGGGAGAAGCCGAAGTATAAAAAAATCAAGACCTTATTTACCATTCATAATTTAAAATATCAAGGTGTATTTTCCCAAGATATTTTACATGATATATTGAGTCTAGACTGGAAATATTTCACCCCTGAAGGTGTGGAATTCCACAAAGCTGTTAATTTCATGAAGGGCGGTCTGGCATATGCGGATATGATTTCTACGGTCAGCAGAACCTATGCCAAGGAAATTCAAGATCCTTATTTTGGTGAGGAATTAGATGGATTTTTACGGAAGCGCCAAAATCGTTTAGTGGGTATTGTAAATGGTATTGATTATGCTGTATATAATCCAGCGACGGATAAGCTGATTTCCACTACCTATGATGTGGATACCATAGAGAATAAAAAGAAAAATAAGATGGAACTGCAAGCTCGCCTAGGTTTACCTGTCAGGGAAGATGTACCGGTTATTGCTATCGTTTCCCGCTTAGTGAGTGCCAAAGGCTTGGATTTAGTCGAAAGAATGTTTCAGGATGTGGTGAAACAGGCCGCTATTGCTGGAAGGGATACCTATGATATTCAATTAGTGGTTCTAGGGACTGGCGAAGCACGGTATGAGAATTTCTTTAAATACATGGCCTGGCAGTACCCTGGTAAAGTATCTGCTAATATCATGTTTGATGAAGATTTAGCTCATCAAATTTACGCCGGCGCCGATATGTTCCTAATGCCTTCCTTATATGAACCTTGCGGTATTGGTCAACTGATCGCCATGCGTTATGGCTGCTTGCCAATTGTGAGGGAAATTGGCGGCCTGCGCGATACGGTACGGTCATATAATCAAGAGATCTGCGAAGGAAATGGTTTTACTTTTGTAAACTATAATGCTCATGAGATGGCAGATACAATCAATTGGGCACTAAAAACATTCCAAGATAAGGAATGCTGGAATAAAATAGTGAAAAATGCAATGCTGAGCGATTATAGCTGGCAAAAATCAGCTAAAGAATACAAGGAAATGTATCAAAAATTAATAAAGCAGGTGTAATGGCAGAGGATTCATGAGAAAGAAAGCCAAGAATGGCTCTGATGGTCTTGTCAGCAGGTATTTTCTAACAAGTGAGGGATGTAATATGAAGCAGGAATTAATTCTTCATGATTCACAATTGGAGTTTTTTCGCAGCCCCTTTGGGGCTGTTTGTTGTAATCAACCTATTGTTCTTCATTTGAAAATACAGAATTCTGTTACTCCTGTAAGTGTTGTACTTCGTTTATGGCGAGAGGACCGGGGTGAAGAGAAAATCCCGATGAAGCGGTTAGACGATTCAGGACAGACGATACTCTACCAAGTACAGCTGAATGCTCCCTTAGCTCCTTGCATTATGTGGTATTATTTTATTATTCGCCTGGAGGATAAGGTATATTATTATGGAAATCAGACTGACCGTCTAGGTGGAAGCGGTCAATTATATGAGGCAGAACCTCCCGGTTATCAAATTACTGTATATAAGAACGGAGCCGTTACTCCTGACTGGTTTAAAGGTTCTGTAATGTATCAAATTTTTCCGGATCGCTTTTATAAGGAAACAGCAGATGGACAGGTCTTAGCGGCCCCAAAAGGAAGCGTTATTCACGCCCATTGGGATAATCATCCTTATTATATTCGTGATGCAGATACAGGACGGATTGTATCCTATGACTTTTTTGGGGGAAATTTGCAGGGAGTCATTGCAAAACTACCCTATTTGAAGGAACTTGGTGTTAGTGTCATTTACTTTAATCCTATCTTTGCATCCCCCAGCAATCACCGCTACGATACAGGGGACTATAAAACGATAGATGCCATGCTTGGTGACAACCAAACCTTCAGGGCATTGTGCGAAAAAGCAAAAGAATATGGTATTGCTATAATTTTAGATGGTGTTTTTAGTCATACGGGCAGTGACAGCATTTATTTCAACCGGGAAGGAAATTATCCTGTGGTGGGTGCTTATCAATCCAAGGAATCTCCTTATTATAATTGGTATCGCTTTAAAGAGTATCCCCATTCTTATGAGGCTTGGTGGGGGATTGACACAATGCCCAATGTGGAAGAGAATGAACCTTCCTATGTTGATTATATAATTGAAGGAAAGAATAGTGTGATTAAGCAGTGGCTGCAGCTGGGAGCTAAGGGATGGCGTCTGGATGTGGCAGATGAGCTGCCGGATGAATTTATAAAAAAGATCTATAAAACCATGAAAAATGTGGACCCAGACAGCATACTCATTGGTGAGGTCTGGGAAGATGCTTCTAATAAGGAAAGCTATGGAAAACTTAGAAAGTATCTGCAGGGGGATGAATTGGATTCGGTTATGAATTATCCCTTCCGCGGGATTGTACTGGATTTTATTCTTGGCGCGATTGGTGCTCCTGCCGTTCATCGACGATTTATGAGCCTTGCAGAGAATTATCCTCGTCAAAACTTTTATGCCATGATGAATTTAATTGGCAGTCATGATGTAGCCAGAGTATTGACATTGCTGGGAGAGGCTCCCTCTCCAGACAGTCTGACTGTTGCTCAGCAGGCCGTATATCGTCTGCCTGCTGACAAACGTCAATTAGGAATTGCCAGATTGAAGATATTGGTTTTATGGCAGATGACCTTTCCCGGTGTTCCCTGCATTTATTATGGGGATGAAGCTGGCACAGAAGGCTTTAAAGACCCTTTCAACCGCGGGACGTATCCATGGGGCCAGGAAGATCAGGAACTGCTGGCTTGGTATAAGCAAGTGATTGCGGTACACAACCGCTACGATGTTTTCAAAACAGGAGAATGGATTTCCCTGCCTGTCCATGAACAGGTATATGGATATATTCGCAAAATTAGCAATGGCAAGAATGTTTTTAGTCAATCAGCTCAGGATAATACGGCAGTGATTTTGTTGAATTCGAGTGTAGATCAATCCATAACCGTGGAGCTTCCTATTCGCAAGTGGTGTCACGGTGTCATGGTAGATATACTAAATAACAACCAGGAAATACGGATTGTAAAAGGAATGTTGACGGTATGTTTACAGCCTTTGGAAGGTAAGGTTCTTTTGCAAGTCGAAAAGAGCTTTTCTCTGCGCCGGGCAGGAATACTCTTACATCCCACATCACTGCCTTCTAAATATGGTATTGGGGATTTGGGAAAAGAAGCCTATGAATTTATTGATTTTTTACATAAGAGCAAACAGAAATTGTGGCAGGTACTTCCGTTGAATCCAGTAGGGGATAGTCATTCTCCCTATCAATGTCCTTCTGCCTTTGCGGGCAACCCTCTGTTGATATCTTTAGATAAATTAGTGAGCGTAGGGCTTTTGAAGGCACAAGATCTGGGACAGGTTCCTAACTTTCATGACGAACAGGTTTTATTTTCTAAAGTAAAAGAATATAAAGAATCCTTATTGTTCAAAGCTTTTATGACGTTTAGGCAGCAAAGTATATCTCAGGGTTATGAACGTTTTCGTAAGGCAAATCATGGCTGGCTTTCGGATTATACTTTGTTTATGGCGCTAAAAACCTATTTTAAGGGGCAGCCATGGCACCTGTGGCCCAGAGAAGCTGCTTTGCGGGAACCGGCAGCGCTGAAGCAGTATAAAGAATTACTGGCGGATGATATTGATTATCATACTTTTTTGCAATTTATCTTCTTTAGCCAATGGGAGGAGGTAAAAAAGTATGCCAACCAGCAGAAGGTCAATATTATTGGTGATATACCTATTTTTGTGGCCCATGATAGTTGTGATGTCTGGGCAAATCAGCAGCTGTTTGATCTAGATGAAAATGGCAGGGCAAAAACAGTGGCTGGGGTTCCGCCTGACTATTTTAGTAAAACGGGTCAATTATGGGGGAATCCTCATTATCGCTGGACAGAAATGGCCAAAGATGATTACCGCTGGTGGAGAGAACGGCTGCAAGTCTTATTTTCCTTAGTTGACATCATCCGTGTAGACCATTTTCGCGGTTTTGAATCCTTTTGGGAAGTTCCCGCTATAGCAGAAACGGCAGAGCAGGGGCAATGGGTAAAGGGACCGGGAGAGCGATTTTTTCGTATTCTGCAAAAGCATTTAGGTCCATTGCCTATTATTGTAGAAGATTTAGGGATCATTACACCGGAAGTGGAGGATTTAAAATATGAACTTTCTTTTCCGGGAATTAAGGTGCTTCAGTTTTCGTTTTATTTTGATGAACAGGGAAAATGCATACCCTTTACCTGTGAAAAGAATGTGGTTATCTATACAGGAACTCATGATAATGATACAATCAGCAGCTGGTATGAAAAACTGCTGGCAGAAGACCTGACGTTAGCAGCATGCATACGGCAGGAAATTGGTCTGGATAAGGAAGACGGGATTGCGCCTCACTGGAAATTTATAGAATTTTTATATAAGGCTAATGCAGATACTGCTATTGTTCCCTTACAGGATATTTTAGGGCTATCCGGTATAGCCAGAATGAATCTTCCAGGTACAGCAGGAGGCAGCAACTGGGCTTGGCGGCTGAATAAGAAGCTGCTAACAAATGCAGTCAGCAATAAGCTGGCTGGACTTACAGAAAAATATGCAAGATAAATCGTAGTCTGTCGGTGAAGCTCATTTAGGGCGGCAAAGGATGAGCATAGCTTGCTCATCCTTTGCCTGTCTGTAGCTATAGATAGTTGTTTTCGAGAGAATACATTCTTTAAGAGGGGAAATATTGTAAAAACTATTGACGAAAGGATAGGATCAATAGTAATATTGAATTAATACCGAACCGGTATAGTATTAATTATAAAAGGAGGTGTGTACGTGCAGTTCAACCAAGCCACAGACTATGCTTTCCGCGTCATTTTGTATTTAGCAGAATTGCCTGAAGGAAAATTAGCCAATAGCCAGACAATCGCTGAAGAACAAAATATACCCGCAGGTTTTTTGCAAAAGATTATGCGATCTTTAGTAAAAGGAGAATTGGTAAAATCCTATCGGGGAGTAGACGGAGGTTTTGTCTTGGCGATGTCGTCCGAAAAGATTAGCCTTTTGGATGTAATTGAAGTAATGGAAGGACCTTTGGATTTGCAGCGGTGTTTAAAAGAAGATTCTGCCTGCACGAAGGGGTGCGAGGTAAAATGTCCCGTACATGCTTCATTGGCTGTGATTCAAGCAAATTTTACAAAGGCTTTACGTGAAGTTAACTTTGCTGGATTAGTGGGAAAAGATCAAGAGGAGAGGTAGGGGAAGAATATGGAAGAAGTGCTTTTGGCACGATGGCAGTTTGCCATTACAACGGTATACCATTTTTTATTTGTACCGTTGACATTAGGGTTGTCCGTATTAGTGGCCGTGATGGAAACCATGTATGTCAGAACCGGTAATGAAACCTATAAAACAATGACTAAATTTTGGGGCAAATTGTTTTTAGTTAATTTTATTATGGGTGTGGTAACTGGAATTGTTCAGGAATTTCATTTTGGTATGAATTGGGCTGAGTATTCTCGTTTTATGGGGGATATTTTTGGTGCGCCTTTAGCGCTAGAAGCCTTATCAGCGTTTTTCCTGGAATCGACTTTTTTAGGGTTGTGGATCTTTGGCTGGGATCGATTATCCAAAAAAATGCATGCAGCCTGTATATGGCTGGTTGCTTTTGGCAGTAATTTATCGGCTTTTTGGATTTTGGTAGCCAATTCCTTTATGCAGTCTCCAGTGGGGTATGCACTTCGCAATGGACGGGCAGAAATGACTGATTTTATTCAGGTAATTACCAATCCGTATGTATGGGGACAATTCCCGCACACGGTTTTAGGAGGCTTAGTAACTGCGGGTGTATTTGTAACAGCCATTAGTGCTTACTATTTATTAAAAAAACGTCATTTGCCTGTGTTTAAACCTTCCATTAAAATTGGTTTGGCATGCATGTTGGTAAGCACATTGTTAGTAATGGGTACAGGACATTTACAAGCTCAATTTCTTGCTGTAAAACAGCCTATGAAGATGGCAGCCATGGAGGCATTGTGGGAATCTGCTGATCCGGCACCTTTCGCAATTGCAGTAGTGGTGGATGAGAAAAACAAAAAGAATTCTTTTGAGATTGGTGTCCCAGGGGCATTATCTTTTCTAGCATATGATAAGTTTTCAGGAGAAATCAAAGGGATTAACGAACTGCAGGCAGCCGCAGAGAAAAAATACGGACCGGGTAACTATACGCCTAATATTACACAATCCTTCTGGACATTCCGTATTATGGTGCTGTCTGGCTTGTGGATGATGTTCGTGGCAGCATTAGGTGCGTTCTTCTTCTATAAGAAACAGTTAGAAGAGAATCCTTTTATTCTCAAGTTGTTATTGTGGAGCTTACCATTTCCTTATATTGCGAATTCTACAGGTTGGATTCTGACAGAAGGTGGAAGGCAGCCTTGGATTGTGGTAGGTTTGCAAAAAGTCAGTGAGGGTGTGTCCACTAATGTAACCAGTACCGAAATCTGGATTTCGATGATTGGTTTTACGGTACTGTATGGGGTATTAGCGGCCGTAGCTGTTTACTTAGTGCGTAAATTTATTATAATCGGTCCCTTGGATGAAAAACCCGTTCTAAGTGTGCTGACGAAGAAGAAGGAGGCGACATTATGGAACTAAATGTCTTGTGGTTTATCTTAGTTGGAGTTCTATTTACCGGCTTTTTTTTCCTGGAAGGCTTTGATTATGGTGTGGGCATGCTTTTGCCCTTTATCGGAAAAAACGATGTGGAACGACGCATTGTAATTAATACCATAGGTCCATTTTGGGATGGTAATGAAGTATGGATGATTACTGCAGGCGGCGCCTTATTTGCAGCCTTTCCCCATGTGTATGCTACCATGTTCAGCGGATTTTACATGGCGTTGTTTTTGATGTTGGTAGCATTGATTCTGCGGGGGGTAGCCATTGAGTTTCGCAGTAAGGATGAAAGCTCTGAGTGGCGCAGTACATGGGATTGGATGATCTTTATTGGAAGTACTTTGCCAGCACTGCTTTGGGGTGTTGCCGTTACGAATTTGATTCAGGGTATCCCCATTAATAGTAAGATGCAGTATGCCGGGACTTTCTTTGATTTATTGAGTCCTTATACCTTAGTAGGCGGGATTGCCTTTTTATTAGTGTTTTTGTTCCATGGAGCATTGTTTCTGACTCTTCGGGTGGAGGGAGAGCTCATTGAAAGATCCCGTAAAGCAGCGGTGAAAATTGGCTTAGTTGCAGCGGTGGTTTTTTTGAGTCTTGTCGGTTTAACTTACACAAATACGGATTTATTTAAAAGTGCATTAGCCAGCAGCGCCTTATGGGGGGCAGTAGCAGTCTTTGTCGCTGGTTACGTTCTGCTTTGGTTAAAACGATTTGGCTGGGCTTTTGCCATGAGTGGGTTGGCAATTGCTTTTACGACGATAGCCTTCTTTAGTGGTTTATTTCCTCGGATTATGGTATCCAGTATAAATCCTGCATGGAGTTTAACCATTCATAATGCCGCTTCCAGTGCGTATACGTTAAAGATTATGTCCTTTGCAGCCCTGGCCTTAGTACCGATTGTGCTGGCCTATCAGGGGTGGACCTATTGGGTATTTCGTAAACGGGTTACAGCGAAAGAGTTGGAATATTAATTATGAATAAGGGCAGCTGGTAAGCTGCCCTTATTCATAAATCTAAAGCAAGTCTTCTTTATTAAAATATTGTGTATATTTTGTAGACTTATGGTATAGTGATAATAGGAGTCTTTGTTTCATTTAAAAAAGGGGGCGATGGGTATGGTAATGAAAGTTGTAGAGAGTGATATTGCGAAACTTCCCGATAATTATAGGAGTTTTTATCATGATGTTATAAAATTTATCCCTAGGGAACGAGTTTTTGTTGACCCGATTCGCACATTAGCATATGGTGCTGACGCTAGTTTTTACAGCATGCTTCCCAAAATCGTAATTAAAATAAAAAATGCAGAAGAAATGTCCACTATTTTAAAACAGGCCAATCAGGTGAAAATTCCTGTCACTTTTCGTGCAGCAGGGACGAGCTTATCTGGACAATCTATTACGGATTCCGTGCTTTTAGTTGCTACAGAGGGCTGGCATAATTACTCCATTAGTCCTGGCGGTGAATCCATTGCGTTAGAGCCAGGGATTATTGGTTCTGAAGCCAATTCATATTTAAAATCCTATTCGCGAAAAATCGGACCGGACCCTGCAACGATTAACAATGCTATGATCGGTGGTATTGCAGCGAATAATGCCAGTGGTATGTGCTGTGGTACGGCTGATAATAGTTATAAGACAGTTGAGAGCATGAAGCTTATTTTTGCAGATGGTTCAGTGCTGGATACGGCAAGCGCAGCTTCGCGAGAAGAATTTAAAAAAAATAATCCTTCCATTATAGAAGAAATTGAAAAAATCCGTGATGAAATTAATGCAGACGCAGAGCTGACACAGCTTATTAAGCGTAAATATAAAATTAAAAATACCACTGGATATGGTCTGAACTCTTTTGTCGATTATTCAGATCCTTTTGACATTATTAATCATTTAATGATCGGCTCAGAAGGCACATTGGGTTTTATTACGGAAATAACCTATAAAACAGTCATTGAACATGAGCATAAAGCATCAGCATTAATGATTTTCCCTGATATGAATACCACCTGTCTGGCAGTAATGGAACTTGACCGTGATTTGGTCGCTGCTGCTGAACTGATGGATCGTGCATCTCTTCGTTCTGTAGAGGATGAACCGGGAATGCCGAATTATTTAAAAACTTTATCACCGGATGCAGCTTCTTTATTGGTAGAAGTGCGGGCAGGAGATAAGGCAGCCTTAAATCAGTTAATTGAAGATGTAAAAGCACGCTTAGCACATCTTCCTACTGTACTGCCAATTACTTTTACGGATGTTAAAGCAGAGTATGAAGTTTTATGGCATATTCGTAAAGGAATTTTCCCTGCCGTTGGCGGCATGAGGAGACCTGGTACCTCTGTTATTATTGAGGATGTGGCTTTTCCGAAAGAACGAATGGCTGAAGCTGTGCTGGAACTTCGTAACATTATGAATAAATATAACTATGACGACGGCATCATTTATGGACATGCTTTAGATGGCAATGTGCATTTTGTTGTAACGCAAACCTTTAAAAATCAAGAAGAAATTGAACGCTATCAGTCCTTAATCAAAGATGTTTGCGACATGGTAGTCAATGAGTATGGCGGATCGCTAAAGGCTGAGCATGGTACAGGCCGTAACATGGCACCATTTGTGGAAATGGAATGGGGCAAAACGGCTTATAGTTATATGCGCAAATTGAAAAAGGTATTTGATGCGGAACATACCTTAAACCCAGATGTTATTATCACGGACAACCAATTGCTTTATATTCAGAACTTGAAGCCCATGGCTCAGGCTCATGAGATCATTGATAAATGTATTGAATGCGGTTTTTGTGAAATTAATTGTCCTTCGAAGAATCTTACAGCTACGCCTAGACAGCGTATTGTGGTGCAGCGTGAAATTGCCAGATTGCGCCAAACTGGTGAAGACCCAGAACGTCTGCGTCGTTTAGAAGAAGATTATGCCTATTTTGGTGATGAAACCTGTGCTACAGACGGATTGTGTTCTACCACCTGTCCTGTGGGTATTAATACAGGAGAGCACACGAAGCATTATCGGGCTCAATTAATGGGAGATAACGGAAAATCCATTGGACGTTTCATTACGAAAAACTTTGCCGGTGTAACAACTATGGCACGTATGGGACTGTCTAGTGCCAAAATAGCACATTCCGTACTCGGTACTTCTTTGATGGGCGGTATTGCTGGCGGACTTCATTCCATCAGCGGCCATAAAGTGCCATTATGGAATCCTTGGATGGCAGGACCTGGTCAGACCCCTGATCCTTCCCGTTCCAAAAAGGGTGTAGATGGCCGTAAAGTCGTGTATTTCCCCAGTTGCGTGAGTCGTACTATGGGCGGCGCTGCTCCTGGCGACCGGGATAAACGTCAGCTTACTCAAGTAATGATTCAATTGATGGAAAAGGCTGGTTATGAAGTGATTTTTCCTCGTGAGATGGATAAGTTATGCTGTGGTATGCCTTTTGAAAGTAAAGGGTTATTCGAGTCTGCTGATAAGATGAGCAGTGAATTGGAAAAAGAATTAATAGTTGTGAGCAATAATGGGGAGTATCCTATTGTTTGTGATACAAGTCCTTGTATTTATCGTATGCGAAAAGTAATGGATAAGAAGCTGAAAATGTATGAACCCGTAGAATTTATCCACGACTATCTGTTTGATTTGCTGGAATTCAAACAACAGCCGGAAACTATTGCTGTACACGTGACATGCAGTTCGACTAAATTAGGGCTCAAAGAGAAGTTTAAGAAATTAGCAGAAGCTTGCGCGACGAAGGTGGTCATGCCAGAGCGAGTTAGATGCTGCGGATTTGCTGGTGATAAAGGCTTTGAAGTACCAGAATTAAATGAATCTGCTCTAGCTGAGCTCAAAGACAGCCTACCTGCAGATTGTACTTCCGGCTATTCCAATAGCCGTACCTGCGAAATGGGTCTGGCTCATCGCAGCGGTCTTAGCTATCAATCCATGGTATTCTTGGTTGATCGTTGTACAGTAGCAAAATAACAAGTACGTTAGCACTATAACTATGAGTTTCAAAAAGCTATGCTTCCTATTAAAAATAAGGAGCATAGCTTTTTTACAATATCAGCAAAACGGGTGCTTTTGGGGAAGAGAGCGGGGAAAGAACGATTGAACCGCGAAGGTGCGAAGAGATGCGAAGAACACGAAGGGGAGATCAGCCTGTCATTATCAAGAAAAGCCCTCCTAAAAAGGGCATAGAAAATGCGTGGGAAAAAAGATAATCGAACCACAGAGGCACAGAGAAAAAATAGATAGGAATTAGAAAATCCTCCTCCGTGTTCTCTGTGTGCTCTGTGGTTAACTAGATATATACTCTATTGTTATAGATTCAAGCAGGGGATTGCTTCGTCGTACCTCCTCGCAATGACAGCAATCAATTCCTCTTCGTGTTCTTTGCACCTCTTCGCGTCTTCGCGGTTCAAAATATTTTCTTTCCTATATTAACAGGTAATTTTTTTGCAGAGAAAGGAACGGTTAGGGCGAATCGTGAATATATTGTTGAATATACGAGAAATGTAGAAGATATTGGAGTCTGATATAATGGATGACATGGAACAGGGGTATTCCCGGTTACTAAAGAAAAAGCAGAAAAAAGCGATCCATTTATCCAAGCAAATTGCTTTCGTGCAATATACTTTAGCTATACTGATTAGTTTTTCCATCCTGTTAGGCCTAGTTTGGTTAGGGTGGCAGTATGAAGGCACTAGCGTGACAGTTGCTAGCTCATCTGAGCATCAAGTCATTATTTCGCAGCAGTCTGTTGCTGGACCTAGTTATTTAAAGACATTTCCGATGGTTGATGGGACGGCAGGAGCTTCAGCAGCCTTAAAAGGAGTATTGCCAGCTTGCCGAATTGTTATTAATTTACCGAGTCGCACTCTTGATTTTTATAATGAAAATCAGTTGGTGAAAACCTATCCTGTAGCGATTGGCAAACCTGCTACACCGACACCCATTGGCAGTTTTACTATTCAGTATAAAGAGATAAACCCTTGGTGGTATCCTCCTAGAAGCAAGAAGGTTGTACCTTCTGGTCCTGATAATCCTTTGGGATATCGTTGGATGGAGTTTGCCCCTTTATACGGTATTCACGGGACGAATGAACCGTGGGCCATCGGCGGCTGGGTTTCAAACGGCTGTGTCCGCATGAATGAACCTGATGTGGAAGAATTATTTGAAGCTGTTCCTTATGGAACTGGCGTATACATACAGTATGATTTGGTGAGAATAGAAAAAAATGCCATAGGGCAAGTTTCTATAGGAGTCTATCCTGATCTATACGGTTTAAAAAGACAGCCCGTCACAGTTCTTGAGATCGAAAATAAGCTGCTTGAAGCTGGTATGCCTATTTTCGCCGATGCTAGTATCTTGCAAAGCATAGTTGCAAAGCAGAAGGGGCAGCAAAATCCTTTGTTTCAAGTTCATAATTTCAAAGTGAATGGAATACTTCTGCCAGATCCGATTATTGCCAGTCAGGGACAAAACTTTGTTCCAATTTGGACAGTAGCAAATTTTTTTCACATGGATGTAGTATGGGATGAACAGCAGCAGTTGGTATACAGTCATCAGCAGGCTGTGCCTGGTTTTGTAAAAGGGAAGATTCTCTATGTAACCCAACAAGCTGTACAGTCTTTGTTTGGCGGTATGTGGCTTTGGAAAGAGGCTGATAATTGCTGGGAGTTATCGGCTTTTGCAATTGGAAAGGGCAGCGGGGCAGAGCAGCAGAAATAAAAATATTGCATGTTGGGAAAAAGCTCGTTATTATAGAATGAGATGGTTATTGCGCTGACAAATCCTTTGGCCTGTGAAAAGAAACTACTACGGCAGCATGATGACATGCTGCCGTTTTTTCCAGTAAGTAGAGAAAAAATAAAGGGAACGTTAACACAGAGGGCACAGAGATCCACGGAGAGCACAGAGAGTGTACACTTGGAGGATGCTTTTATTCTATCAATCCTTTCTCTGTGTTCTCTGTGCCTCTGCGGTTCGATTATTTATGTTTTAATCGTTCATAATCTTCGCATTTAAATGTTTTATTTTTTAGGACAAGCTTATGGTAAGTGCAGATATAGAAGGACAGGAGTATACGTATGGTTGATAAACGACTTATGAATCAGCTAAAGCAGCATCGACGGCAGTTTTCTGTATTGGTTGGCCTAGGGCTGGGTGGTGGGGTGCTCGCTGTATTGCAGGCTGATTTCATGGCTAAGATTATAAATGGTGTTTTTTTAGCCCGTTTGGATTGGGCAGGAGTCAGCCAGTGGATGGCTGCTTTATTTGTTGTAATGACTATGCGCAGCATATTTGTTTGGTTAATTGAAGTGACTGCCCATTCTTTGGCTGCTTATATTAAAAAGTCTATGCGGCAGAGGATCTTGACTTCGCTTTTTGCTTTAGGACCCATGTATATCAAAAGACAGCAAACAGGAGAATTAATTAATGTATTGGTGGAGGGTGTAGAAAATCTGGAACCTTATTTTGCTAAATTTCTGCCCCAATTATTTACGGCGGTTACTGTTCCTTTCGTTGTGCTGACAGTAGCATTTCCTCTTGATATCACTACAGGTATTATTCTATTGCTGACTGCGCCTCTGATTCCTGTCTTTATGATATTGATAGGACGTACAGCAGAACAGGTTAATAAGCGTCAGTGGGAGACCTTGTCCCGTCTGAGTGCTCATTTCCTGGATGTGCTGCAGGGCTTGACGGTGCTGAAAATTTTTGGACGCAGTATTGAGCAGATACAGGTCATTCATCGTATGAGTTCAGAGTTTCGTGATAAGACTCTTGGCGTGTTAAAAATTGCATTCTTATCTGCTTTGGTATTGGAATTAGTCGCAACGATTAGTACGGCCTTAGTGGCTGTAACCATAGGACTGAAGCTGTTGTATTATAAGATGGAGTTCAGTCAAGCATTTTTCTTATTGCTCTTGGCTCCTGAGTTTTACTTGCCTTTGCGTCAATTAGGTACTCATTTTCATGCAGGAATGGCTGGAAGTGCAGCAGCAGAACGTATCTTTGGAATTTTATCCTTGCCTAAAAGCCGGGATGTGAAGGGGAGGACGATCTCTCTGCCCCGGCAGCAGCAAGTGAGTATTGCCTTTGAAAATGTACATTATGCTTATGACAATGGGGATCGCACAGCATTAAATGGCGTATCTTTTGCAATAGAGCCAGGAGAGACTGTGGCTTTAGTCGGAGCCAGCGGTTCTGGAAAAAGTACGATCGCCAGTTTATTATTAGCATTTATGCACCCTGATAAAGGGCATATCACAGTCAATGGTATGAATTTGACTGATATAAAACTAGAAGACTGGTTATCTCAGGTTGCTTTTGTTCCTCAGTCCCCTCACTTATTTTATAAATCGGTGGCAGATAACATTCGATTAGGGCGAGAGAATGCCAGCTTGGAGACGATCATGCAAGCGGCAAAAAATGCTGGTGCTCATGAGTTTATTATGGGGCTGCCGGAAGGCTATGATACTCTGGTGGGAGAAGGCGGACATGGATTAAGCGGCGGAGAGTGTAAGCGCTTAGCCATTGCCAGGGCGTTTTTGCAGGATGCGCCTTTTTTACTGTTGGATGAAGCGACTGCAGGCCTGGATCCGCAAAGTGAGGCTGTAATTGAAGAAGCGTTAAGCAGACTGATGCAAAAGCGTACCGTATTAATTATTGCTCATCGACTGAGTACTGTGTATAAAGCTCATTGTATCGTTGTGCTTCATGACGGAAAACAGGCTGAAGCTGGACCCCATGAGGAATTAATGAAGAATCAGGGTTTATATTCTCAGCTGGTGTTGGCCTTTAGAGGTGAAAAATGAGTATATTCCTACGTTTATTGCAGATTATGGGTTCTTCTTGGCGGACCATGGTGATGGCAGGTCTCTTTGGTTTTTTAACCGTTGGGAGTAATATCGGATTGATGGCAGCATCTGCATATTTGATTTCTGGTGCTGCTTTGCATCCTTCTATTACAGAGTTATCCATTGCCATTGTGGGAGTGCGTTTTTTTGGAATCGCCCGGGCGGTTTTTCGTTACTTAGAACGTTATGTTTCTCATGATGCCACATTTCGTTTGTTAGGTACCGTACGGGTATGGTTTTATACAAAGTTAGAAGGTTTAGCGCCAGCCCGGCTTTTGGAATGGAGAAGCGGTGAGCTTTTTAGTGCTATCGTTAGTGATGTGGAGACGCTAAAGGAATTTTATCTTCGGGTATTGGCTCCCCCTTTCATTGCCATTTTGGTGGTAGTTGGCACATGTTTGTTTCTGGCACAATTTAATTTGGTCTTTGTCTATGTACTAACCGGTGGAGGGATATTCCTTGGGGTACTCTTGCCCCTGGCAGTTTCTCGGGCACAAAAATCTTTGGCAGAGGAGTTAGTGACGGCGAGGATGCAGATGAAAGCCCAATTGGTGGATAGTATTACAGGCATTGTGGAGCTTGCCGCTTTTGGTCAGACTCACCGCCAAGCCCAGTATATTGCGGAACTTGATGAAGAATTAGCTGGGATTCAAGGCAAGGTGGTGAACCAGGCAGGGATGATCGATGCCCTGGGGTTATTTATCGTAAATGCTACGGTGTGGCTAGTCCTGTGGTTTGCGATACCCTTAGTGCACGGTGGCCAGTTGGAGGGTATTTATTTGGCAGTTGTAGCCCTAACGGTACAAAGCAGCTTTGAGGCTGTACTGCCCCTGCCATTGGCAGTACACTTTTTGGCTGAAAGCATGGCAGCCGCCAGACGGCTGTTTGGGATTATCGACCGGGTACCGGCGGTTATTGAACAGACCGAAGGTATTTTAGCCGGGAATGATGGGACGCTTACAGTAAAAGACCTAAGTTTTCGTTATCGTGCAGATGGGGCGGCAGTTTTGCGTAATATTTCCTTTACTGTTGCTTCTGGACAAAGTGTGGCGATTGTTGGTCCAAGCGGGGCAGGGAAAAGTACATTATTATACGTTTTGCTGCGATTTTGGGAGTACGAAGAAGGAAGTATCCTCCTTGGCAGTCATGAGTTAAAGAAGTATCAATCTCAAAATCTACGGACGATGTTTAGTGTAGTATCTCAGCAAAGCCACATGTTTAATGCCAGTATTCGGGATAATATTTTACTGGCAAAACCTGATGCCAGTGAATCCGAGTTTGAGCAAGTAGTAGAGAACTCAGAGCTGACGGAGCTGCTAAAATCTCTGCCTCAAGGTTCGGATACGATGGTGGGGCAGAATGGCTTTGCCTTGTCCGGAGGGCAGCGTCAGCGCATTGCTATTGCCCGGGCTTTACTGCGGAATGCTCCTATTCTCATTTTAGATGAACCAACTGTTGGACTTGATTCTTTAACAGAAGAGGCTGTTATGGGGACTCTTGCCAAGTTAATGGCTGGGCGTACTACGATTTTGATCACCCATCGCTTGACTGGTCTTAAGCATATAGATACTATTTTTGTGCTTGAGGCTGGAAGGATTATTGAGCAGGGGACCCAGGAAGAATTATTGGAAAATGAAGGATTATTTCATCAGTTATGGCATTTACAGCATGATGTGGTATAATATTCAAGAAAAAGATTATATACGATGCATTAAAAAACTTGTATAGTAATTGTTATGCAATTAGAAATACATGTTAATCAGTAGTATATTATAGATTGCTTATGATAGGAGATGGAGTAGGAAGTATGCTGGAGGCCTTATTTTTTGTAGAAAAAAATTGCCCTATTTGTCATGAAACGTTTCAGGTAACACGGGTGCGGTCCCGCTTGGTAATGATGAAGCAGGATTCGGATTTTTGTTCTTATTATAAAGATATCAATCCTTATTATTATAAAATCTGGATGTGTCCCCATTGTGGCTATGCGGCACAGGATAATTATTTTGAAGAAATTCAGCCTGCGGCGGCAGAGCGCATACAAGGATTTTTTGCAGACCGGAATATAAAAATTGATTTAAGTGGGACACGCAGCAGGGAACAGGGCATTGTAAGTCATCAATTGGCGATTGTTTGTGCTGAATTGGCATCCGTTCCTGCCAGCAGATTGGCTGGACTGCATATGCGATTAGGCTGGCTGTATCGGGAGGCTAAAGCGGTAGAGCAGGAGCAAGCTACTTTGCTTAAGGCGGTTGATTATTATGAGCACGCTTTGGACAATGAAAATATGCCTGTGGGTCCAATGACGGAGTTGACGATTACCTATTTGATTGGTGATTTACTGCGTCGGACGGGTAATAGTGAGAGGGCTTTGCTGTATTTAAATAAAGTCGTTAGCAGCCCTAAAGCCAGGCAGGAAAAAAGGATTGCCGATTTAGCCCGGGATGCTTGGCAGGACGTGCGTGCCCAAAGACGTGAAAAAGAGGAAAATGCATAAGCAAGATGCAGCATTTCGCCCTTTAAGTGAAAAATAGTCAAGTTCATGCAGTGAGTGTACAGTTTCAGAGAGTAAAACTTTAAAAACTGAGGAAGGACTGGGAAAATGTTTTCTCTAAAAATACACTTGACTTTCATAAGGTGATAAAATATAATATGTTTAAATTGATACATGAACATGAGGAAAGGGAAATTAAGTGTGCAGGATGTACAGAGAGCCGGCGGGTGGTGTAAGTCGGTCATTTTGGCAGTTGGTTCCGCCCTGGAGTGGCTAATGATGAATTATGACGGGTGTCGCCCGGTATAGCGATAAGAGTTGGCTATATGTGTAGCAATTTGGGTGGCAACGCGGGAATATCTCTCGTCCCTGGTGGGATGAGGGGTTTTTTTATATCTTTTTTTAGGATAACGTGTTTATTTATATTGAAAATGTATAAAAGTAAGATGATAATTGTATGGAGGGAATGTAAATGAGAATATTAGTAAGTGATCCGGTTTCAGCACAAGGGGTAGAATTATTACAAAAAGAATATGAGGTAGATGTTAAGATAAAACTACCGATTGAGGAGTTAATAAAAATTATTCCTCAGTATGATGCTTTAGTAGTACGCAGCGAGACAAAAGTAACGAAAGCGGTTATTGAGGCAGCGGCTAATTTAAAAGTGATTGGCCGTGCTGGAGTAGGTGTTGATAATATTGATGTAGAGGCGGCTACCCAGAAAGGTATAATTGTACTTAATGCACCAGAAGGAAATACGATTGCAGCAACAGAACATACGATGGCAATGATGCTGGCGCTGGCCCGGAATGTTCCTCAAGCTCATGCCAGCTTGAAAAATGGACAGTGGCTGCGCAGCAAGATGATGGGTGTGGAAATGCGCGGTAAAACATTAGGAATTCTAGGTCTGGGGCGTATTGGTTCAGGTGTGGCAAAAAGAGCGTTAGCAATGGAAATGAACGTTGTAGCTTATGACCCTTTTATTAACGCAGAGCAGGCAGCAGCTATGGGGATTCAACTGCTGGAACTGGATGAAATATTCCCGTTGGCTGATTTCATTACGTTGCATTTGCCTTTTACCTCTGAAACGAAATATCTGTTAAACAAAGAGCGTTTTGCTAAAATGAAGCCCAGTGTACGGATTATAAACTGTGCACGAGGCGGAGTCATTCATGAAGGGGATTTGGCAGAGGCTGTTGAACAAGGTATTGTAGCAGGTGCAGCAATTGATGTATTCGAAAAAGAACCTGTCAATCCTGAAAATCCGCTATTAAAGCTGGATCAGGTAATCGTGACGCCTCATTTAGGAGCTTCTACAGCAGAAGCGCAAGTTGGTGTGGCGGTGGATGTGGCAAAAGGTATTATTGCAGCGCTGAAGGGAGAACCTATCGCTACGGCAGTAAATATGGCACCGATTCAGTCCCATGTGCTGGAGGTCATTCGTCCGTATTTTAACTTGGCAGAAAAAATGGGTTGTTTGGCCATTAATTTGGCTGAAGGACGTATAACAGCAGTTGATGTAGAATATAATGGGGAAATTAGTGAAGTCGATACAAAAATGCTGACCACAGCCATGATTAAAGGTTTGCTGAATTCCATTTTGACAGAGCATATTAACTATGTGAATGCTCCAGGGGTTGCAAAATCCCGCGGTATTAAAATACGGGAAGTAAAAAGTAAGGAAACGGCTAACTTTGCCAATTTGATTACTGTGCGAGTGTATACGGATAAGAAGACCCATGTTGTAGCCGGAACTTTGTTTGGACATGAAGAAGGTCGTATCGTAATGATTGATGGATACCGGGTGGATGTTGAGCCTCAGGGCTGGCTGATTGTGGGACTTCACTTGGATCGTCCGGGAATGATCGGCTATGTGGGTACCATTTTAGGTACTGATGGGATTAATATTAACAGTATGCAGGTTGGCCGTACAGAGGTTACGGGAACCAATATTATGGTGATGAGTGTAGATTCTGATGTACCAGCAGCGACTATGCTTAAAATAAAAGCTGTGGATGGAATCTTGGGAGCAAAAATGATTAACTTTTGTGTAATTTAGGAGGAAAAAGTATGGCTAGTGTAAAACCTTTCCGCGGTCTTAGACCGGCACCCGAATTGGCAGATAAAGTTGTTTCTCTGCCCTATGATGTAATGGACTCTGCTGAAGCAAGAGCCATTACATCCAAAAATGAATTGAGTTTTTTGCGCGTTACCAAATCGGAAGTGGACCTTGCCCCTGATGTGAATCCCTATTCAGAAGAGGTATATCAAAAAGCCAATGAAAATCTTCAAGATTTTATAAAAAAAGGAATTTTAGTCCAGGATGAGAAACCTTGCTTTTATATTTATAAGCAGCAGATGGGAAGTCATACCCAGGTGGGATTAGTGGCAACGGTATCTGTTGTTGAATATAACAATAATATTATTAAGAAGCATGAATTGACCAGACCGGATAAAGAACAGGATCGAGTCAATAATATTACAGCTACAGGGGCGCAGACGGGAGCTGTATTTATAACCTATAAAGCAAATGATCATATGAATGCTGTTATAGCCCAGGGAATGACAAAACAGCCAGTATATGATTTTGTTACCGAAGATGGAAACAGCCACACGCTGTACATTGTGGATGACGCTGTTAAAATTGAGGCAATTGAACAGGCTTTTGCCCGTATTGAGTCCTTATATATTGCTGATGGGCATCATCGTTCTGCTGCTGCTGCCAGGGTTTATGAAACCTGCAAGGCAAATAATCCTGATCATACTGGTGAAGAAGCATATACCAGGTTTCTAGCAGTCATTATCCCTAATACAATGACGAAGATTATGGATTATAATCGAGTTATAAAAGATTTAAATGGATTAACAGAAGAGACTTTTCTCGAAAAAATCCAAGAAAAATTTACTATTGAACCCTGCACTCGTATCTCATGTAAAGCGGAATATCCCCATTATTTTGGTATGTATCTGAATAAAGCATGGTATAAATTAGTGGCGAAACCGGGCAGTTATGATGAAGCAGATCCTGTAGGAAAGCTGGACGTTAGTATCCTCCAGAGCAATCTGTTAGAGCCTGTCTTGGGTATTGGCAATCTTCGTACGGATAAACGCATTGATTTCGTCGGAGGCATTCGCGGCATGGGAGAATTAGAGCGTTTAGTAGATAGCGGTGAATATGTTGTTGCTTTCTCCATGTTCCCGACATCGACTAAGGATTTAATGGCAATTGCTGATGCTGGCCAAATTATGCCGCCTAAGTCAACTTGGTTTGAGCCAAAACTTAGAGATGCGATCGCAGTACATTTGATAAATGGAGGAAACTAAAAGATGGCACAGCGTGTTTTTAATTTTAATGCAGGTCCGGCAGTACTGCCTTTAGAGGTGCTGGAAGAAGTACAAGGTGAATTACTCAATTATCACGAAACGGGCATGTCCATTTTAGAAATGAGCCATCGTTCGAAAGCATATGAAGGGATTAACCGTCAAGCCGAGGATAATCTAAAAGATTTGCTGGGTTTAGGTGATAACTATAGAGTACTATTTTTGCAAGGAGGGGCAAGTACTCAATTTGCGATGATACCAATGAATTTCCTGCCCCCGGGCAGGACAGCAGACTATATATTGACAGGTTCTTGGTCAGAGAAGGCTTATAAAGAAGCTAAATTATTTGGAAATACCCATGTAGCTGCAACAACTGCTGAGGGCAACTACAAGCGTATTCCTAATTTGGACGAAATTCAGCTAAGCGACAATCCTGCCTATGTACATATCACTTCAAATAATACAATTTTTGGTACCCAATGGAAAACTCTGCCTTCTTTTGGTGAAGTACCATTGTTTGCCGATATGTCATCGGATATTTTGTATAAGCCCTTTGATGCAGAAAAATTTTCTTTAATTTATGCCGGAGCACAAAAGAACTTAGGTCCATCCGGTGTTACCGTTGTTATTGCCCGCAAAGAGCTATTAGAGAATAATCCGAAAGATATTCCTACGATGCTGCGATACGAAACCCATGCTAAGAATGATTCCCTTTATAATACGCCACCGGCTTTTTCTGTGTATGTACTAAATTTAGTGCTGCAGTGGATTAAGAAGCAGGGCGGATTAGTGGGAATGCAAAAGCGCAATGAAGAAAAAGCTGCTTTGATTTATCATACGATTGACAACAGCAATGGTTTTTATATAGGGCATGCGCAAAAGGACAGTCGTTCTTTAATGAATATTACCTTCCGATTGCCGAGTGAAGAGATGGAGAAGACCTTTGCCAGTGAAGCTGAGAAGGCTGGTCTTGTCGGTCTTAAAGGGCATCGTTCTGTAGGCGGCTTACGGGCTTCCACGTATAATGCCATGACGGTAGAAGGCTGCCGGGGACTACAACAATTTATGCTGCATTTTCAGCAGAAAAACGGGTAAACTACAGGAGAAAAGTCAGAAAGCGGGAGTACAGGTTGACTGTATCCCGCTTTTCATCTTATTCTTTATACTGTGACGCGCAATTCCATTTCTACTGTCAATCTGCGAAAGTGGAATCTCATTGAAGTTTTTCTAGGAGAGGGGCAGGATTATTTCCAGGAGACCGTGAAGTAATAATGATAAAGATTATTAAATAATAGATAAGATTTATTATAATTTACTTTGCTGCAAGTCTAAGGAGGGGTGATCTTGTTTAGATGAATCAGGCAGAGGGGTAATTTGGAGGGGAATACCTCCTGCAGTCGGTGCCAGGGTATTAAAAACCAAGGTGTAGATTAAGCCGAACAAGCCTGAAGCTAAACCTGCTAACAGCGTGATAAAAGCTCCTCCAAGGAAGCCGAGAGAACTTCGGTCCATAATGAAAAAGAGCAAACCGACAATACTTCCCGTACAAATACCACCAGCAAACATTAGATAAAAAACAGGTCTATAGCCAAGGCGAATCAGTTTATAATTAAACATACGATCAACTGCCTTTCGATCCGAGTTTTTCAGTATGGAATATAAGTAGGACGGCAAAGAATGAGCATAACTAACGCTTCGCCGTTTTACTTAACCTACGCTTATAGTTATGCTCATCCTTTGCCTGTTTTACGGCTGGATATAGTTGTTTTTCGAAAATACACTATAAAATCTAGGAGGAATAAAAATGTCTAATGAAATATTTGATATTGGGATTATTGGAGGGGGACCAGCGGGTTTATCGGCTGCTTTAACAGGGCGGATTCGCAATAAGAGTGTTGCTTTATTTGAGCATATGGATTTTAGCCTAAAATTGCAGAAAGCTCACATAGTGGATAATTATTTAGGAGTACCACAGGTTACAGGCCAAGGGATGATGCAGCAATTTTTGGCTCATTGTACTGCCCACAATCCCAGCATTATAAAGGAAAAGGTTGTGAATGTTTTTCCAGGGGACAATTTTTTCACCTTACTGACACCTGGGGCAACGTATCAGGCGCGTACGGTGATTATTGCTACGGGTGTAGTAGCTACTACTTTGTTTCGTGGGGAAAAGGAATTTCTAGGTAAAGGTGTAAGTTACTGCGCTACTTGCGATGGGATGATGTATAAAGGGAAAGATGTGGCTGTTATTTCCTACACCAGTGAAGGTGAGCATGAAGCGGAGTATTTAAGTGAATTATGCCGCAGTGTATATTATCTGCCTCAGTATAAAGATATGGCTGAATTGCGTTCTGGTATCAAAGTCATCCATGAGAAACCCCAGACAATTTTAGGTGATGTAGTAGTAGAAAAATTGCAGATGGCTAAAGAGGAGCTAAATGTTCACGGAGTATTTATTATTCGCCTGTCTGATCCAGTAGAAAATGTACTTCCCGGTCTTGCTCTTGACGGTGAAGTGATCAAGGTAAATCGAGACATGTCTACAAGCATTCCAGGGGTATTCGCGGCAGGTGATTGTACAGGAAAACCTTGGCAGATAGCCAAAGCTACAGGGGAAGGCTTAGTAGCGGTATTAAGTGCCATTACTTATTTAGGGAAAAAAGATAAATAAAGCAGTCTTAAGGTAAACCATAGTGTGACGTATCCAAATAAAGTGAAGACAATGGAAACCAGAGAAGTAAAGCCAACATAGCTGAAAAGTACACTGAATGTTATGATGATGAGTAACGCGGCAGTCTTGGATAAACTTGTGACTGCCGTTAATTTTGTAGTGCATCCATATAGACATGCTAAACCAGTGGTATACATGGCAGCCGCAAAGGTAAAGATATAAGCCGCATGATGAAAGATATGCTGTGATCCTGCAATATGCAGCATGGGAATTTCATATTCTGGAGATAAAGGATAGTGAATCATAACCACCAGGATGATTAAACCTGCTAATAATAATAGCAGCAAGCTGCCGATTATGCTTCCGATGATGCGGATAGAAGGCTCAGGAGTACGTGCGCCTAGAGGCACTAATAGAGTAGCACTCATGACTAAGTTGTAAGAAAGATAGAGCAAGCTGGAGAGCAGCCAATGAGAAGTTGATATGTTGATGGCAGCCGAGGAAATATGCAGCATTGTAAAATTCCAGTCATGATAAGACAGCGAGTACATAGCGACAAAGCTTGTAATGGCTGCCAGCAGCGGCGTAATTATAAGGTTTGCCGTGGCGATACCGTTAATACCCCAGAGTGTTGTGAGTAATAGGCTCAAGGCCATAATGCCGATACCCAAACTGTAAGGCAGGTGCAGCGTATCTCGAAATAAAGTGCCATTGCCTGCCAGCATAACGGTTAGAACACCAAAGAGGGACAAGGTAATGATACAATCTAATACAGTACCAATTCTTTTCCCGCATGCATAGTATAATAATTGATGGTAACTGGTAGCTTTAATGGTATGACTGATCTTTAGAATCGTAATACCGAGCCAGGCAAATAAAATGGTTGTGAACAATAGACCAACTAATCCCATGCTGCCGTAGACGACGAAAAACTGGGTAAGTTCTTGTCCGGAAGCAAACCCTGCTCCCATAATGGTTCCTGCATAGATAGCGGCGATTTTGGCTATCTTAAGTACATGATAGGACATTGCATCACTCCTTAGAACTTGGCAGTTCTCTTATTTTTTCTATGTAAAAACTTGGGATATTATGCAGGATATATTAAAAAAAGATTGAATTTTTCAGTAGAGAGTATGTGGAGTATTAATTAGGAAGAAAAGAGCTGGATAAAATGCACTAAGAGGAGTTTGCTGCCAGATGAGAAAAGATATAGCGTATCGGATCACCCAAGCTGTTCATGAGGGCCTATTTCATGGCGTACTTGTGATTGATAGTGAGTTTAGGTCAGTTTTTCTCAATCAGGCATTATGCGATATGTGGAAAGTAAAGCAACAGGACGTCTTACATCATTCTGTAGTGGACCTTTTCTGTAATGGCAATGTGAAGAAATTCGGCGGTGCTTATCAGGGCCCTTTAATTGAAACGATGGTTACTGGGCGAGAAATAAGTGGCTCTGAAGTATATATTAATATGCCTGGACAACAGGAAGGTAAATGGTTTTTGGTCAATACGTTTATCTTGCGGGATGAAAGTGGGCAGCCAGAATATGCTTTAGGGAATTATATTGTAATTGATAAGTTCAAAGTGTTTGAAAATAAGCTGAATGCTGTGAATATGAATATTATTAAAGCATTTTGCAAAGCCATTGGAGTGAGAGATATCTATACGATGCAGCATAGTGAAAATGTTGCTGCATTGCTTGTCGGCTTAACTGAATACATGAGGTTATCTGATAGTGAGGTAACGATGGCGTATTTAGCAGGAATTGTACATGATGTAGGTAAAATCGGTATTTCGGAAGAGATTTTAAATAAGCCAGGTCGTTTGACAGAGGTAGAGTATGAAATTGTTAAACGCCATCCTTCCAAAGGGGCGGATATTTTGCAAGAGGTAGATGAATTTGCTACGCTGGCTCATATTGTCCGCCATCATCATGAGCGATATGATGGAAAAGGTTATCCTAATGGATTGCAGGAGGAAGCAATTCCCCGGATTAGTCGTATGCTGACAATTTGCGATGCTTACGATGCTATGACCAGTGTACGGTGTTATTGTAGTCCTCACAGTGTTGAAGAAGCCTTAGATGAAATAAAAAAATGTGCTGGTGGACAGTTTGATCCGAAACTCAGCAGCATTTTTATTGATTTTATTCGAGAGTGTAATTCTGGGGGTGGTATGAGACCTGCTTTACAATAAATAGTGAATATTGTAGAATATAATGGTATACGCTATTTATGTATAAGAACAGATTTTTTCGGTGTGTATCGCATAGCAGTGTTGATGCGGAAAGATACTCTCGTTTCTGGATAGCAGGCGGGAGTTTTTTATTATTATCTCCGTGTTCTCTAGTGTTAAGAGAATGCGTTACTATTTTTACTAGGAGTAAGAGGAGGGATTTAGCATGCTTGATGTTAAATTTGTTAGGGATCATACAGAAGAAGTTCAGCAAGCCTTGGTAAAGCGTGGAATGAATCTTAGCTTAGATGAATTTTTAGCCTTGGAGAAAGAACGCCGGGAGTTATTAGGGCAGGTAGAAACGCTAAAAAATACGCGTAATACTGTTTCTCTTGAGATCAGCCGCTTAAAAAAAGCAAAAGAAAATGCGGATAATTTAGTATCCCAAATGCGCCTGGTCGGTGACCAAATTTCCGAACTGGATGGTAAGGTAAAAGAGGTTGAAGGAAAATTGCAGGCCATTATTATGGATATCCCCAATATACCACATCAATCAGTTCCTGTCGGACGTGACGAAAAAGATAATGTAGAAGTACGCAAATGGGGAACTTTGCCTACATTTGCGCAGCCACCACTTCCTCACTGGGAAATTGGCGAAAAGCTTACTATTCTTGATTTTGAACGAGGCGGCAAGGTGACAGGCGCACGTTTTACTTTTTATCGCGGTCTTGGTGCAAGGCTGGAACGATCGCTCATTAGTTTTATGCTGGATGTGCATACGAGCGAACATGGTTATACTGAATTTTTCCCTCCTTTCATTGCGAATAAAGAGAGTATGACAGGTACGGGGCAATTGCCTAAATTTAGTGAGGATATGTTTAAGTTAGAGGGGCTGGATTATTATCTGATCCCAACGGCTGAAGTGCCAATAACCAATTACCATCGTAGCGAAATTTTGAATGCTAATGATTTGCCTTTATATTATACTGCTTATAGTGCTTGTTTCCGCGCAGAGGCAGGGGCTGCTGGTCGCGATACTCGTGGATTGATTCGTCAGCATCAGTTTAATAAGGTAGAGATGGTGAAGTTCTGTTTACCTGAGAATTCCTATGAAGAGCTGGAGAAATTAACACATAATGCAGAACGTATTTTAGAGCTATTAGGTCTGCCCTACCGTACGGTGGCTTTATGCAGCGGTGATATGGGATTCTCTTCTGCTAAGACTTATGATATTGAAGTATGGCTGCCTAGTTTCAATGCCTACCGAGAGATTTCATCTTGTTCCAATTTTGAGGATTTTCAAGGCCGCCGTGCGGATATTAAATTCCGTCGGGAAGCAAAGGCTAAACCAGAGTTTGTACATACTCTCAATGGATCAGGCTTGGCAATCGGTCGTACCGTAGCTGCGATTTTAGAGAACTACCAGCAAGCTGATGGCTCCGTTATTGTACCAGAAGTATTAAGGAAATATATGGGCGTTGATGTTATTGCTGCTAAGTAAATCATACTAGGCAGCATAAAGCTTCTTGTAGATAATCGTATTTTCCATTCTATCTTGTAGAGGGATAAGAAGCGCAAACCTATTATAGTAGCGATAAAAAGCAACCAACCGCGAAGATGCGAAGAATAAAAGAGACACGAAGAGAGCCATAAATGTTCCTTCGTGTCCTTTGTGTTCTTCGCATCTTCGCGGTTCAAAAGGTTTTTATTATATATTTTTTTAAAAAAAGATTTAAATTCGTACTTCGAAGTTGCCTTTTATTTTCGATGATGATTTGTTCTTTGCCTGTACAATTTTCTGAGGAGAAGGAGAAGGAGAAGCGGTTGCTGAGGAATTGATTAAATTCAGAAGATCCTGTTGACTGTCTGCAGAATAATTAAGAATGGTTCGCTGCTTTTGCTGCATGCTCTTCCATAAGCGAAAGCAGACAAGAGAAATGGCAATGAATAATACAAGCGAAAAGAAGAAGCCGAAACCAAAAGGAGAAGGTTTATTCTTAGCTGTGGATACAGTGGGGGCGGAGGTGGTTTGGGATGAAGTTTCCTGATACGTTCCTAAAAAAGGTTGTCCAGGGACAGGAGTGTTATCGGCAGAGGAGGGAGAGGCTGCCTTCTTTGTAGCTGCAGGAGGAGGACTAGTCGTTTTGCTTTCCGCTGGTGTCTTTACAGTTGCTGATTTGCCGGTGTTAATCGAATTGGATGCGGGTGGTGATGAAGGTACATCGGCAGCACTATTATCAGAAGATTTAGGATTCACAGTGGGAGGCGTAGGAGGCGTTGGTCTCGTTGGCGGGGTTGGAGTTTGCATAGCAAAGAAGCTCCTTTCTCATTCATATCTTTCTCTATTGTATCAAATATCACCGAAGCTTGTACATCATTAAAGTGCATTGCCGATTAGGAAAATTCCTTGGTTCAATGTGTTCTATGCAGTTTAAAGAACGCGCTCAGAGTAATTTAGCTATTTTGATCAATCTGCTTTTTATAATTTTCGCTTCTTCGCCTTTCAAAAGGTTTTTATTTTTAGCCCCACAATCATAGGTTTTATTATAGGAATTATGTGGTATCTTGTCGAAGTATAAGACTAATCCTTTAGAATCGAGCTGCAGTGCTCCTATATAGAAATACAGAGAGTTAAAGAGCGGAGGTAAAGTGTTTTGAAAGTAGAGTCGGGCACGTCTATTGCTCAAGAGATTGTTGCTTTAATTTATAATATAAGTGGGTACCCTGTTATGATTTTGGATCAAACGGGGGTACTTCTTGCTGAGTCTGCTGCTTTGGGATTTGGAGAAAAGTGCAGGCTTTCTGGTGATGAGCATACTAGAAGTTTACAGATGAACACATCTTGTGATTATATAGAAGAATCTATTTTTTTGGAGGATACCAGAAGGGGTAAAATTGTGATTTGCAGTACTACTGATACTGCAAAAATATTGATTGTGCTGGCGACGGAATTGGCTGTTCTTTTATGGCGGAAAAATAAGGCTTATCAAAAGTTGAATCATCAAATGGGAGAATATGAGGAATTATTTAATTTGATCCCTGTACAAATTTGGTATAAAGATACAAATAATAAAATTATTCGTGTAAATAAGCAGGTGGAAAAAGATATCGGTATTCCCATTCAAGAGTTTGTGGGCAAATCTGCACAGGACTTATTTCCGGCCTATTCGGCAAAGTATTATGAGGATGATTTGGCAGTTATACGTTCGGCTGAAGCTAAACTAGGAATTTTGGAACAAATCAATCATGCTAATGGTGAGAATCGCTGGATCTATACAAGCAAGATCCCAACTAAAAATTGTGATGGCATTGTAACAGGACTTGTTGCCTTGGTAGTTGACATTACAGAAAGTAAGATGATTGAAAAACAAATGCCGATCTGGGCTAAGATATTTGAAAGCAGCGGTGAGGCGATTTCAGTTACGGATAAAGAGAATCGCTTTGTTGCCGTAAATCGCGCCTTTTCTTTAGCTACAGGCTACTCCTCTGATGAAGTCATTGGAAAAGAGCCGAGCCTTTTGAAGTCTGGCTGCCATGATAAGATCTTTTATCAAAATATGTGGGCGGCAATTATTCAAACAGGTTCTTGGGAAGGAGAGATCTGGGAGAAGCGAAAAGATGGTGTAATTTATTTAAAATGGCTGCGCATTGATCAGATTAAAGATGAAGAAGGCAATTTGATTAATTATTTGGCACGATTTACCGATATGAGTGAAAAAAAGGCCGCCGAAGAGCGGATTCATTATTTGGCAAGGCATGATGCGTTAACGGGGCTAGCCAATCGGGAAGTCTTAGGTAAACAATTAGCAAAAGACATAGAAAGGGCTCGTCATAGCGGCAGCGGCGTAGGAGTTATTTCGCTTAATTTGGATCGGTTTAAAAATATTAATGATTCTTTAGGGCATAAAGTGGGGGATGAAGTCTTAAAGGAGCTTGCTGATCGGCTGGAGACCTGCTCTAAGAGAACAAGTCTAACAGCGCGTTTCGGCGGCGATACCTTTAACTTTATTGTACCAAAGATTTCTCAGAAGGAAGAGATTATAAAAGTAATTCATGAAGTCATGAGTGCTTTGGAAAGACCTCTCTTGCATGGTGGATTGGAGTTAATCATTACTGCAAGTATTGGCGTCAGTGTATATCCCGATGATGGAGATACGGCAGAAGTGCTGATTCGCAATGCTGATACAGCCATGCATAAGGTGAAGGATAACGGACGTAATTTTTATGAGTTCTTTGAAGCCAATATGAATGAATATGCATCGGAACGTCTTATGCTTGAAAATAATTTACGGCGTGCATTGGCAAGAGAAGAATTTGTTTTATTTTATCAACCTCAGGTGGACAGTAAAACAGAAGCCCTCATTGGAGTGGAGGCTTTGATCCGTTGGATGCGCCCTGATTCTGAAATCATACCGCCGGGAGATTTTATTCCAATTTTAGAAGAGACAGGCCTTATTATTCCCATTGGGCAGTGGGTTTTGGCAGAGGCATGTCGGCAGCATAAGGAGTGGATTCAAAAGGGCTTACCGCCAATTCCTATCTCCGTGAACATTTCTGCCATTCAATTTCAGGAAAAGGAATTCTTGCCGATGCTTTCTGACATTATAAAAGAAAGTGGTATTGAACCAGGATATCTAGATTTGGAGCTAACAGAGAGCGTTGTCATGCGACAGCCGGAATTTGTTATCAAGCAGCTGGAGTTTATTAAAGAGATGGGAATCAATTTATCTTTAGATGATTTTGGAACCGGGTTTTCCAGTCTGAGTTATTTGCGCTATTTCCCTCTGGACCGATTGAAAATTGACCAATCTTTTGTACGTGGTTTGTCGACGGATTCGGTGAATGAAGCGATCATTGAGGCGGTAGTGGCTTTAGGAAAGAGTCTAAAGATAAAAACCATAGCAGAGGGCGTTGAAACGAAACAAGAATTGGACTTTCTGCGAAAGCTTGAATGCGATGAGATACAGGGATATTATTTTTCGAAACCCTTACCCAGTGATGATTTTATAAAATGGTTTACCAATCGGTAAAGAAAAGTCTTCAAAAGAGAAGACGTCTCGGAGAGGATGAAAGCATAAGTTTTAGAGGGAAAAATATTGAACACAGAGTGCGCAGAGTATGCAGAGGACACAGAGGGGGATTCTCTCTATCCTTTCTATTTTTTCTCTGTGTTCTCTGTGCCTCTGCGGTTAAAAACGTCTATGTTTTTTCTTTTCAAAATAATAAAAACCCTGCAATGAATGCAGGGTGAATTTACATAATAATGTATTGCTTTTGAAATTACATGGCTAGGGCGGCAGGACTCGAACCTGCGGATGCGGGAATCAGAATCCCGTGCCTTACCAGCTTGGCGACGCCCCAATGAAATTTCCTATATGCATTATATACTATTTTCTTCAGAATAGCAAATCGTTTTACCCTAGCAGACTGTTCTTTTTTATAATTATGTAGTGTAGCTGTTGATATCTTAGCAATGTTCTTTCTTCTTGGCAGAAAATCATTGCGGTAATTAGAAAGAATCGTGTAAAATAAAGGTTCAGGACAGTATAATCTGGAGCAAGATCAAATTAACTTAATCATAGATTTAAAATAGATGACAGGGAGAGTCGCATGAAATTATTTATTGCAGAGAAACCGAGTATGGCAGCAGAACTTGCAAAATGCCTGCCTGGCCCTCTCGTTCGCAAAGATGGATATATTGAAACCGGCGGCGGGGTGGTGACTTGGGTATTTGGTCACATTCTTCGTCAAGCGGAACCGGGAGAATATGATGAAAAATATAAAAAATGGCGGGCTGCAGATTTACCCATTATTCCTGCGGAGTGGAAGCTGTTAGTAGCTGATTCCTGCATGAAGCAGTTTAATATTATTAAGACTCTCATTGGTAAAGCCGCAGAAATTATTCATGCAGGTGATCCCGACCGTGAGGGTCAATTGCTGGTGGATGAAGTATTAGGATATACTCATAATGAAAAACCAGTTATGCGTATTCTTGTAAATGCACTGGATGAAAAAAGTATAAAAAAAGCACTTGCAAATTTGCGCAGTAATCAAGATTTCTTTAATTTAAATCAATCGGCTTTAGCTCGTTCACGGGCTGATTGGCTTGTTGGAATGAACCTGTCTCGTGCGTTTACATTAGCCGCCCAAAGCGCTGGTCACGAGATTACATTACCCATCGGTCGGGTTAAGACTCCTACTCTTGCGTTGGTAGTGAGACGGGAGCGGGAAATAAAAAACTTTAAAGCAGCAGATTACTTTCTAATTAAAGCAGACATAAAACATGAGAATGGACCATTTAAAGCATCGTGGAAAGCAAAAGACGAACAGCCAGGCAGGGATTCAGAAGGACGTTTAGTTGATCCTGTTATTGCACAAGCATTGATTGAGAAACTGGAAAAAGCAAAAGAAGACGTTTCTATCGTATCTTGTGATACCAATGAAAAAAAAGAACCCCAGCGCCTCCCCTTTTCGTTGTCGGCCCTACAGGTTCTGGCAGGAAAAAAGTACGGATATGATCCTCAGGCTGTTTTGACTGGAGTTCAGAATTTATATGAAAAGAAACTTACCTCCTATCCCCGTTCGGATTGTGATTTTTTGCCAGAGTCTCAAAAAGCAGATGCCACTGTCATCCTGGCTAATTTACGCAATAGTCATCAGGAAGAGCTGGCAGTCTGGTCAGGGAAGGCTGATCTAAAAATTAAGAGCCGTGCCTGGAATGATAAAAAGATTACGGCCCATCATGCGATCATTCCTACGGAAGTACCCTGTAAAATGAACACATTGCCAGAAATCGAAAGAAATTTATACTTCTTAATTGCTCAGGCTTATGTAGCGCAGTTTTATCCTGTTCACGTGTATAATCAGACTCGCGCAGAGCTTAAATATGCAGGTGAAGATTTTGTTGCTAATGGCAGAGTCATCGTGACAATGGGCTGGAAAGAACTGTATGGCGGTGAAGTCAAAGAAGAAGAGGATGAAGATAGTAAGACTCTGCCTACTATGCAAAAAGGTGATAAGGCTGATTTTATCAGTGCTTCGTTAGAAAAAAAGACAACAAAGCCACCAGTACGTTTTACTTCTAGTACGTTGCTGCAGGCTATGAAGGAAATACATAAATATGTTAAGAATCCTGAATTGAAAAAACATCTCAAAGATGTTTCTGGAATAGGCACAGAGGCCACTCGGGCTTCTATTATCAAAGAACTCACAGTACGGTGTTTTTTAGAAGAAAAGAAAAAATACCTGTATCCTACGGAATCGGCTTATCTCCTCATTGATGCATTGCCGGAAGAATTAACCTATCCTGATTCAACAGCCATATGGGAGATTATCTTTAATCGTATGGTAGAGGGAAAAGCTGAGCTCAATAGCTTTATTGGTCAGCAGACAGAATTTATTACGAGCTTATGTTTAAAGGCCAAAGAAGTTCAGATTGAAAATAAAGATGCAAATGTAGTGAAGTGTCCGAAATGTAAGCAGGGGGTATTAAAACTGCGCAATGGCAAGAATGGGGCCTTTTGGGGATGCTCCCGTTTCCCGGAGTGCCGGGGTACTTGTAATGACAAAGATGGACAGCCTCAGCTATAAAAAGACTCGATTCGAGAATATAATAGTCGAATACAAACGATTTTCAAAGAATACTACCATTTTTGATCCTTTTATGGTATTATTTTCTTATTGGCATAAGGAGGTAAACAGATGAAGTGGTTTCAGAAAAAGGCTGTTGTACTGATGATATCCTTCTTGGGTTTAGGGATAGGGCTGTCTGTTGTTCAGGCTGCACCTATACAAAATAGTGACCTCATAAAGGTAACCGTAAATATAACCATTGAGAATCCGGATTATTTCTGGAAGTACCCTTTTTTAGGAAACGAAATTGATGGCATTCGAATTTCTGGCATGGGACAAAGTTTTTTTATACAGCCAGCTTCAAGCGGTGAAAGAGTTGAATTTGATGTACCTAAAAACTACCGATTAAAGATTGCTCTTGAATTGCAAAATAATAATGAGACTGTAAAAGAAACTCGTTACTCTACAAAACGAGGCGTTGATGACAAGAAAAATACGCTGGAAATCCTTTTAAAAGCACCAGAACCTCAATCGATTATTCTTACTACAGCAGATTTCGAAGAAATACGAGGTAAGTAACAAGGGTTAAGAAGCAATGATTTGATTCATAGATTTCCAAAAATCTTTTTTACTATATAGCGGGATTCGTACATCTAGTTATATAGGGAGGTTCACGTATGAGAAAAGAAAGAGTACTATTGGTTGATGATGATGGTATAGCTCTATTAGTGCACAGTAAAATGCTGGAACAGCATGCTGAAATTGTTACTGCGGCAAATGCAAATGAAGCTTTGGAAATTATAAAAAAGGATAAGGCATTTGCTGTCATTATATCAGATCAATATATGCCGGATATGAATGGGGCCGAACTGCTGCAAATTGTAGGTGTCATGGTACCGAATATGGTTCGGATCATGATTACTGGTTTTGCAGATTTAGACGTTGCCATGCAAGCGGTGAACTTAGGAAATGTATTTCGTTTCCTGGTTAAGCCTTGCTGCCAGGAAGACTTAGTGCTGGCCCTTGCTGCTGGACTTGATAAATATCGACAATCTGTAGGCGAAATATCTCAAGAGGCTGCATTAACAGAACCATTAACAGAAAGAGAAAGAGAGGTTCTGCGTTTATTAGGTATTGGTTTTACCAGTGGAGAAATTGCCTTAGCTATGGGAATTACCATTGGTACTGTTAAAACTCATGTGCATCACATTTTTGGCAAATTAGCAGTAAATAATCGGATTAAGGCAGTGGCGAAAGCAAAAAATATGGGACTTATATCCAGGTAACATAAGGGGAATATCTAAGAAAGATATTCCTATTTTATTTCGCCTTCCTATAATTTTGTGAAAGATGAAATAATATCTTTAAGTTATTGCAAAACTATATCTTTTGGCAGATGTGGTTTAGAGGTAAATCATCTATATTATGAATAAGTAGTAATCGTATTTGAGAAGGTGATTTTCATGGAACATATAAATGTGTCATTAATACTACTGCTAATTATAGTGGGCATGTCATATGCGATGTCCTTTTATTCTTGGCGATATCGCTTTATATATGGATTATGGCTTTTTTGGAGTGTAGCTTTTATTGGTATCACATTACAAATTGTCGCGTTCTTATTGTATGAAGGTTTAGATATTGCAATGATAAGTGCTGGTATCGCCCTTTTATGTATTCTAGTTAGTCTTATTGCGTTTAAGTTCTTTGAGATTGTTCCAGCGGCAAAAAGCTTAGCTGTTGAGAATATGGAGGATGGTATTCTCGTACTTGATACAAAGGACCGAATATTGGACATGAATGCCCAGTTGGAGAAAATCTTAGGCATTAAGAAAGTCAATGTTGTAGGGGCCGTTGTGGAAAGAATTGCAGCAACGTGGCTAGTGGAAGCGATACAAGGCGAAAAGTTTCAAAAATACACGACGATGCTTCAGCAAGGCGAAAGCTATTATGAAGTCAACTCTACGCCTTTGCAGCATCGGGGAAAAAATTTTGGCAGAGTGATTGTGCTCTGTGATGTTACCAGCCGTATGCTGGCGGAACAACGCTTTCAGCAATTATTGCAGTCAGAAGAAAAATTACTGCAAACGGAAGCCTTAGCTCATATGATGTTTAACCACCATCAAGCCATGATGATGATTATTGAGAGTAAGACGGGTCATATATTAGAAGCCAATGCAGCAGCAGAAAATTTCTATGAATCACCCTTAATTGGCTGTCTGATACAAGAATTTATTGAATACCCCTCTGATGAACATGGAGAAAAGAACAGCAGTCAATACGCAAATGTCGGAGAGTATCAGTTTATGGCAAGGCATGCCTTAGCTTCAGGAGAAGTAAAAGATTTATCTGTGAATCTTACAACGAAAGTGATCGGTGAGATGGTATTATCTTTTTTAATTTTAGAAGATTTTACCGAAAAAATGCAGTTGGAAAAAGCGCTGCGGGAAGCAAAAGAGAAAGCTGAAAAAGCAAATCAGGCAAAGGATGATTTTTTAGCAATTATTAGCCATGAGCTTCGCACACCGATGAATGGTATTTTAGGAATGGCGAAACTGGTGCTAGGGACAAAATTGCAGCCCGATCAGCGGGAGTGCTTAGAATTGGTACAGGTTTCAGGAGAAAAACTGCTGGTTTTATTAAATGACTTACTTGATTTTTCAAAAGTTCGGGATGGAAAACTGGAATTAGAAAATATTTGTTTTTCTCTGCGGGATGTAATGAGTGAATTTCATCGTATCTTAAGAATGAAGGCAAAGAAAAAGGGATTACAGTGTGTGATTCATATTGCTCAGGATGTACCCGATGGATTGTATGGTGATCCTCGGCGCCTGCAGCAAATTGTAATGAATTTAGCAGATAATGCGGTAAAGTTTACGAAGACCGGCTTAGTTTCGATTGCAGTGAATGTTAAGCAGCATCTTGATAATCAGGTGAATTTATTATTTGTTGTACGGGATACGGGAATCGGGATTCCCCCAGAAAAAATTAATATTATTTTCCATAAATTTACCCAGGTTGACTCTTCCACCACGAGAAAATATGGTGGCACGGGCTTAGGACTTAGTATTGTGAAGCACTTGGTTGAAATCATGGGTGGCAGAGTATGGGTTGAAAGCAGCATAGACAAAGGCAGTTCTTTTTATTTTACCGTTGCCTTTGAGGTTTGCCAAATGACTTTGGGCAATCATACATTAGAGCAGCTTAAACAGCCCGAAAGCAGCAAGGAATTGCAACGTATTGAGAAGCTGCAGGTTTTATTAGTCGAGGATGAATTTATCAATCAAAAGGTAGCTGTTAAAATGCTGACCAATCAAGGTCACAATGTTACATTAGCCTCCAATGGACAGCAGGCGATAGAATTTTTTAACAAAGAACAATTTGATATTATTTTTATGGACATACAAATGCCTGAAATGGATGGGGTACAAACGACGGCTGCCATTCGTGATCTAGAAGAACAATGGGCGGATGAGCGGCATATTCCGATTGTGGCTATGACAGCTTATGCGATGAAGGGGGACCGTGAACGTTTGATGTCTTGCGGGATGGATGAATATATTAGTAAACCTCTGGATGCTGAGGTATTAAATAATGTAGTCAGAAAACTATTTTATGGGCGGTATGCAAAGTCTAAGGGGCAGGGGGAAATGGACAAAGAGCCGAGTCAAGTGGCAGCTAATCCCTACTTGGATCAGCTTTTGAGCATTTGTCAGGGTGATGTGGATACAGTGAAAGCTGTTATTAGCTGCTTTTTGGACAATGGTACGCAATATATGCGACATATAGAGCAGGCTGTAAGCGAAAAAGATGCCAACCACTTGAAGCTCAGTGCTCATCGCTTAAAAGGTGCAGCAACATATTTCGGAAATCAGACAGTTGTGGAATACGCAGCTCACCTGGAGCAGATGGGAGATGCAGGTCAGCTAATTGATATTGAGCAGGTCTTTGCCAAGTTGCAAGCAGCTGTTAAAGAATTAGAAGATGGCCTGCAGCAGGCATGGCGAGAATTACCCAATAGGAAAGAATAAAAAAATACACGGCAGGAGCCGTGTATTTTTTCATTGCTTTTAGTGATGTACGGAATCATTTGAAAAAACTTTAAGAATTTCAAAGTTAAGTCTTTGTGTTTCTAATATAGCAGTAATTTTGGCATCCATTCGATATAAGGTGTTGACAATATCATCTTGCTGATCCTCTGATAATAAATCAATGTTTGCGTGCAACTTTTGCAATTCCCCTGAAGTTAATTCTTCTAAGCTGTCAAGACGTTTAGTAATATTCTCCATCGAAACTAATATTTTGTTTAGTATTTCTTCGTTCATATAATTCCCCTGTCTTTATCAATGATATAAATATATGTAATTTTTGGTTGACTTATTATACATTTTCCACTGCTGCTGCGTCAAGGCGTTATGGGATATCTTTAGGAGCAAGGATAGCGCCAGGCCCTTCTTCTCCTGTACGAATTCGCACTGCGTTTTCAATAGGATAAATAAAAATCTTACCGTCGCCGATTTTCCCCGTAGAGCAGACTTTCTTTGCAGCTGCCACTACTTTTTCTACGGGAACTTCACATACAACAATTTCTATTTTGATTCCGGCTAAAAGATTGATGTTATATTCTCTACCACGGTATATTTCAGTATGACCTTTTTGCAGTCCGCAGCCAAAGACTTGACTTACAGTCATACCTGTAACTCCGATTGCATTTAATGCTTCTTTCAATTCCTCCAGCTTGCCAGGACGGGTGATAATATCGATTTTGGTCATGATCGACATGGTGGCTACCGCCTTTCATCATAATGTAAGAAGCAACGAAGTGAAGATGCTATATATACTGATAATTAGCTATTTGCGGTTAGATTCCTCCTGACCATTGATAATAAAGTGAGGAAAAATTCAATTATAATGCATAAAATGAGGGATATTCAGGCAAGACTCTAATAGATAAAATGTGTAAAAAAATATTTTGAAACGCGAAGATGCGAAGAACATGAAGAGCTTATCGTAACCAGATTATTTCTTCGTGTCTTTTAGATTCTTCGCGATCTTCGCGTTTAATTGCTTTTACTTTAGTATAGCAAGAAAGAACCTGACAGTCGAAACTGTCAGGTTCAAAAGGAGGATTATCGAAAAGAGGAATGTTATTAATCAATGTATTAGGAGTTATCTTCTTGGCGATCCATAATGGCAATGTCGCCTTCTTCGCCAGTGCGAATTCTAACGGCATTTTCAATAGGATAAACAAATATTTTACCATCGCCGATTTTACCGGTGCGACATACTTTTTTGACAGTTTCAATTACGGTTGTGACAGGAACTTCGCATACTACGATTTCCACTTTTATGCCGGCTAAAAGATTAATATTATATTCTTTGCCACGGTATACTTCAGTATGACCTTTTTGCAAGCCGCAGCCAAATACCTGGCTTACTGTCATGCCTGTTACACCAATGTCAGCTAAGGCTTCTTTTAATTCTTCTAATTTACCAGGGCGAGTCACTACATCAATTTTGGTTATTTTTCGCATGAAGGATTACCACCTTTCTGATTTAGTGAGATTTAGTATGTGAGGCTTGTAAAATTGAACTATTGACTGGCTCTGATTGAGGGGCAGCATGAGAAAAGGCTAGAGGAGAGCCAGCAGTCACATCTTGGTAAGTATAACCGCGTTCACCGTGTTCCGCAATATCCAGACCAATGTCTTCATGGCTTTCATCAGAACGTACTTGCATGAATATGCTGATGACTTTTAATATCACAAAGGTCATAACAGCTGCAAAAACCCAGGTAACTGCAACTCCGAATAATTGAGTCCAAACAAGACCAGGATTGCCAAAAAATAATCCATCAGCACCAGCTGGATTTACGGCTGTAGAAGCGAATAGACCAGTGGCAATTGCGCCCCAAGTACCTCCAATTCCGTGAACGCCAAAGGCATCAAGAGCATCATCATAACCAAGTTTTGTTTTTAGAATACTAACAGCAAAGAAACAAATTGCACCGCCAGCTAAACCGATCACAATAGCAGGTATTACACTAACAAAACCGGCAGCAGGAGTGATGGCCACAAGACCGGCCACACAACCGCTTGCTGCGCCTAGTATAGTGGGTTTGCCATGATAGAGCCATTCGGTTAAAACCCAAGCGAGTGTAGCAGCGGCTGCAGCTACGTGAGTAACAACAAAAGCGCTGACTGCTAAGCCACTTGCAGACAATGCACTTCCGGCATTAAATCCGAACCAGCCGAACCAGAGAAGAGAAGCACCGATAAGGGTCATAGGCAAATGGTGAGGCAGCATAATTTCCGTACCGTATCCCTTGCGTTTGCCTATAAACAAAGCAACTACTAAACCCGAAATACCAGAGGAAATATGAACAACCGTTCCGCCGGCGAAATCCAAGATGCCCATTTCCCGCATCCAGCCACCGACGCCCCATACCCAGTGTGCAAGAGGGTCATACACAACGGTAGCCCAAATGACAATAAATACAGCGAAAGCAGAAAATCTCATACGCTCAGCAAAAGATCCTGTAATTAAAGCAGCAGTAATAATAGCGAACATACATTGAAAAACCATAAAAAGCAGATGAGGTATCGTTGCAGCATAGTCAGGATTTGGCAATTGACCAACATCGTTTAAGCCGAACCAGGCTAAGCTGCCAATGATATGATTGATATCAGGCCCAAAAGCGAGGGAATAGCCCCATAGTACCCATTGTACAGTAATAAGTCCGATGATAAAAAAACTTTGCATAAGAGTGCTCAGTACGTTTTTAGTTCTAACCATACCACCATAAAATAAGGCTAAGCCAGGTGTCATAAGCATTACTAGTGCAGCACTTAGCAGAATGAAAGTAGTATCACCTGTGTCGATGGCAGCAACCTCGGCGGCGGCTTCTGCGCCATCTGCAAAGGCTGTTCCGAGACTAAGCAGCATCATAAGGACAGAAGTGCTCATAATAGTCAGTAGCTTTTTCATGTTAAAACCTCCCATGATTAAATTGGATCGTAAGATATAGTATTTTATACTTTTAGGCAAACAAAAAGGCGCCTAAAGGTGGTAAGACCTTTAGGACGCCATTGTCCCTAATAGACAGTAAAGGCCTCCGCGAGTATTTTGCGAAGGCATCATTGCCTATTTCGTATAAAATTTATAAATGAATTATATCAATGTTTTATAGCCATGTCAATAAAGAAACGCAAAATAAAAATCCGAACAAAAAACGTATATTGCTATATAAAATTCGATAAAAATAGGTTATAATAGTTTCTGGATTTGTAAAAGAGTAAAATACAAGTCTATTTTTACTGTTATATTATAATGGAAGCTTAATCATAAAGATTCTATTTCGTCAAGCTTGGCGCCAGCGTTTTTTTACGTAAATTATGGATGAGAAGGAGCAAGGTAATGCAAAGCAAATATGATGTAGTGATTATTGGCGGAGGTCCGTCAGCAATTTTTGCCGCCTATGAACTAGTGTCCAGCAATCCGGATATTTCTTTAGCTATGATTGAAGAAGGCCATGATATTTATCATAGAACATGTCCCATAGCAGAAAAGAAAGTGAAACATTGCATAAACTGTAAACCATGCAGTATTATGCGTGGCTTTGGCGGGGCAGGAGCCTTCTCTGATGGTAAGTATAATTTTACCAGTGAATTTGGAGGCTGGCTAAATGAGTATCTTACAGATGCGCAAGTGGAAGAGTTAATTGATTATGTAGATTCGATTAATATAAAATATGGAGCGCCTAAAGAATTCTTCACGACTAAGAACAGCAGTATTCGCAAGAGTGCAATTGCTCATGATTTGCATTTGCTGCAAGCAAAGGTTCGCCATTTAGGTACGGAAAATAATTTACATATTTTAAAGTGTCTTTACGAATTTTTAAAAGAAAAAATTACGATCATGTTTAATAAGCACGTAGAAGATTTCCAAAAGCAAGAAGAAGGTTTTATTGTAAAAATAAAAAATAGTCAGGAAGAGATTTGCTGTGACTATTTAATTGCAGCTCCTGGCCGTGCCGGCTCAGAATGGTTTTCTGAAAAATGCCTAAAGATGGGACTGAAGATTTCCAGTAATCAAGTGGATGTTGGTGTGCGTGTGGAAATTCCCGCAGAAGTGTTTCAGCATATTACAGATGAAGTATACGAAGCGAAGTTAGTGTATCGCACAAAGCAGTATGGTGATTTGGTCCGTACATTTTGCATGAATCCCAAAGGATACGTGGTTGCAGAAAATACAGATGGTATTATTACAGTGAATGGGCACAGCTATCGTGATGAAAAACTTCATAGTAAAAATACGAACTTTGCTTTATTAGTCAGTAATCGCTTCACAGAGCCTTTTAACGAACCTCAGCAATATGGCAAGCGAATTGCTTCTTTTTCCAATATGCTGGGTGGCGGAGTGCTAGTTCAACGTTTTGGTGATTTGATAAAAGGGCGCAGAACCAATGAACATCGATTAGACCAAAGCTTTACCAAGCCAACTCTTGCTGCGACCCCAGGAGATTTGAGTTTGGTTTTGCCAAAACGTCATCTGGATAATTTAATTGAAATGATTTATGCCTTGGATAAAATTGCACCTGGGATGGCAAATGATGATACCCTGCTATATGGTGTAGAAGTAAAGTTTTATAGCTCCCGCTTAAAGCTGACAGAGCAGCTAGAGACTGAGATTCCGAATATGTTTGGTATTGGAGATGGAGCAGGTATCACCCGCGGTCTATCTCAGGCCAGTGCCAGCGGCATACATGTTGCTAGAGTGATTCACCAGAGAATGCAAAAAGATATGTAATAATATAAAAAAACAATGAACCGCGAAGGCGCGAAGAAATGTAAGGACACGAAGGAATAATATGATATTTATTCTTCCTGTTCTTTAGTATTCTTCGCATCTTCGCGGTTCAAAATGTTTTATGCTTTAAAAAACGCATAAATAGAAAGCACTTTCCTTCCCGTTATGGATTTGATTCACAAGCTGAACCCCAGCCTTGCAAGGTTACGTGAAAAAATAGACAGAATTCATTGAAAAAAGCTATAAGCTAGATAGCCTTTTGTTATAGTGAAAGAGGGAGAAAAATGATGATTGGTGAAGATTTAAGCAGTAAAAATAGATTACATCGCCTGTCAGCGGGAGTGAATGTTATTTATGAATATGTTATTGTTATAGAGAAGAGAGAGGAAGAGACGGAGGAACATAAAAAATGCAAAATGAAACAGCGTTAAAACCACCTCATATTGTAATCATTGGGGCTGGTTTTGGCGGAATTCGTACAGCTCGTGCATTAGCGAAGCATGAAGTGAAAATTACCCTTATTGATAAGTATAATTATCATTTATTTCAACCGTTACTATATCAAGTAGCAACAGCCGGATTATCTGTAGATGATATTGCGTATCCTGTTCGTGCTATATTTAGAGATCAGAAAAATGTAGACTTTCGTTTAGCAGAAGTATCGGATGTGGATTTTGATAATAAAGTCGTTACCATGAATACTGGCGAAATTGATTATGACTATCTGGTCATCGCAGCTGGTGGTTCGACAAATTATTTTGGTATGGAGTCTATGGAGAAAAACGGGTTCGGCATGAAAACCTTAGATGAATCCGTTATGATTCGTAATCATGTACTGCGCATGTTTGAATTGGCAGCTCATGAGAAAGACGCCGATAAGCGTCGAGCATTATTAACTTTTGTGATTGTAGGCGGTGGTCCTACTGGTGTGGAATCGGCGGGTGCTTTATCAGAATTGATTTACCATGTTATGGTGAAGGAATACCATACCCTAAATTTTAAAGAAGTACGCATTATGTTAGTCGAGGCTTCGGACAAATTATTTGCAACCATGCCAAAAGAGTTGCGTGATGCTACTGTAGAAACGTTAATCCGCAAACATGTAGAAGTACGTTTGTGTGTTCAGGTTACAGACTATAATGGGGAAAAAATGAGTCTAAAGGGCGGCGAAGTGATTCCAACCTATACTGTAGTTTGGGCAGCAGGAGTAAAAGCCAATTCCTTGATCGATACATTAAAGGTTGAGCAGGCCAGTATGAGGCGGGCGATTGTAAATGAATTTTTGCAGCTCCCTAACCGTCCCGAAGTATTTGTGATTGGTGATTCGGCTCAATTTATGCAAGGGGAAAGGCCTTTGCCGATGGTTGCACCTGTAGCAATACAGCAGGCTGAAGTCACGGCAAAGAATATACGCAGCTTAATACGGGGCAAGGAACTTAAAAAATTCACATACAAAGATGTAGGAAACATGGCAACCATCGGACGTAATGCAGCGGTTGTGCACATGGGAAGCTTTAAAACTCATGGATTTATCGCCTGGGCTATCTGGTCCTTCGTGCATATTTTACGATTGATTGATTTCCGTAATCGTGCTGTTGTATTTGTAAAATGGATGTGGGACTATCTTGTATATGAACGAGTCGTGCGTATTATTACTAGGCAGAGACAATAAGAAAATCTAAGTTTCTTTAAAGAAAATAAAACATTTTGAAACGCGAAGACGCGAAGAGTAGGAAGGACACGAAGGGAATTATACAATATTCCTTAGCGTTCTTCACACCTTCGTGCCTTCGCGTTTCAATTGTTTTTTTCTTTTTTAATTTCATGCATAAATCACAGAGAATAAGAGGGCAAAATAGCTATTTCCAATGAACCCTGATTCCTTTCTGATTATCGACTAATTTATTCCATTGAACCATTTTTTGTTTCCCGTTAGTAGTACTTGAGGTATGGTATAAGTGGAATCTTAAAGAGTATTCAAAAAATAAGGAGGAGGTTTATTGTGAACGGTATTTATCTTGTTATTATTGCCGCGCTTTGGTTAACTCTTGCGTATCGTATTTATGGTTCCTTTATAGCTGCTAAAGTGCTTACGCTGAATTCAGAACGGGTTACTCCTGCGGTAAGTATGGACGATGGGCGGGATTACGTTCCCACAAACAAATGGGTTACCTTTGGTCATCATTTTGCAGCCATAGCTGGTGCTGGCCCGTTGGTAGGTCCGGTTATTGCAGCTCAGTTTGGTTATCTCCCAGGAACGCTGTGGTTATTAATTGGTGCTGTTTTTGCTGGGGCTGTCCATGATATGGTAATCCTATTTGCCTCAGTTCGCCACAATGGTTTATCTGTGGCACAGATCGCAAAGAAGGAAGTCAGTAATATATCTGGTTTTTGCACTTCGATTGCGGTATTATTTTTGCTGGTCATTACCTTGGCTGGTATGGCTGTGGTAGTAGCAAATGCTTTGTACAATAGTCCTTGGGGTACGTTCACGGTTGCTGCCACTATTCCGATTGCTATTTTTATTGGTATTTACCTGCGCTGGCTGCGCCCTGGGAAAATCCAGGAAGCTTCTATCATTGGTGTGCTGTTGGTTTTGGCTGCTGTTTTTGTCGGTCCATGGATTCAGCATTCTTTCTTGGCACCATATTTTACATTTGATGTAAAGCAATTATCAATTATGTTAGCTTTTTACGGTTTTTTTGCCGCTGCATTGCCAGTGTGGCTGCTGCTGGCACCACGGGATTACTTGAGTACTTATATGAAAATTGGTACCATTGCTGCATTGACTATCGGCATTATTGTAGTTAGACCTGAAATCCAAATGCCTGCATTCAGTCAATTTGTGAATGGGGGCGGACCCGTTATTGGAGGTCCAGCCTGGCCGTTTGTCTTCATTACCATTGCCTGTGGTGCATTATCTGGGTTTCACTCCTTAATCAGTACAGGTACGACACCTAAAATGATCATGAATGAAAAAGAGATTCTTCCTATCGGCTACGGTGCTATGTTAGTCGAAAGTTTTGTTGCCTTAATGGCATTGATTGCTGCTACCAGTTTGAATCCGGCTGATTATTTTGCCATCAACTCTACTCCGGCGGCATTTGCCAAATTAGGATTAGTCGTAGACCAATTACCCCATCTGTCTGAAATGGTTGGCGAAAATATTACCGGACGTCCCGGCGGTGCCGTTTCATTGGCTGTCGGTATGGCTCATATTTTTTCCAAAATACCGGGAATGGAATCACTCATGTCCTTTTGGTACCATTTTTGTATCATGTTTGAAGCCTTATTCATTTTGACATTAATTGATGCTGGTACTCGTGTTGGCCGTTATCTATTGCAAGAAATGGGTGGCGTAATCTATAAGCCACTCAAAGATACTCACTGGTGGCCTGGTATCGTCTTTACTAGTGCTTTAATTTGTTTTGCTTGGGGTTATCTGGTACTTCAGGGGAATATTTCTACAATTTGGCCTTTATTTGGTGTTTCAAATCAGCTGTTAGGCACCTTGACGTTAGCAATCGGTACTACCATGCTCTTCCGTATGGGACGGGGACGCTATGCCTGGATTACCATTATACCCATGATGTTTTTAGCAACCGTTACATTTACCGCTGATTACATGAATATTTTCAATACCTATTTACCAGCAAAAAATTACCTGCTGGCTGGTGTCAGCGGTGTCATGTTTATACTGGTAGTCGTTGTTCTCATTGACTCTATCATTCGCTGGGTGCATCTGTCACGAACGGTTCCACCTGATTACAGCGAAGCACCTGCACCCAAATCCATAATCAATTAAAGAGAATATAAAAAGGTAAATAAGCTCCGCTGGTTCGGGGCTTATTTTTTTTGCTAGAATTTATAAAGTTATATAAAAAAACAGCGAACCGCGAAGGGCGCGAAGAATGCAAAGAACACGAAGGAATTTTATGGATATATTCTTCAAATCTTCGTATCTTCGCGGTTCAAAAAAAAATTTCCATCGTTATCTTTTCTCTGTGCGCTCTGCGCCTCTGCGGTTCCTTTTCTGTTTTGGCTTTTCGCATATTGCATAGCCGATGTGATTTATATATAATAAGTTGGATAAAGGATGGTCGGTTCTAAGGGGGAATAGGCAAAATGATGGATATGCCGGTTGTTATTTCAGATCATGTAATGGATAGCGTGAAGGGATGGAGCATCGAAAAGTCGATACCGAATTTTTCCCGTGTTATTGGGGTGTTAAAAGAAACTTGGGATTTACAGACATTTAAAAATTTGGAACGAGGGAAAGTAGCGGTTCCTGATGATGTGATGAATGAGTACTTAGCTTCAACGATAGAAGATAGTGAAGAAATAAAAGAGTTATCCATCACGTCCTTAGAGGATCATAAGCTGAAAATTACTGCTTTAACAAAAAAAGCCGGGCGTATGGTTTTTATCTGCCATGTAAAGCAGTTTGAACATAATAAAGATAGTTCTGTTATGAAATTAAAAATCGTAGATAAAAAATTGCCTGATAAACCGGTTGTTTCATGGATTTTTTCTAAAGTCAGTTTGGCTATGGTTACAAAATTTGTAGGTCATGTTGACCCTGGTTATGGCTTTGGAGTTAAAATCGTGGGGAATGAGGTAACCATTGATTTCCATCAGGCGTTATATAACTCTAATATAGGCACGATTGATGTATTAGGGTATAAACCGTTGGATGCCGTGATCATTAAAGAGGCTGTACCGGAAAAGGGATTTGTCAACTTCACAACGGCTGTGGATTTACCGGATGAAATTAAAGACAGGATTAAGAATGTACTGCCCTAAGAAGGGTATAGATAAAGGGAAAAACCAAAAAGATCCTAATAATAAAAGCAGGCTTTGTAGAAACAAAGCCTGTTTTTATTATTAGGATAAAGGATAATCAGGAGTGCACATTCGATTGATACTGCGGGTTTTATCGGCAGATAGATCAATCAGCTTTTGATCGAGAGTTTTAACAATTGGATCATTTGAGTTAGGCGAAAAGAAAATAATCGTTGCTTCTTGTCCATCGCTTAAGATGACATTACTATTTAATAAAGAATCACGAACCTGTTTCGTAAACATTTGACAGATGGTAGGGTCAAGTTTGCCAAACATATCCTTTGTTAATACATTAAGAGCATTAAAAGGATTGCAATAGTCTTCTATATAGGAATGGTAATGAAATATATCGGCAATGGTAATAATTTTAGCATAAGGATGAATTCTTGGACCAGAAATACCCATGGGGAAACCGGTACCGTCCAAATATTCATGATGCTGTAAAACGCTTAAAGTTACTTCGTCAGAAATGCCTTTAACATTCTTAATCAGCTGGGCGCCATTTATAACATGCGTTTTTTCCGAAGTGGAACTGTTTTCATGACTAATAACCATTTTTCCAATGTCATGGAGCAATCCGGCTAAAGTGAGTGCTTTAAGCTCTGTTTCATTATAATGGAGCTGTCTGCCGATTAATCCACAGATATAGGCTACCATGGCAGTGTGGCGTGCGATCTTGCTGGCTAGTTGATAATCGCTAATCAGCAGGTAGTCCATAAGTGCAGGTCCTGTTGTCAGTATCGAAGAATAGATAGCAAACGAAGTGCTCTTAAGGGCTAGAACAGGAACCTTATTTTGATTGCGCACAAATTCAAAAGAACTGTCTGTAGAGGTTAAGACTGAATCATATTCCTGAAAGAACTGCTTACATTCAGCAGATATATCAAATGAAGAGGATGGAGACGGCAATATAGCTTGGCTTTCCACTGGCTCGTGGTCATCCTCCCCATTTATATAAACATAATTGACACCCCACATGCTAAGGAGTGAGATGGCTCGCTGACTTAAAACTCCCCCTGCATTTAACAGCGTTTTTCCAGCGGGAGTGATGACAGCATCACTGAGTACCAAACCTGGGCTTAGATTTTTTACGGCGACCATTTTAGTAGCGATAAGAACCAACTCCTTTTTAAAAGACTATATAAGTAAGATCGAATCATATGCAAAAAAAAATAAGTACTATATAGTAAGATTATACATGTTATAGTGAATATCTCAAAGATATTTTCGAGAAAATACTGAATAGTAAAAATACGCTTTTTTTTGCATAATGCAAGAGGGCGAGTTATAATGAGGCTAAACGAGTCTAGAATGTCATTTACCGAGCATGGAGGAGAAAATATTGGTATATTTTATTAAGTTTATATATAGCACCTTTTTGTTCCCTCCGGGAATTATTTTAGTAGGCCTATTTTTTTTATGTTTGTATGCATTCCAAAAACATCGTCAATTGGCAAAAATAATAGGGATATTTACAGTACTGTTTTATTTATGTACGATTTCCTTGGTAAGTGATCGATTAATAGGATATTTGGAAAAGGAGTATCCAGTTCCCGGTTCAGTAGAAGGAGATGTTATTGTCATGCTGGGAGGAGGATCAACCCTTGATACACCCAATGTCAATGGATTAGGTCATTTGTCAGGCTTCGCTGCCAATCGTCTTTTAACTTCGGCTCAATTGTACCAAAAGCTGCATATTCCTATTATCTTATCAGGCGGAAAGGTCTTAGAGACTACGGGGTGTGAGGCTGAGATCAGCAAGCTTATTTTGCTTGGGTTAGGAGTTCCAGAAGAGAAAATTATTATTGAAGATAAAAGTTTAAATACTACGGAAAATGCGATGTATACGAAAGTATTACTGGAAAAGCATGGATTTAAGCAGCCTGTTTTAGTGACCTCGGCTTTTCATATGAAACGGTCTGTATTGCAATTTGAGAAATCGCAGGTAACTGTTCTGCCTTATCCAACGGATTATCAAAGTAATATAAAAAATCAATTTGAGTTACATCAATTATGGCCTTCGGCAGGTGCTCTGCTGAATATAAGTTTGGCATTGAAAGAATACGTAGGTATTTTAGCAGTTGATTGGTATTAGTACCTTATCAGCCCTAAATCAGTGGATACTGACAGTCTATTCTCCGCACCCTTCGTTGTCGTCGGTCGGCATACTCCCGGTATGCTTCCCTCCTTCGCCTTGTGCTGCGAAAAATAGCCTTGCCATTATCCTACCGTTAGTACAAAAAAAGGATATAATTTAAAAAGGACTAAGTATAGACATCTCCTATATAAGACTGTTACAATATGCTAAGAACGTATACGTTGGCAGATTGTTTTCGCGATGCTGCTAATGAAAAATATTGAGAAAAGAGTGAAAAATATGATTGGTGTAAGCAAATTGCTTTGCGATACGGAAAATTTCGGGGATTCATTGCGTTATGCTCCCGGTGTCCATGGACAGCGTCATGGTGCTGCCCAAGGTATGGGGCCGGTACTTTCTTGGAATATTACCCGAACCTGTAATTTGAGATGTGTACATTGCTACTCTGATTCCGATGGGAAAAAATATGATGGTGAGCTGACAACGAAAGAGGCTAAAAAATTTATTGATGACTGTGCTGCCTTTAAGGTCCCTGTTTTGTTGCTGTCAGGAGGAGAACCACTCATTCGTCCTGATGTTTTTGAATTGGTGGAACACGCCAAGAAATATGGCATACGTTCTACTTTTTCTACCAATGGCACATTGATTGACAAACAATTAGCAAAAGATATTAAGGCACTAAATGTAGGTTATGTGGGTATTAGCCTTGATGGTCTGGGTGAAGCCAATGATAAATTTCGTGGTAAGCAAGGGGCCTTTGAAAAAGCCCTGGAAGGCATCCGCAACTGTCTGGATGTGGGACAACGCGTTGGTTTGCGTTTTACCATTAACCGCTATAATTTTCATGATTTAGAAAATATCTTTCGCCTGATAAAAGAGGAAAGAATTCCGCGGGTCTGTTTTTATCATTTGGTGTATTCAGGAAGAGCTTCTCAGATGATGGAGCATGATGTTACTCATGAGGAGTCCCGTCAGGCTATGGATCTTATTATGGCTAAGGCGCAAGAACTTGATAAAACCTGTGAAATACTTACTGTTGATAACCATGCGGATATTGTATATTTATATTTGCAGGCTCTTAAGAAGGATCCTGTGCGGGCCGAGAAGGTATGGAATCTGATGATGCGCAATGGCGGCAATCGTTCAGGCATCGCTTTTGGCAATGTAGATCCTTTAGGAAATGTTCATTCGGATCAATTTACCCAGAATTATACCTTTGGAAATGTTCGTGATCGAGCAATTGGCGACATCTGGACAGATGAGTCCAATCCCATTCTTGCAGGCTTAAAGGATCGCAAAGCATTATTAAAGGGCCGCTGTGGTATCTGTAAATGGCTAAATGTCTGTAATGGCAATTTCCGTGCCCGGGCAGAAGCTGCCACCGGTGATTTCTGGGAATCAGATCCAGCCTGTTATTTGACAGACGAAGAGATCGGTATCGTAAAATAGCGAGACATCGCTCTATAAATTTGGATTTTTCGCTGTCACTATAAAGTGGCAGCTTTTTATATGGTGAGACCAAATGAGGGGAGCTTAGTTGACAAACTGATAAAAACCGCTATAATGAGAATTGTTATCAATTATTATGAGCTTTCTCGGCATCGAAGAGTCTGAAATGGAGGTGATAATTTGCTTAATGAACATTTGGTGGGACTGGAAGTTGGCCGTTTATTGAATCAGCCGTCATTAGAGACCAAATACGTTCTTCCTGCAGAAACTGGCAGTGGTTATTGCCGACAGATTAGACCTGATAAGACGTTGCAGGTCGTTCAGTGTGAAGCTTATTTTCATCAACCTCTTCAGATTCCACTGACTCTGCAGCGTCAAGTCTTTCAGATTTCTTTTTGTTTTGAAGGTCCGCTTACTTGGCAGACTACAGGCGGCGCTAGTGAATCAGTACTTAATCATAACGAGAGCTATTTGTGTTATGGTGAAAATATGAGTGGCATCAATTATTATGCAAGGGAAACTCAATATAGTGGGATTGTAATCAATATGCAGTATGACCGTTTTCATTCCATTCTTAAAGCTCTTAAGCCTGACTGGAGGATTTATCAGTATGGAGAGCCTGTATCGGCAGTCAGAAGAATGCCTGTTACTGCAACAGTTAGAAGACTGCTAGGGGATATTATTGGCAGCTCTTGTGATGATTCACTCAAAAGACTGTATCTTGAGGCGAAAGTCCTTGAGCTTATTGCAGTCTATATGAATGAAATGGTGGAGGAAAAACAAGTTGGATGTGGTGCTGTCCAAATTTCAGCACGGGACATAGAGGGGCTTCGTGAGATTAAAAGGATTTTAGATCAGAGTATCGATGCTGCACCGACGATTAAGACGCTGGCGAGGATGACTTGTTTGAATGAGTTTAAAATAAAAACGGGCTTTAAACAGATGTTTGGTATGCCGGTTCATGCCTATGTGGTGGATAAAAGAATGGAGGCGGCTCGTGATTTATTGGAGGGAAAAAAAATAAAAGTGGGTGAGGTTGCCAGTTTGGTTGGTTATACGAATACTAGCCATTTCATTGCCGCATTCCGCAAAAGATTTGATATGACTCCTGGTGAATACTGCAATAGTGATAAACGATAAAATAAATAAAGATATAATGATACAAGATCTCATCTGCTTGCTTATTATGATAAGCGGCAGATGGGATCTTTTTTAGCATCGAAAAATACAATCGCTGGAGTGTAGTCAAAAATACCTTTTTGAGTATGATAAAATATCGTTTCGGGTAACATTATTTTGCTAATTTATCTATAATGAGAATCGATCGCAGCTTAAATGTTGTTTGGGTAGAAAAAATGCCTCATGAATAACGGTGATAATCTATAGCAAAAGGAGGGCAAACAGTGGGGAGAACAACGAAAAATTTGCTGGCAAAAAAGATGATAGGTTCACTGATAAGCAGTACGTTGCTGCTTGCTATTCCAGGTGGAGTAATGGCTGAAGAAGCTGGAGAGACTTATGACCTGGAAGAAGTGGTGGTGACTGCTAGCCGTATGCCGACAAAACGAGTTGAGACAGCGGCCAACGTAACGGTGGTGAGTCGGAGAGAAATTGAGGAGAAAAGCCTGACGACAATTGCTGAGGCATTAATCCAGGCTGGCGTCAAAGTCGAATCAGAGGGTGGCAGCGCCGTGGATAGTGCCAAAATTATGCTCAATGGCAGTGAGCAGGTTGTCGTACTGGTCGATGGACGCAGGGTCAATTGGGAACAACAGGTTGTTAGTGGACGGGCTGGCTATAGTCTGGATATGCTGCCTAATTTAGACAGTGTAGAGAAAATTGAAGTAGTGCGGGGGGCAGCTTCATCTCTTTACGGCAGTTCCGCCGTTGGCGGTGTAGTCAATATTATTACCCGTAAAGGCACAGAGAGAAATACGACCGCAGCAACGGAATTTGGCAGTTGGGGGTCGCGTCGGTATCGGCTGCAGACTGGAAATAAGATCGGTGATACTGGCTATCTGGTGACTGCTGAACGATGGAAGCAGGGCAATTATGAATATAAAGACCCACAAAATGGAAAAGTCGTAACAATGCCTAACAGTGATTTCGAACGGGAGACGGCTTCTGTACGGCTTGACAAGGATTTGGGAGAGGGCAAGATCCTGACCTTTTATTTCGATCATTTAAATGAAGATGCCGGCTATCCAGTCGCTAAACCGGATAATCCAATGTACAGTCCGAATGCTTCCCGTCATATTGTGTCCAATAACGTGTCGCTGGCCTATCGCTGGCAGCAGGGTGATAAAGTGACTAACAATTTTCAAGTTTACCGCAATCATTATAGTGCTCTTTGGCATCGTTACCGTTATAATTCTGGCAGCAGCAGTTATGAAAATCAGGCTGACGGTATTGAGTGGAACCAAAGCCGGAGGCTGAATGAGCAGCATACCTTGCTCAGTGGAGTAGATTGGCGAAATGTGAGTGTTGGTGTAGCACAAATGGGAACTGCCGATTCAAAGATGCGTAATCTGGGAGTGTTCCTGGAAGATCGGTGGACGCTGAATCCGGCATGGACATTGAGCAGCGGTCTGCGTTGGGATGATCACAGCATTTACGGCAGTGAATCAACTGCTCGGTTTAGTGTCAATCGAAAAGTAAATGACAAGACCAATATGTATCTCTCTTGGGGCCAAGTTTATCGTGGACCTGATGCGGACGATCTGTTCATGCCCGATATGGGGTATTACAAAGGGAATCCTAACTTGAAACCGGAGAAAGGTCATACAACCATGCTAGGGATGAATAGCAAACTGTCCTCGGGGACAACGATCCAAACCAGCTTATTCAGCACTTATCTAAAGGATGCAATCGACTGGGATCGAAGTGAAACACCGTGGAAGCCAACGAATGTTGCTAAGCAAAAGAAACGAGGGTTAGATATTGAAGTCATTCATCCGTTAACTCCGGCCTGGGACTTAACAGCAGGGTATTCTTACCTGCAAGTTAAGGAGGATAATAAGAATGGAAAGGGCTATCAATTGTCCAGCAATAATAGCCAGCCTAATGCATATCGGCTGGGTGTCCGTTACCATCAAGATGCGTGGAATGTCAGCGTTTTGGGGCGGGGAGCTACTGGACGCAGTCTGACAAGCTTCACCTCCGAGCAGTACTGGGTACTTGATGTGGCAGCCAGTTATCAAATCCGGCCAGATATGAAGCTATACGCCAAAGTGAATAATCTGACCAATCGAGCCTATGAAACCAATTATGTTTCAGGCTGGGGAATTGGGGCTTTTCCAATGGCAGCAAGACAAATAATGGTAGGATTGGAAGGTCGTTTGTAATAAATGAAGAAAGGGTTATCGCCAGCGATAACCCTTTCACGTTAGGGATCAGGAAAGGGGAACAATCATGAACTCGCGCATAACGTTTAAAGCAGCGGCACCTGACCCTAGGGTATTGCTGCTAGTATCTTCAGTAACTTGTACGCTATGCTTTGTGCTGAATCATCGATTCAGTCTCATGGTGGTATTTATTCTTATGGCGGTCAGTATGGTTTTATTAAAAATGACTAAGCCAGCCCTTCGGTTCATTTTGGCATATGGTGTGTTGGTCAGCTTGGAACAGTTGACGTTACTGATTGGGGTTAAAGAAATTCAAGTAGCAGCAGCAGTAGTAGTAGTGTTTTTATGGCGATTTTTACCCGTTATGATGGCAGGGTTGATGGTTGTGACGAGAATCAGGATTAATGAATTAATTATTGCCCTGGAACATATGCATGTACCCAATCAAATAAATATTCCACTTACTATTGCTTTTCGATATTTGCCAACTGTTTATCAGGAACTGGGGTGTATCCGGGATAATTTAAAGCTGAGAAACTTGCCGGTAACTCCTTGGCAAATCTTATGTCAGCCGATAACGGCTGTTGAGCAGTTGCTAGTACCATTATTAATGCGCAGTGTTCATCTGGCGGATGAATTGGCGGCCACAGCTTTATGCAAGGGTCTTACTGCATATAATAAGCGGACTTCGGCTTCAGATGTACATTTTAGAAGGCGTGACTGGGCATTGTGTACAGTATGTATATTAGTTGCTGCAATATTGCTTGCAGGTGAGGAATCCCTTAAGCAAAATCGCAATTGGGGGTGGTATTTTGGTTAAGTATGAATCGGGGGCTGGCAGGCTGTTGGAGATTGCCGCTGAAAAATCAGCATTGCTCATTTGGGCAGGAATATTTTCAATTTGCAGCGCTATTTTTCTACAGGTACCCTATCTGGCGGTATATTTCATTTTAGCCGAATTGCTGCGTAACATGGCTCAGCCTGAAATGGCTGACAAAATTGTAATGTTGCATTGGGGCATGATTGCCATGCTAAGTTTAATCGGTGGGATTATAGCCATGTATCTGGGGGGGTTATGTTCACACATTGCTGCCTTTCATATCTTATATAAACTGCGGCTTCGCCTGACTGAGCATATCGGCAGGTTATCTTTAGGATATTTAACACAAACTTCCATCGGGATTGTACGAAAGACACTAGAACAAAATGTAGAAAAAATTGAGAAGTTTATCGCTCATCAACTGCCGGATATCATTAGTGTTATGGGAGCGATGCTGGTTATGCTGGCCGCCATGTTTTATTTACATCCCTGGCTAACAGTGGTATGTCTGATACCTCTGTTTTTGTGCCTTGCGCTTCAATTGGGCATGATGCTCAATCAGCAGGCGAAGCAGCGCGTAAGGGCCTATTATGATGCACTTGAGCAGATTAATGCTTCAACAGTGCAATATATCCGGGGCATGGCCGCCGTAAAAGTATTTGGGCAGACCGTACATTCCTTTCGGCAGCTTTATCACGATATTATCCGTTATCGGGATTTGTCTGTCAGATATTCCGATCAGTTTCAAAATGGCTTTAGTATGTTTAAGGTGGTGCTTGGTTCGATCCTGACTTTCGTTTTACCTGGCGGTATTTATCTTTTAAGCCGTGACCCTGGTAATATAGATTTGGTCTTGGTTTTATTGTTTTTTCTTATTATGGCTCCTGGTCTGGCAGTGCCTATTTACAAACTGATGCATTTTGCCGGTGCATTTCGTGATATTACGGAAGGAGTTGCACGGATTGATAGTATTCTGCAAGAAAAGCCCCTGCCCCAAGTGGAAATTTCCAGCCTGCCACAATCTTTTGATGTTGAATTTGATGAGGTAACTTTTTCGTATAATGGTTATGGGGCAGAAGGTAGTCTGCCAGTGCTTAACAATGTAAGTTTCAAGGCACTGCCCGGTCGTATTACTGCATTGGTGGGACCTTCCGGCTCAGGAAAGTCGACCGCAGCCAATCTAATTCCGCGTTTTTGGGATGTTGATCGGGGGGCAGTCAAGATCGGCGGCATAGATATTCGTAATATTCAAAGCAAAGACCTGATGAATACGGTGTCCTTCGTTTTTCAGGATACATTTTTATTTTATGATACTTTATATGCTAATATTGCCGCAGGTCGGCCAAGTGCTACTAGGGAGGAAGTCTATGCGGCAGCTCGTGCAGCCCAATGTCATGGGTTTATTGAGAGGTTGCCCCAAGGTTATGATACTGTGATTGGTGAGGGAGGTACGTATTTATCAGGTGGGGAGGAACAGCGTGTGGCTGTTGCTAGGGCCATTTTGAAAAATGCACCAATTTTGGTGTTAGATGAAGCTACTGCCTTTGCAGATGCTGAAAATGAATACAAGCTACAATTAGCACTGAAAGCATTAATGTGTGATAAAACAGTGATTGTCATTGCTCACCGCCTTGCATCCATCAAAGAAGCCGATAACATCTTGGTTTTTCAGAGAGGTACAATTGTCGAAGAAGGAACTCATCTAGAATTGATTGAGGGCAATGGCTTATATACTGCTATGTGGACTGCTTACACGAATACTGATGCATGGAAGTTGGGAACTGTGGCGGGGAAGGGTAACAGATGAAGCTATATAATATTACGATTGGAGAACCAAAAAAAATTTTTAAGCCTGCTCTGTATGGGGTTTTGTCTAATATCATTAATGTTTTGCCATTTGCATTGGCGATTGAGGCAGTTCGTCTCATTTTTAGTTCTTTTGCCCAACCAGGAATAACCCTGGATCTAGCCCGGCTATGGCTGGTTTGTGGAAGTATGGTGCTGACCATATTTGTTATGTTCGGTGGTGAAGTGCTGGCTTATCGGGCAGCATACCGGGGCGCCTACCTACTGGCGGCCACTGGGCGGGTGAAGCTGGCTGAGCACTTGCGGAAATTGCCATTGGGAGCGATAATCAGTCGAGATTCGGGAGGTCTTAGTAACATGATGATGGGTGATTTTGCTCTTATAGAGCATTCATTATCTCATTTGGTACCACAATTGATTGGTGCCTTAGTCCTGCCATTGCTGGCTTTTTTGTTACTGTTATTCTTGGATTGGAGGATGGCAGTGACGATGTTTGCAGCATTGCCTGTTGTCATTTTACTTACAATGCTTACTGCCAAACTGCAATTGCGGCTAGGAGGTGGTCATATGAAGGCTAAGATTAGTGCTATTAACCGACTACAGGAATATTTAAATGGTATTCGGGTAATTAAAGCACATAATTTGACTGGAGAACGTTTTATCAAATTAGAAGAAGCCTTCCGGAATCTAATGACAGCCAGTATAAAGTTTGAAAGTTTAGTCGTGCCTGCTGTTATGGCTGCAATTGTTTGTATACGGGCTGGTCTGCCGCTAATGGTATTTATCGGAGTTCATTTGCTGCTCGGAGGTGAGTTGTCGATTGTTGCCTTTGTAACATTTTTGCTTATTGGTACCAGGATCTTTGATCCTCTGACTACTGTGCTGATTAATTTTGCGGAACTGAGCTACAATGAGCAAGCTGGCCGCAGAATAGTTGAGTTATATACAGAACCAATCATGAGGGGGCTGGAGGTGCCGCCAAACAAATATGATATTACACTGGAACAGGTTACCTTTCAATATGGAGATTCTTTTGTACTCGCAAATGTTTCGCTGCAGATCCCGGAAGGATCATTAACAGCCTTTGTTGGCCCTTCTGGTGGAGGAAAAAGCACAGTCTTCAAGCTTATAGCTCGCTTTTATGATCCACAGCAAGGTCGTGTTCTGCTCGGAGGTAAAGACATCAAAACAATTGAGCCTGAATTATTGTTGGAAAAGATTTCAGTTGTATTCCAGGATGTCTATTTATTTCAAGATACAATCGGCAATAATATCAGAATGGGCCGCCAGTCGGCCACTCAGCAGGAAGTTGAAGAAGCGGCGCAGCGGGCTTGCTGCCATACTTTTATCATGCAGTTGCCACAAGGCTATAACACTCCGGTAGGTGAAGGGGGGTGTACGTTATCTGGTGGTGAAAAACAACGAATTTCCATAGCGCGTGCTATATTGAAAGATGCGCCAGTAGTCTTGCTGGATGAAGCGACAGCTGCACTGGATCCTGAAAATGAGCAGGACATACAAAAGGCGATCAACGAACTGATTCATGGCAGAACGGTTATTGTTATTGCTCATAAGTTAAAAACGGTATCTACTGCCGATCAGATAGTGGTTTTGGCGGACGGCCAGGTAGTAGAACAAGGGCAGCACAGAGAACTGCTGGCAGGGAAAGGCCTCTACTCCCAGCTTTGGGATTTGCAGCAAACAATGCAGGGGTGGCGAATATCATCCTAGGGGAATTGAGGTACATGTATGTGTAAAATTCAAATTAGTTTCAATGACGTATCGTTCCAATATATGAATGCCGCTGAGTCTGCTTTAGTTAAATTTAATTTACAAGTAAAAGAGGGAGAGACGGTTTTGTTAACAGGACAAAGTGGTTGCGGCAAAACTACCGTAATTCGCGGTATTAATGGGCTGATTCCTCACTTTTTCGCTGGTCGATTACAGGGCACGATTCGAGTTGCTGAGATGGACGTTGAAAGTACGCCAATCCAGCAGTTGGCCCGGAAAGTTGGCTCGGTGTTTCAAGACCCACGATCCCAGTTCTTCACATTGGACGTTATGACGGAACTTGCCTTTCCTGGTGAAAATTTTGGCTTAAGCGGAGCAGTGATTCGTGATAATATGATGACTGTTATCAATGATTTGGAGCTGTATGACATTGTAGATCGCCGACTTTGCAACTTGTCCAACGGTGAAAAACAGAAAGTTGCCATTGCTTCTGTTTATACAGTTGCTTCGGCAATTTTCGTGCTGGATGAGCCTTCATCCAATCTGGATGGCAAGGGGATAGCTAAGTTACAGAAGGTGCTGGCACAGCTCAAAAGCAAAGGATATACGATTATTATTTCCGAGCACCGATTTCATTATCTGGCTGGATTAGCGGATCGAGTTGTTTGCATGGCAGAGGGTAAAGTGCATAGTGAATGGCTGAGCAATGCTTTTTTCAGTAAATCCAGCTGCTGGTTTGAACAAATGGGGTTAAGAATGGCTAGTCCCCAGGAACTGTCTCCTTCGCCTGTAAGCAGGAGCAAAGCTGACGGTAAGCCGGTTGTAATGGCTAGAGATATTTGTTTTAGCTACAATCCTTCGCGGCAGATTTTAACCGATATTTCCCTGACGGCTTGTGCTGGTGAGATCATTGGTATTGTAGGACAAAATGGTGTTGGTAAAAGCTCGTTGGTAAAAGTTCTGCTAGGGTTAAAGAAGCAGACGAAAGGTACTGTCTATTTAAATAATCGCCGATGCACAGTGGCCCAGCGACTGACACAGTCCTTTTATTGTTTGCAGGAGGCGGACTATCAGTTGTTTGCCGCCAGTGTGGATGAGGAAATGTTGCTAGGGTTATATCTGGGTGATAGGGTTAGGCAGAAGGCTGCAAATTTACTATGTTTTTTTGGATTGGATAAGTATCGGGACTGCCATCCGGCTACTCTTTCAGGTGGGCAAAAACAACGACTGACCATTGCTTTGTCTTGTATGAGGAATACAGGTCCACTGTATTTTGATGAACCTACCAGTGGTCTAGATGGCGGTAATATGCGTCTGGTCAGTAGTTTGATCCGAAATTTGGCCGATGAAGGTCGTTGTGTTTTTGTTATTTCTCATGATTATGAATTTATGCTGCAGACTGTTAACAAAGTTATACATCTTACGGGCAGAGGGCAGACTGAGGTATTTGACCTCAATGAGCAAACCGCAGACAAACTGTGGTCAATCCTGGAATGAGGAGTGTATTGTATGGTAAATGAAAGTGGTAACAGCAAGGTTGTTAAAGAATTGATCACTATTGGGATTTTCAATGCAATTGCCATTGCGGTTTTTTTTGCCGTAGGATTAAGCTTGAGCTTTATAACGACCTTAATACCAGTGGTTGCAGTGATCATGCCAGCCATTTTAGCATTGCCGGGAGGAATTATTTATCTTTTAATGATAACGAAGGCCCCAACTAAAGGCGTTTTTATTATTAGCGGTATATTACTAGGGGTGTTCATGGTGGCTGTCGGCAATATGGTGTTTTTTCTAATTTCTATGACAGTGGCAGGATTTGCAGCCGAGGCTGTATTTACGGTAATCGGTCGTAAAAAATTTTGGGCAGCGGCCACTGGTTTTGCTGTGTTGATGATTGGCTTTGTGGCTGGTGGTTATTTTCCGATGATCTTTATGCGCAAAGCATATTTGGATTTTCAACTAGCTCGTGGTCTTGATTCAGCTTATCTGGAAGCGATGATAGCAATACTGAATCCAGGGGTATTTGCCGGAATTATAATTATTACGGCGACCGCCGCCTATTTGGGCAGTTTATGGGGACGTAAGGTGCTTCATAAACATTTTGCCAAAGCCGGAATTTTATAAAAAGCCGCTTAAATATCCCGCCTGATTTCAGGCGGGATATTTATATGTAGTGGCATCTGAGCATGTAAGACATAGAGTATTTTGATATATACTTTGAACTGACAGGAATATTAAAATGTATTATAGAAATTTTCTACGAAGACTAATTTCTTTAAGGAGAGCTGAATATGATATCCTTACTTACTCAAAGAGATAAAACCAGTGTAATAGAATTTTTAAAGCAAGATAGTATAGCAGGTGCTTTTATCATAGGAAATGTGCTGGAATTTGGCTTGGATAATCGTAAAGATCAGAGAAGATGCGGCGATTATTACGGATATTTTTCAAAGGGTCAATTAGCCGGGATATTGCCTTTTTATAACATGGGCAGTTGTATTCCTTTATTTCATGAGGAGGAAGTGATTGAGCCTTTTGCTCAGATTATGGTGCACCGCCCTCTAGAGATGTTAATCGGCATGAAGAAGTTTGTTCAGCCTTTGTATGAGATCATTTCCGGAGAGAAAAACACGTTAACGTATCAGGAGAGCAGTTATTTTGTAAATAAGAGCTTAACGCCTTTTTCGTTAGGAGACAGCAGTTTTGCCGAAGCAAATGAGCTTGATCATCATCGTGTAGCAGCTTTTGTAAAGGATGCCTACTGGCACGGTTTTCATCAACAATACAGCCTGGAAGAAGTCGAAGCGTTTGTGGAGCAGCGTGCCATTGAGGAAGAACTATTATTTCTTATGGCAGAAGGTAAAATGGTTGCCCAGGCGTATATCCAAGCGGCTACGGATGAAATTAATCAGATTGGCGGTGTGTATACCGTAGAAGAAGAACGGGGGAAAGGGTATTGCAAAGCCATTGTATCTAAACTATGTCAAAATATTATCAAGCGTGGAAAGACGCCGACGCTAATCGTACGTAAAAATAATTTTTCCGCAGTACGAGCTTACACCTCTTTAGGATTTACGTACTTTGATGATTATCTTCTGATCAAATTTCAAGTATAGCTGGCATGATGTAAGGTGCTGTTTACGGAATTAGAATAAAAAAAGTATATTTCAGATTGAATCTTAAAAATGAATGAGTTAATATAAGAACATTACGTCATTCATGCAAGTAAGAATCTTAATAAGAGGAGAATTCTGTGAAGATCAAAACAAAATTAATTATAGGATATACTGTTTTATCATGTTTAGTTATTGCTGTAACCATATCTTCCATTTACGGATTTAAAAATTTACAAACTGCCTATGAGACAATTACCAACCATTCAGACGTTACGGTGATTCATTTGCGGGAGATACAATTTTATTTTACCGGACAAGCCAATGATGAACGCGGATTCTTGCTAACTGGCAGTCAGGAATTTCGCAAGGAAATCGGCGAAAAATCCGACAATATAAAAAAACGTGTCCTATTGCTTCAAGGACTGATTATGACAAAGGAACAACAAGAGCTATTGAGTAAGATTGATGCCGCACACACTCGTTTTACGCAAAGCAATTATTCTGTAATGGATCTTTATTCAGCTGGACATATAGAAGAAGCGAAGCAAATGTCATTTGGAGATGGTCGAAAAACTCGCAAAGATCTGGAGACCGCTTTTAATCAGTTGGTAACATTTACGTTGGAAAAGGCTGCTGATCAAAAACAGCAGGCTCAGGAGCTGGCGAAGAACATTATGATTGGCATACTAATCGCTTCAGCTATTGCAATTAGTATCGGTATTCTATTAGGTCTCTACATGGCACGTACCATAACGAAACCGATCATTCAAATGACGGATCATATGGTAAGAGGTGATTTGAATTTTGCTGCGAATGTTACGTCTGCAGATGAAGTTGGTCATTTAATTCGGGCCTTTGACAAAATGATAACAACTTTGCGTTCTATGGTTATGGGTGTACAAGCGAATGCAGAACAAGTTGCTGCTTCGGCGGAAGAATTGACAGCTAGTGCCGAAGAATCTGCCCATGCAGTCAATCAGGTTGCCACCTCTATTACAGAGGTGGCCCAGGGATCGGATGAGCAAGTCACGATTGTGAATGAAAACATAGCGGGTATTGAGCAGTTAGCTGCCAGCATTGGGCAGGTTGCTGTTAAAACGAATCAGGTATCTTTCAATGCCCAGCAGGCTGCTATTTCTGCGAAATCAGGGAGCAATGCTATTGAGGCTGCTATGAATCAAATGCTGCAAGTGGAACAGTCTACGGTCAAATCGGCAGAAGTTATTGCTAAATTAGGAGGGCACTCTCAGGAAATTGGGCAGATTGTCGATGCCATTGCCAGTATTGCGGGGCAAACCAATCTTCTTGCTCTCAATGCTGCTATTGAAGCCGCAAGGGCAGGGGAACATGGCAGAGGCTTTGCGGTTGTTGCCGAAGAAGTACGAAAACTGGCAGAACAGTCCCAGCATGCTACCAAAGAGATTGGGGATCTCATTCATGAAATTCAGGGAGATACTGATGAAGCAGTGCAGGCTATGCGGATTGGCTCGCAAGAAGTGCAAAAAGGCAATACAGTGGTCAATCTAGCAGGACGGTCTTTTAACGAAATTGCTGGTTCAGTGGATCAGGTTTCTTCCCAGATGCAGGACATTTCAGCATTCACCCAACAAATTGTTGAAAAGAGCCAGCGGATTGTTGCCTCCATCGGTAACATCGCTGCGATTAGCAAGGAAAATGCCAGTCGAACCCAAACTGCATCGGCAGCAACAGAGGAGCAATCCGCATCACTAGAAGAAATTGCTTCTTCCAGCCAAGTATTGGCAAAGTTGGCTGAAGAACTGCAACGTTCTATTTCTCACTTTAAAAATTAATGCATCTGTCTTAAGATAAACAGCAAGGAGGTCCGTCTCAAATTTTCACTTTGAGACGGACCTCTTATTTTGTGGTATAAGAATGTATCTGTTTTATTTTTATGTTTGTTTCAGGGGAAAAATTGATGTACTATAGTTTTTATAGGATCAAAGTAAGATAATTTATAATTAGGGGGAATCGTTGTGGATATGAGAGAAGTAAGAGAAACTGCAAGGAAACAGATGATTGGTAAATGCCGGGTGTGTCCAGTTTGTAATGGACGGGCTTGTGCGGGAGAAGTTCCCGGCATGGGGGGGACGGGGACAGGTGAAGCCTTTACTGAAAATGTACGGGCTCTTGCCAGGTTGAAGTTGAACATGCGGGTCATACATGATGCCTTGCATCCTGACACAACAGTTGAAATGTTTGGTCAGCAGCTCAAAACTCCTATCATGGGAGCACCGATTACCGGTGCGGTGATTAATGCAGGGGAGGCATTGACAGAACTCAATATGGTTTCAGCTCTTGTAGAAGGCAGTCATTTGGCGGGAAGTATCGGATGGATTGGTGATCCGGCTAATCCTAGTATGTATGAGGATGGCTTAGCATCCATTCGCAGGGCCGGTCAAGGCATTGCTATCATAAAACCTCGCGTGGATAATCAGGAAATTATTGCGCTTTTTAAATTGGCTGAAAAAGCTGGTGCCATCGCATTGGGAACAGATCTTGACGGAGCAGGTCTAATTACCATGGCTTTAAAGGGGCAGCCGGTTGGTCCGAAAACTGCAGAACAGCTTAAAGAGTTGATACAATCTACTGCCCTGCCCTTTATTATCAAAGGAATTATGACGGTGGATGAGGCTGTTACATGTGTAGAAGTAGGAGCAAAGGCGATTGTCATCTCGAATCATGGAGGCAGGGTACTGGATCATACTCCTGGTGTGGCAGATGTACTGCCGGAAATTTCCAGGGCAGTAAGGGGGAAAATCACGATATTAGCTGATGGCGGGGTACGTTCTGGAGCCGATGTATTAAAATTACTGGCATTAGGGGCAGACGGAGTGTTAGTTGGCCGGCCACTCATTATAGGGGCTTATGGCGGCGATGCAGAAGGTGTAAAAACCATTATTGATAAATATACCAGTGAATTAAAGGCTGCTATGATCTTAACAGGCTGTAAGAGCGTTAAAGAGATCCCTCCAGAGGTTTTATGGAATAAATAATGGTTAATAGAGATAAATGTATTGGACGATAAGATTATGATATAAATTTCATAAATCGTAGAAAATGCCAATATATAAGAGCATGTTGTTGTACCGCCCGTAAGGGCGGTTATTTTTCTGATATTTTTACATTATCTTTACATCCTTGCAGTCTTTCTTGACACCTTCTTTATAGGAAATGGGGTTACAATGATCCTGTAAGAGGATTTTGATAGGAGGCTGGTAGTTGTGATCGATTTATGGATAGCAGGCTTAATATCCCTAGGTCTATTTATGTATCTTATATATGCATTATTAAAACCGGAGGAGTTTTAGATATGATTACAGATGTATTACTATTTATTATATTCTTTGTATTGCTGCTTCTCATGGCTTGGCCTTTAGGGAAGTATATGGCAAAAGTCTATAGCGGTGAGAGAACAATGCTTGATACCATCTTTTTGCCAATCGAAAGGACCTTATATCGTTTAACTGGAATTGATGCTGCCCAAGAGATGGATTGGCGGCAGTATGCTGGCGGACTCCTTATTTTCAACATAGTAGGGTTGGCTGCTGTGATGGTTATACAGGAATTACAGCCTATATTACCATGGAATCCAGAAGGAATGGCTTCAGTGCCTTGGGATTTAGCTTTTAATACAGCAGCTAGCTTTATGACAAATACCAACTGGCAGGCTTATAGCGGCGAAACGACAATGAGTTATTTCACGCAGATGACAGCACTGACCGTACAAAATTTTTTTTCTGCAGCAACGGGTATGGCTGCTGCAGTTGCCCTAGTACGAGGTTTGGTTCGCAAGAATACAAAACATATCGGTAATTTCTGGTCTGATATGGTACGAAGTATCATCTGGATTTTGCTGCCCTTATCCATTGTAGTCAGCATGGTGTTTGTGCAGCAGGGGGTAATACAAAATCTTTCACCTTATATGACAGTAGATACATTAGAAGGGGGGCGGCAGACAATTGCTATGGGGCCTGCAGCTTCCCAGGAAGCAATTAAATTATTAGGGACCAATGGCGGTGGATATTTCAATGCGAATTCGGCTCATCCTTTTGAGAACCCGACTCCCTTCACGAATTTAGTTCAGGCATTGAGCATTTTTCTTATTCCTTCAGCAATGGTATTTATGTTTGGGAATATGGTCAAGGATCGGCGTCAGGGATATGCAATAATGGCAGCGATGCTCTTACTATTTTCTGTAAGTCTTGGCGGTCTCTACGCGAGTGAACTCTATGGCAATCCGATAGCGGAGCATATGGGAGTGAGTGAGCCAGCGAATATGGAAGGGAAAGACATGCGCTTTGGCATAAATGGCTCCGCCTTATTTGCCGCTGTGACAACTGCAGCCTCTTGCGGGGCAGTAAATACTATGCACGACAGCCTTACACCTTTAGGCGGTATGATAACGATGCTGCAGATGATGTTAGGGGAAGTCGTAATCGGTGGTGTTGGTGCAGGTCTTTATGGCATGATGATGTTTGTTCTGCTGACCGTCTTTGTAGTAGGATTGATGGTTGGTCGTTCACCTGAGTATTTAGGTAAAAAAATTGAAGCAAAGGAAATGAAGATGGCGATTATCGCTATTTTGATCCCTGCAGTAACAGTGTTATTTGGCAGCGCTGTTTCTGTGACTGCCGATGCAGGTCTTGCTGGTATTAACAATGTTGGACCTCATGGTTTAAGTGAAATATTGTATGCCTTTGCCTCTGGGGCAGGTAATAACGGCAGTGCTTTTGCAGGGCTCAGTGCAAATACCTTATATTACAATCTGATGACTGCAGCAGCGATGTTGATAGGACGATTTGGTGTGATTATACCCGTCTTGGTCATTGCTGGCAGCTTGGCAAAAAAAAGAGTATCATCTCCCGGACCTGGGACTTTTCCAACAACAGGACCATTGTTTGTTTTATTGTTAGCTGGAATTGTGGTCATGGTAGGAGCATTGACCTTTTTGCCAGCATTATCTTTAGGACCTATTATTGAACATTTATTAATGCTGCAAGGTGTGACTTTTTAACAAGGAGGAAAAAGCTATGAGTACAAATTCAAATGGTTTTAATAAAGAAATTCTGATAAAGGCCTGCCGTGAAGCTTTATATAAGTTGAATCCCAAAGTGCAGGTGCGAAATCCAGTCATGTTTATTGTATTGATTGTCTCTTTGTTGACAACTGGGTTTGTATTGCGTGATTTATTTCAGGGAAGTGCGGGGAAAACATCTTTTGTCTTACAAATAACAGTATGGCTTTGGTTTACTGTATTGTTTGCCAATTTTGCCGAGGCGATAGCGGAAGGTCGGGGGAAAGCTCAGGCTCAGGCGTTAAGACGGACTCGTACACAAACACAGGCAAAAAAAATAATCCATGACAAACCTCAGGTGGTTGAGGCCGCCAGCTTAAGAAAAGGCGATATCGTATTGGTGGAGCCTGGTGATCTGATTCCCAGTGATGGAGAGGTTATTGAAGGAATGGCGACAGTGGATGAAAGTGCGGTAACTGGTGAATCAGCTCCTGTCATTCGTGAGTCGGGGGGCGATAAATCTTCCGTTACAGGTGGTACTCGGGTATTATCAGACTGGATTAAGGTACAAGTGACTGCAAATCCAGGAGAGACCTTTTTGGATCGTATGATTTCCCTGGTTGAAGGGGCAAAACGCCAGAAAACCCCCAATGAAATTGCATTAACGATTTTATTGGTTGGCTTAACCATTGTATTCTTAGCAGCCGTGGTGACATTATATCCGTATGTCTGTTACTCAGGAGTCAGCATTTCCATTACGGTTCTAGCCGCTTTACTGGTATGTTTGATTCCAACGACAATCGGCGGTTTATTAAGTGCCATTGGTATCGCAGGTATGGATCGGCTATTGAAACGTAATGTGCTGTCTATGTCTGGAAGAGCGGTAGAAGCGGCTGGAGATGTGGATGTATTAATGCTGGATAAAACAGGTACGATTACCTTGGGTAACCGTATGGCCACTGATTTTATTCCCGCTGCAGGCGTTTCTATGGAGGATTTAGCTGATGCAGCACAGATGGCATCTTTAGCGGATGAAACACCGGAAGGTCGCAGTATTGTAGTATTAGCCAAGCAGAAATATAATTTACGGGAACGAGATTTAACGAAGTTAGAAGCGGAGTTTATTCCTTTTAGCGCTCACACGCGTATGAGCGGGGTAAATCTAAAAGATAAGGTAATACGCAAAGGTTCTGTGGATGCGATTCAAAAATATGTCAGAGAAAAGGGCAGTGAATTGCCTGAAAATGTTAAGCTTTCCTGTGAAAGTATTGCTAAAAGCGGTGGCACACCTTTGGTCGTAGCGGAAGATTCTAAGGTGCTTGGAGCGGTTCACCTAAAAGACGTCATTAAAGGCGGCATTAAAGAGCGATTTAAAGAGCTTAGGCAAATGGGTATTAAGACCGTTATGATTACAGGGGATAATCCATTAACGGCTGCTGCTATTGCTGCAGAGGCTGGGGTAGATGATTTTATGGCAGAGGCTACTCCGGAAGGGAAGTTGGCTCTGATTCGAGAGTACCAGGAGAAAGGGATGTTAGTAGCCATGACTGGTGATGGTACCAATGATGCCCCGGCCTTGGCCCAAGCTGATGTAGGAGTTGCGATGAATAGCGGCACACAGGCAGCCAAAGAAGCTGGCAACATGGTAGATCTTGATAGTAACCCCACAAAGCTGATTGAAATCGTAGAAATTGGTAAACAACTATTGATGACTAGAGGGTCCTTGACGACATTTAGTATTGCGAATGATGTTGCTAAATATTTTGCCATCATTCCAGCACTGTTTTCCGCGGCCTATCCAGCATTTGAAGTGTTTAATATTATGGGATTATCCACTCCGGAAAGTGCGATCTTGAGTGCTGTAATCTTTAATGCTTTGATTATTATCGCTTTGGTGCCTTTAGCGCTGAGAGGCGTAGCGTATCGACCCTTAGGTGCACATGTAATCCTGCAGCGGAACCTAATTATTTATGGCATTGGTGGTTTGGCAGCACCTTTTCTGGGTATCAAGTTAATTGATATATTGCTGGTTGCTTTGCATTTAGTATAACAATGATCGAGTCAAATGCACGAAAGGAAGTTGAATATGATGTGGAAACAAATAATAAGCGTTTTGCGCTTACTAATCCTATTGACGGTTATTACTGGTATCGTATATCCTTTGGCTGTGACAGGAGCAGCACAGACGCTTTTTTCTGAGCAAGCCAATGGTTCATTGGTTTATATACATGACAAACCAGCTGGCTCCAGCTTGCTGGGACAGAATTTTACAACAGCAGTGTATTTTCATGGTCGTCCATCTTCAGCAGGTGCAGAGGGATATGATGCCGCTGGATCAGCAGGATCAAACCTGGGACCGACAAGTAAAAAGTTAGAGGATGCACTAAAGAGTAATATTGAGAAAATTCGCAATGAAGACCAGATTGCTGAAAGTTTTCCAATACCCTCTGATTTTGTCATGGCATCCGCTAGTGGTCTTGATCCTGATATATCACCAGAATCAGCCTATTTGCAGATCCAGCGCATTGCCAGTGAGCGAGGAATAGGGGAAAACGAGATAAGAGAGCTAATAACCAGCCATATACAGAGTAGACAATTTGGTTTCTTAGGTACAGATCGGATAAACGTGCTGGCGCTTAATATGGCACTGGATCGTTTGGCAGGTAAATAATAAAAAAATCAATTCATTTACTATAATGGAGGCAATGATATGCCTGAGGAAAGCAAAGAAAAAAAACGTCCGGATCCCGATGTGCTGCTGGCAAAGTTAAATAAAGCAACCAGAGGCAATTTGACAGTGTTTCTAGGTGCCGCTGCGGGTGTTGGTAAAACGTACACCATGCTTAAGACTGCTCATGAGATGCTGGCTTCTGGTGTGGATGTTGTGATTGGCTGGATAGAAACCCATAAACGTCAAGAGACAGAAAAAATGGCAGAGGGTTTACCTCGTTTGCCAGCAAAGGAAATTGAGTATCGAGGCAGAAGATTACATGAAATGGATATTGATGGAATATTGGAGCGCAAACCGAGAGTTGTGCTAGTTGATGAATTGGCCCATACTAATGTGGCTGGTTCTCGCCATGTCCGAAGATTTCAGGATGTTGAAGAAATATTAAATGCCGGTATTGATGTAGCTACAACAATTAATATTCAACATCTTGAAAGCCTAAATGATATTGTAGCTCAGATTACAGGGGTAACAGTACGGGAAACGGTGCCTGATAGTATTGTGGAACAGGCTGATCAAGTACAGTTGATTGATATTCCACCCAATGAACTCATTAAAAGGCTGAAAGAAGGAAAAATTTATATGCCGCGTCAGGCGAAATTGGCGCTAAATAAATTTTTCCGTCCAGGGAATATTAATGCCCTGCGGGAATTATCTCTTCGTTTTACAGCCTACCGGGTGGATCAGGAATTAAATGAATACATGCAGGAACATGATATTTCGGGGCCTTGGCCAGCAGGTGAACGGGTAATGGTTTGTGTGAGTGCCAGCCCTTTTTCAGCTCAATTGATTCGAGCCGCTAGAAGACTGTCTCGTGGTTTGCAGGCAGAATTATTGGCTGTACATGTTGATACACCAAGACGGTCAGGTGCTAGTGAAAGAGAACGGGATCGAATTTTTCGTAATATGCGCTTAGCTGAAGAATTAGGAGCAAAGACCATCAGTATTGTGGGTAAAGATCTGACAGAGGAAATTCTAAGGATGACAAGGGAACATAATGTTACCCATTTGGTGGTTGGCAAGCCATTACGAGGGCGTCTGTGGGAATGGTTACATGGCGGTGCGGTGGTTGATAAACTCATTCGCTATAGCGGGGGGATTAACATTCATGTTATCCAGGGGAATACCGAGGTAAAGGATGAGTCTAAAGTTAAAACCATAGCTCCGGCAAAAGTAATTGATTGGTGGCATTATATAGCAGGGCTATTGATGATTATCGTAATGACGGCGGGGAATTGGTGGGGGCGTCATTATCTTGAACCAGTGCATTTTATGCTGCTGTATTTGTTGCCGGTACTCTTATCTGCAGTATGGTGGGGGAAAGGTCCATCCTATGTCACGGCATTATGCAGTGTGCTTTTTTTTGATTTTTTCTTTATTTCGCCAGTTTTTACTTTTAGTATATCTGATCTTCCTTATATGTGGAGTCTACCTCTTTTTCTCTTAGTTTCCTTTATTATCGGAGGACAGACTGAGAAACTGCGTGTAGAAGCAACGTTAGCCAGGCAGCGAGAAAAAACAACGGGAGCGTTATACTCTTTTAGCCGTGAAATTGCAGCTGTTGTAGATATTGGTGTAATCGTGGGTATTTTGGCAGAGCAGGTGTGGCAGACTTTAGATAAGTCAGTAGCTGTATTTTTACCCCAGGATGGAAAATTAGTACTAGCTGCAGAGGCTGGACCTGGAAAAATCGGTGAGGATGCTGGCGAAAAAGCAGTCGCGGTATGGGCATTTGAGCATTGTGAAATTGCCGGACATTGTACAGATACATTGCCAGGGGCCAGGTATATGTATTTGCCCTTAACAACAAGTCAAAATACGGTTGGTGTGTTAGGTATTGAAATTCACGAGGAAATACTTACTTCTCCTCAAAAGCGATTAATGGAAGCTTGGGCAGGATTGGCAGCGATTGCCGTTGAAAGAGTAAAATTAGCGGAGCAAGCCAGGCAAGCAGCATTACTGGCTGAATCAGATCAGTTGCGTACTGCGTTATTTAATTCCATATCCCATGAATTGCGGACACCTTTGTCCTCTATTATTGGTGCTATATCTGGTTTAATAGATACAGAGGGTGTTTACTCTGCTAATGATAAAAAAGAATTGTTAGAAACGGTGAAAGAAGGAGCCGATCGCATGAACCGTTTGGTCATCAATCTTTTGGATACTGCCAGATTAGAAAGCGGTATGATGCAGCTTAAAAAAGAATGGTGTGATATCGAAGACATTACTGGAACCGCTCTTAGACGAGTTGGGGAATGCATGAAGGAAAGGGCATTATTTGTGAATATAGCAGCGGATTTACCGATGATAAAGGCTGATTATGTGCTTCTGGAACAGGTCATGGTGAATCTGCTGGATAATGCCTGTAAGTATTCTTTGCAAGGTAGTGAGATCGCCATTACTGCCATTAAGGATAAAACTGCCATACAGGTATCAATAGCTGATCGAGGAGTCGGCATTCCAGCAGAAAATGTAATGCGGGTTTTTGATAAATTTTATCGGGTAGAGCAGCCTAAGAAGGTTAATGGAACAGGATTAGGTTTATCGATATGCAGGGGAATTATTGAAGCTCATAGTGGAACCATACAGGCTAAGAATCGGCCAGGAGGCGGTACGGTTATAACTTTTACTCTTCCATGGGAAGAGCAGCCGCCAATGTATATGGCATAGTATTTTCTTAGTTTGCATAAGGCAGGTGATAGAAGGATGGAAAAAGGGATACGAGTTTTAGTGATTGATGATGAGCCTCCGATTAGGAGGCTGCTCAAAGTATCTCTATCTGCTTATGGCTATGAGATTGATGAATGTCATAATGGAAAAGATGGGATCAATCGAACGGCTGTATTTAAACCTGATTTGATTCTCTTGGATTTAGGATTGCCAGATATGGATGGAAAAGCCGTGGTTGAGATCATTCGTGAATGGTCAAAGGTACCTATTATTATCCTAAGTGCCCGGGATCAGGAAAATGAAAAAATTGCCGCCCTGGATGCAGGGGCAGATGATTATGTCACTAAACCTTTCGGTATGGGAGAGTTGCTTGCTCGCTTGCGTGTCGCTCTACGCCATGGGATAACGAATGAAGGTTCTTCCGTAATTATTTGTGGTGATTTAGCAATTGATTTGATAGCGCGTAGTGTAACTTGTGGTGGCAAAGAAATAAAACTGACACCTACAGAGTATGAAATATTAAAGGTTTTGGCTCAAAATATTGGCAGGGTACTGACACATAAACAATTATTAAAATCAGTTTGGGGTACAGCTTATCATGAGGATACTCATTATATTAGAGTATATATTGGGCAGCTCAGGCGTAAAGTAGAGCCCAATCCGTCTCAGCCTAAATACATTATCACAGAATCCGGTGTTGGCTATCGTTTAATGTCTGATAAATAACTTCCACAAAAATGTGGAAGTTTTTTAATAGTCTAGAAAGTATAAGTTGTTTAAGAGAAGCAGAGGATAGTAAAATACACAAGAATATCAATACATGTCTGCGTAAGGAGCTTTGTATTTTTGTGTTCAACATAGCGATGCTTTAAAAGGGCGTAGCAGGTTTTTTGGTTCCTTTGAAGTGATGAATAAGTATTTTGTAAATTTATATATTTTCTTATTGCACTTTTGCTGCTGTATGGTACAATCATATAGTTACTTTTCTTGCAGCAACCAGCGAAGACAGGTTCCAACGAAATAACAAACAGGATGGGAGAGGGATATGAATAGTTATTTTAAATTATCAAAAGCAGCTGTTGAAAGTTTGGCACAACAATATGATACCCCATTGTTATTGGTGTCAACAGAACAAGTAGAACGTAATTATTCTTTTTTGGCGAGTTATTTACCGGGAGTGAAAATGCATTACGCGGTAAAAGCCAATCCTCATGAAGCAATTATCCGGAAATTGGCTGAACTGGGTTCGTATTTTGATGTAGCATCAGATGGAGAAATGCAATTTTTAACGGAGATGGGTATTCCAGCAGAACGTCTGGTATATGCCAATCCAGTAAAGACGGCAAGCGGACTTAAGGTAGCCAAGCATATCGGTGTATATAAATTTACCTTTGATAGTGAAAGTGAAATAAGTAAAATGGCCAAGGCAATACCTGGTGGGACAGTGCTGCTCCGGGTTAGAGTGGACAATCCTAATGCCTTGGTCGATCTAAATAAGAAATTTGGTGCTCATCCTGACGAAGTATTACCCCTTCTTACCTTGGCTCGTGAGCAAGGCCTTGATGTGGCTGGTCTATGTTTTCATGTGGGCAGTCAATCTTCCAGTGCTGATGCCTATGTAGAGTCGTTAGAAATATTTCGGCGTTTGTATGATCAGGCTAAAGAAGCAGGTTTTGATTTGCGCATCCTAGACATTGGAGGCGGCTTCCCTATCCCAGTAATTGATGGTAATACGATTGATATTGTTGCTATGCTGCAAACGATTAATAAAGCCATCACCCACTACTTTCCGGATACGGAAATTTGGGCTGAACCTGGGCGTTTTATCTGCGGAACAGTAGCAAATCTAATTACTCGCGTAATTGGTACTCAAAAGCGCAATGGGAAACAATGGTATTTCCTGGATGATGGATTATATGGTACTTTTTCAGGAGTTATTTTTGATCATTGGGATTTTGAATTAGAAACCTTTAAAAGTGGCGAGAAGGTACCTGCTACCTTTGCAGGACCAAGCTGTGATTCCTTGGACATTTTGTTCCAGGATAAATGGATTCCTAGCTTAGAAATGGATGATCTGATACTAGTGCCAACTTGCGGGGCTTATACCTCAGCGTCGGCTACTGAGTTTAATGGTTTTTCTAAAACCCGGATCCTAGTATGGGAAGAAGTAAAGGATAATCTAAAAATGAATATATGAAACAAAAAGGGCAGAAAACCATAGGTCTTCTGCTCTTTTTGTTATTAATAAGTAAAAATGTATAGCGTTATTAAAGAGCAGCGAAGCCTTTGTATCTTCGCGTCTTCGCGGTTCAAAATGTTTTTTCTTTTTATTTCATTGCATAAAATTTGAGAAAAGAGGGAAAGATCCATTTTTTCTCAAATTTGACAAAGTATTATATTCTTAGTAAAATAATATAAATCTATACGTAAAAAAGGGAGGAATTATATGCCGGGAAAGAAAATATCAACGAAAGAGTATATCCGAAGGTATGTTTTCATGTTTATTGGTTCCATTTTAGCAGCGGTAGGGTTAGAGGTTTTTTTGGTTCCCAATCAGATTATTGATGGTGGAGTAATTGGTATCTCCATTATGGCAAGTCATTTAACTGGATGGCCGTTAGGGTTATTCATCTTCGTATTGAATTTTCCATTCATCTATTTAGGGTATATGCAGATTGGAAAAAACTTTGCGATATCAACCTTATTTGCCTTGACTTCTCTGTCGATCTGGGTAAGTGTTTTGCTGCCGATTCCAGGCTTTACAAATGATGTGTTTTTAGCAGCCATCTTTGGGGGAATTATCCTTGGAATTGGTGTAGGACTCATTATTCGCTATGGCGGTTCTTTAGATGGCACTGAAATTGTTGCCATTATATTAGATAAACGTACAGGTTTTTCTGTAGGCGAAATTATTATGTTCTTCAATATATTCATTATTGGAAGCGCAGGACTAGTATTTAGCTGGGATAAAGCTATGTATTCTTTAATTGCCTATTTTGTTGCTTATAAATTAATAGATATTACGATCGAGGGTTTGGATGAGTCAAAGGGTGTCATGATTGTTAGTGACCATCCTCATGAAATAGCCGAAGTGCTGATGGCGCGGCTGGGGCGTGGAGTCACTATTTTACATGGTCAGGGTGCCTACACGGGTGAGTCTAAGCAAGTGCTTTACTCTGTTATTACTCGTCTGGAGATTGCCAAACTGAAAACCATTATTCAAGAGATTGATGAAAATGCTTTTGTAACGATTAATGAGGTTCATGATGTAATGGGTGGAAAAGTAAAAAAACGCGCAATACATTAGACTATTTTATACAAAACTTGGCGAAAGCCAAGTTTTTTTGGTAGAATCAGAAGTTATAAGTTTTGAGAACGTTGAACGCAGAGGACACAGAGTCGCTTAAGAGCACAGAGGTTTTTAACCTTATCTATTTTTTCTCAATGTTCTCTGCGCCTCTGCGGTTCGTTGCTTTAGCACAATTTGATTATTAGGCAATGATTTTTGCAGGTGAAAAAATCTGTATTGGCGAAGTAAATTAATCCATACTATTTTTAGGAATTGTTAAGGTGGGTTGTATGAAAAATATTGATATTAGTGACCTTGATAGGATTGTCAAAACCACAATCGATGCAGTAGAGCAAGGAAAGACACAAATTTTTGATATTTATGAGGCGGCTCGTAATGAAGTTGAAAATATAAAAAAGGATGTAGAACGTACGAAGCAGGAGACCGTTGCTATCATCTTTACAGTGGATGATTTAGAAAAAAAGGAGCGGCGTTCCAGGATCAAGTTAATGGAAGTCAGCCGTAATTTCAGCATATATTCAGAAGATGATATTAAAGCAGTATATGACGATGCGAGGAACTTACAAGTTGAATTAGCGGTAGCTCGCGCTCAGGAACAAAGCTTACGTCAGCAGCGTGATGAGTTAGAGCTTCGTTTACGCTCTTTAAAAAATACAGTGTCTAAGGCAGAAGGATTAACAACCCAGGTAGGTGCAGTTCTAGGGTATTTAGGCGACGAAATGGGCAATGTAGTAGTAAAAATTGAATCCTTGCAGCAGAGTCAAGTGTTTGGTGCCAAAATTATCAAAGCCCAGGAAGAAGAACGCCGCAGAGTGTCACGGGAAATTCATGATGGACCAGCTCAAGCTATGGCAAATATTGTGTTTCGGGCGGAAGTTTGTGAGCGATTGATTGATATCGATGTGCTGCGTGCAAAAAAAGAACTGGCAGATCTTCGTGCACAAGTACGTCTTTGCCTGAAAGAAACGAGAAAAATTATTTTTGATTTACGTCCAATGACATTAGATGATTTGGGCTTAGTACCTACGGTGAAACGGTTTTTGGATACGGTAAAAGAGCGCAGCGGTATGATTTATGACATTAGGATATTAGGTGAAGAACGGCGTTTAGATTCTTATGTGGAAATTGGTGTCTTTAGAATTTTTCAAGAAGCAATTACAAATATTGAGAAACATGCCCAGGCCCAGACGATATCCATTGCTATGGAATTTCGCAGGGATACATTCTTAGCTACCATTGCTGATGATGGTAAGGGTTTTAATACAGCAGATAATTTTGGTAACGAAAGTTTTGGTTTACTGGGGATGCGGGAGCGAATTCATCTGCTGAATGGTGAACTGACAATAAAGTCCGAAATTGGGGTAGGCACAAAAGTCATTATTAAAGTAGTATTTAAATAATAGAGGATATACCTGAATCTTCCGAGCAAAGAAATGGAATTTTCTTGGGTATATCTCTATTATTTTAGCAATATAGAAGATTTGATGCTGAGGAAAAATGGGCATTTGGATTTTATTTTTCAAAGAATTTTCAAAGAGATTAATTTATCCCTATTGTTGAAGGATTATAGTGGATTTATATAGAGATTTGTTATATTATAGCAATTAAAAGCTGTGTATACTGAGTTATTGCATGATAGGAGCGGGGAGTCAATAAATATCCGCAGAGGAGTATATTATCACAAGGGATGGATGCAATGAATCAACAATTTAAAATTCTTATTGCCGAGGATAGCAAATTAGAACGCCGCATGCTGCGCAATAACCTTGCGTCTTGGGGCTATCAGGTTTATGAAGCCGTGAATGGCAAAGAGGCAATTGTGATGTTTGATGAGGTGAATCCTGACTTAGTCATTTTGGATGGTATCATGCCGGAAATGGATGGCTATGCTGTGTGTGAGTATTTACAGGAGCAGAAAAGAAGAAGTAAGACTCCGATTATCCTCATTACTGCCTACGACAATGAAGAGGCGGTGGAACGAGCCTTTGCAGCAGGTGCTGGTGAGTATTTAACTAAGCCTGTGTATTGGAATGTTTTGAAATATCGCATTAAAAGAATTCTGCAAGCAAGGCAGGCGGAAATTGCCTTAGGCAAAAGTGAAGAAAAGCTGAAGGGCATTTTAAATAATGCGGTAGTCGGTATTGGGATTCTTGATGAATATGGTAATTGCATTTATGGAAATCAGAGGTTGGTGGATATGCTCGGCTATTCTTTGGACGAATTACATACAATTGGTTTAAAGCAGGTAACGCACCCTGAAGATTGGCCAAGAAGTGCAGAAGGACTGCGGAAAATGGTCAATAAAGAAAAGCTGGAATATCATGTGGAAAGACGTTGTATTCGTAAAGACCGGACTGTCTTTTGGGCCAGATTGTCTGCGGCGGTTGTATATGATGAAGATCATGAAGTCAATTCGATTCTTGGCATCATGATTGATATTACAGATCGCAAGGCAATGGATGTGCAAATTAGTTTGCAAAATCAATATTTATTGGCTTTAAACGAAGTATCGCTGCAGTTGTTGAATCGTTTAGATTTGGATGATGTATTGGCCATGATTGTGACCCATGCGGTAAGTTTATTTCCTAATGCCAGTGGCAGCCTGTTTCTTTTAAAAGAAAATAATTCCCAAGTCGAACTGAAATTTGCTATCGGGCTTGATGAAAATAGCATCGGCACAGTTCAGAACAAAGACGAAGGAATTATTGGGGAAGTATTTCGCACGGGTGAGACCGTGATAGTGAATGATTATCAAAATTGGGCAAAGGGCATCAATAGTCATGGTATGGTACACTATGGAGTATTTATTGGAATGCCTTTGTTCTCTGACAAAAAAGTGGTTGGTGTCGTTTATATTTATTTTGATGATTCTGCCTGGGGATGTACCGAAGAACAAAAGTTCTTATTAGAGCGTTTTATTGGTCTGGCTTCTATTGCTTATGATAATGCGATTTTATATAAACGCGCTCAGGAAGAAATTGGCGAACGTAAGTTGGCAGAGGAAAAGCTCAGATATGTAAGTATGCATGATTCCCTGACTGGTCTTTACAATCGTACCTATTTTGAAGAAGAATTTCAAAGAATTTCGAGTGGAGCATACCCATCTGTCGGGATTATTGTGTGTGATGTTGATGAATTAAAAGTTGTCAATGACACATTAGGACATGCTTTTGGAGATGCATTGATTGTCGCTGCAGCAACGGCGCTAAAACAGGCTTGCCGCCCAGGCGATACGGTTGCTCGGATTGGGGGCGATGAATTCGTAGTCTTACTGCCTGGTGCGGACCAAAAAATTATGCAAGACGTATGTCATCAAATTAACGAAAAGGTACAGCGCTGCAGGAAGAACTTAAATGGCACCATTGTACGCTTATCCATAGGCTGGGCTCTGCATACTGGACCAGATGTAAATCGCAAAGAGCTGTTCAAAGAGGCTGATAAAAAGATGTACCAAGATAAAATGCTTCATAGAATCGGGTAAAACACATAGTAGTATTGGTATTATGATTCCCTTTAATTAGGGCATAATAGGTAAAGAGCGGCAAGTTTTACCTATTATAAAAGGAGGCGTTAGGGTTGCGTTTGAGGCAAGCAGACACCCCTTTACTGACTGCAATGCAGCATTATGTAGAAGAGGAAGTTATTCCTTTTCATACTCCAGGGCATAAGCAAGGTAAAGGAATGCATCATACATTGGAAAGAATAATAGGTAGAGGTACCCTAGCCTTGGATTTGGCTTTAATGGAAGAACTAGATGATTTTCACGAACCCTATGGCTGCATAAAGGATGCTCAGGAGCTGGCTGCACAGCTTTATGGCGCGGATCATAGTTTTTTTGTTATCAATGGTACAACGGGCGGAATTTATGCAATGATATTAGCTGTTGCCGGTCCTGGAGAAAAAATTATTGTGCCCCGTAATGCTCACCGCTCTATTATTGGCGGGATTATCTTAAGTGGGGCGATTCCAATCTTCATGCAGCCGGAAGTTGATAATGACTTAGGGCTGGCTATGGGAGTTACGCCAGAAACGGTAGAGAATACAGTGCGCCAGCATCCAGATGCTAAAGGAGTACTCATTATTAACCCTAATTATTATGGGGTTGCTGTAGATTTAAAAAAGATTGTACATCTTGTTCATGAACATAACATGGTGGTGCTGGTAGATGAAGCTCATGGTCCTCACCTGCGTTTTAGCAATCGTCTGCCGATACAAGCTTTGGATGCCGGGGCTGATATTTGTGCCCAAAGTACTCATAAGATTATTGGTGCATTGACTCAATGCTCCTTAGTTCATTGCAGGGAGGGACGTATTCGTGTACCTCATCTGAAAGCAATGCTGCAGTTGACTCAGTCTACCAGCCCTAATTATATTATGTTGGTATCCTTAGATGTAGCTCGTATGCAAATGGCTTTAGAAGGTACAAAACTCATTGAACGATCCATTGCCTTAGCCAATTGGACAAGGCAGGAAATTAATAAAATACCTGGTTTATACTGTTTTGGTTCGGAGAAAAAGGGGAATCCGGGAATATATGATTTAGATCCAACGAAGGTTACTGTTACGGTTAAGGGACTGGGATTAACAGGTCCTGAGGCAGAGCGGATTTTACGTCATCAGTATAAAATACAAGTTGAGCTTTCGGATTTATATAATCTTCTTTTTTTAATTACCTTAGGGGATCGGGAAGAAGAAGTACATCTGTTAGTGGCAGCTCTTCGGGACATGGCAGAAAAATATGCAAAGGCTTATGACTTTTCCTTATTAGAACGCTGCATTCATGCTCCATATCCAGTAGCGCCTCAAGGTATTTTATCTCCTCGTGAAGCTTTATTCGGCAACACCTGCATGGTACCTTTTGCTCATTCTGCGGGAATGATTTGTGCTGAAATTGTCACCTTCTATCCTCCCGGTATCCCTGTGGTATGCCCAGGAGAGAGGATAACCCAGGAAATTATCGATTATTGTCAACTGCTTCAGCAAAGTGGTATGCATGTGTCTGGACCAGAAGACTATACATTAAAAACAATTAAAGTGGTGGATTAAATGAATGGTAAATTAATTATTATTGAAGCCGGAGATGGCAGCGGCAAAGCAACGCAGACCGAAAAACTATATCATCGTTTGAAAGAAGAAAAAAGAACAGTACGCAAAGTGAGCTTTCCGGACTATAAAAGTAGTTCTTCAGCACTCATAAAAATGTATCTCAATGGTGATTTCGGCAATCGTCCCGATTCGGTAAACCCTTATGCTGCTTCCAGTTTCTATGCAGTAGACCGTTATGCATCCTACAAGCAGGATTGGGGCGATTTTTATAAACAGGGCGGTATTATCATTGCCGATCGTTATACTACGTCCAATATGGTGCATCAAGCTGTAAAAATTCATGTACAGGAAGAAAAGGATGCTTTTTTAGATTGGCTCTGGGACTTAGAATTTGTGAAATTCGGTTTACCGATTCCAGACGGTGTGATTTTTCTCGATATGCCGCCACTGTATAGCAAAATTCTTAGAGAAGAGCGTGCTAAACATAACGGAGAGCGAACTCCTGATATCCATGAACGAGATGAGCAGTATTTAGAGGACTGCTACAGTAACTACTGTGCCATCGCCGATAAGTATCATTGGCATAAGATTTCCTGCATTCATCATACACAATTAAAGACAGTGGACGAAATTCACGAAGACGTCTATCAATCGGTGCAAAATATACTGGCAAGGAACAAGTAAAGTCTCAGCTTATTGAAAATATAAATTTTATAAACCACAAAGGCATAATGCCGCAAAGAATGATTGAAACGCAGAGATGCAGAGTGCGCTGAGGGGTATTCTCTAACCCTATTAATTATCTTTTCTCTGTGTTCTCTGCGCCTCTGCGGTGCGGTGATGTTAAAGGATATGTAGTTTTTTATTATCTAATTATCTAAAAATTGCGTTTATTAATGAAAACAAGCAGGATTATCGATAATATATGTACAATGTAATATTATACGATACATTTAGATAATAATGGAATTTGCATGGGGGGAATGAGTATGCTGATTGTTCTGCTTGGTCCGACTGGATCGGGAAAAAGCACAATTGAAAAGAAAATAGGACAGAGTGGAATACATAGGCTGAGGTCCCACACTACTCGTCTGAGGAAACCCGGAGAGTCTGAAGATGCCTATTATTTCGTCAAAAAAGAAGAATTTAAAAAAGTGGATTTAGTAGAAAGTGTATTGTATAAAAATAGCTTTTTTGGACTGAGTCGGGAAGAAGTACAAATTGCAGAAACCAAGGATTGTGTAGTTACTCTTGACTGGAATGGAGCTCAGCAAATTAAACATCGCATTCCATTTGCAGTTACCATATTTATTGATTGTCCAATGTACCAGCTGGAAAAACGCTTGCCAATTGAGATAGATACTGAAAAACGCAAAAAGATTATGGAACAGGTAGTGCTGGATTCAAAGTGTGCTGCTAACTGTGATTATATTGTGAGAAATTATGATGGGCAGTTGGATGAAGCTTGTGCTCAAATATTAGAAATTTGTCGTAAAAGTAAAAAAAGCGACTAATTCAGGTAACGGATGGTTACTATAAAAGGTAGAAACTATTAAATTATATAGTTTCTACCTTTTTTACGAAGAATAGAAAGTATGCTTTCTTATCTATTCTTTCTCTGTACTCTCTGCATCTCTGCGGTTAGAAAAAGGTAGAAATTCTTAAAAATCGAGACCATTATTTTATAATAGGGAAAGCTAGTGTTATAATAAAAAGGATGAATGACAGAAGCTGGAGGTACCATGGATCGCTCACATTCTCTCGGGGAAGAAAAGATATCAACTCTATTGTGGAGATTTTCGCTGCCAGCAATTATCGGGATGGTAGTTAATGCTTTTTATAATGTTATCGATAGTATATTTGTAGGGCGTGGCGTAGGTGAAATTGGTCTTACTGCAGTTACGATAGCCTTTCCCATTATGATTGTATTAATGGGTTTTGGGATGTTGGTAGGAGTAGGGGCCGCTGCAGTTGTTTCTTTGAGAATGGGGGAGAAGCAGCAAGAGCAAGCGGAAAAAATATTAGGGAACGCCTTTACTCTTTCCATGATATTATCGGCAGCATTTACGGGATCGGTCTTGCTGTTTCTAGATCCGATCTTAATAATGTTAGGTGCAGAGCAGGACGTGCTGCCTTATGCCAGAGAGTTTACAAGAATTATTGTTCTTGGCAGTCCATTTATGTATATTGGTTTTGGTTTGAATAATATAGTACGTGCTGAGGGCAATCCTCAAATGGCCATGTCCACTACACTCATCTCTGCAGGATTAAATATTGTGTTAAATCCTTTATTCATATTTACGTTCCATTTAGGAATTGGTGGCTCGGCCTTAGCAACTGTGATATCCCAAGGAGTATCAGCCATATGGGTATTAGTCTATTTTTTGCGGGGCAAAAGTGTATTAAGGCTGCGAAAAAAGAATTTTTCCTTAGATAAAAAGATTGTTCGCAGTATTTTCGAGATTGGAATGTCGCCCTTTTTAATGCAGATTGCTTCAAGTTTGACCACGGTTTTGTTCAATTATACGTTATTACGGTATAGTGGAGAATTGGCAGTCGCTTCCATTGGAATTATCAATCGAATGGGCATGCTCATGTTAATGCCTATTTTTGGAATTAGCCAGGGGCTTCAGCCAATCATTGGCTATAATTATGGAGCCGGGAATTATAATCGGGTTAAGAAAGCTTTAAAAATAGCAATCGGTGCTGCAACTTTATTTTCGACAGTCGGCTTCTTAGTCATTCAGATTTTTGATAAGCAGATTATTATGCTGTTCAATGATAACCCTGAGCTGATTTTATTAGGGTCTGAGGCGATGCGGATTAATTTGTGTATGCTTCCGGTCATTGGTTTTCAAATTATTGGTGCTAATTATTTTCAGGCAGTGGGTAAGGCTGGTTATGCCATTGTACTTAGTATGTCGCGGCAATTACTTCTATTAATCCCTTTAGTCTTGCTATTGCCAAGGCTGCTGGGCTTACAGGGGGTTTGGCTGGCAAGTCCGATAGCAGATTTCTCGTCCGCTTTGTTAACTGGCATATTCTTATTTCGCGAGCTTCGTAAGTTGAGTCAAAAGTAATGGATAGTTGGCACCGAAGTAAGATGAGTCCTGTAAATATGACAAAGATATTTTGCAAGTTAAAAGCATAAATTGATTATTTGCTGGAAAACAATTATAATTTAGATGCAATCCTATGTTTGTCTAATGATGAAGTTCATAAGCTCGGATGGTGCTTGCTCAAATAGAGTTAGCACTCCAGCAAAGAGCAGATCTTTTCTTTATGAAAGTATTATAGTAAAGCTAGTGTATATTATAGCTTGAAAGGCAGTGACCTACATGAAAATAAATAATCTAGGAGCTACCCAAATACCTTCACTGGTGGAACGGGATAGTGGGAGCAAGGCGGAAAGATCCTTAAGTCATTTTTCCTCTGATCTACTTAAAAGCCAAGATGGGCAATCTCGTGAGAGGTTAAATCAATTATTGGCGGAAATAGATAAACGCGGCAAGCGTTTAGGGGAAGTGCCAACCTATGCTGAACTCAAGAAATATCGGGAAGTCATAAGGCAATTTGTCGGTGAGGCTGTAGGACGTATGTATACATTGCAATCGCAGCAAGGGTGGGATCGCCATGGGAGGCAGAAGGTGTATACAATCATCAAAAAGGTAGATGCTACCTTAGATAGTCTAACAGAAGATGTACGCCTGGGAGAAGAACGTCAATTGGATATTCTGTCGAAACAAGATGCGATTCGTGGCATGCTAGTCGATCTGTATACATAGAGGTGCAACGATGAAGTGGACCGATATCATTGGGCATAAAGAGCAGGTAACCATGCTGCGTCATATGGAGAGCAGCAGACGTATGCCTCATGCTGTTTTATTTGCAGGACCTAAAGGCATTGGCAAAAACCTGGTGGCGAATGTTACTGCGGCAGCTTTATTATGCAGTGATCAAGAAGAGCGCCCTTGTGGCCGCTGCCATTCTTGTCAGCAAATATCCTATGGCAGTCATCCCGATTTTCTCCTTATTGTCCCTGATGGGACCAATATTAAGATTGAACAAATTCGAATGCTGCAGCAGGAATTGTCAATGGCATCTTTTAGTGGAAAGCGACGCGTCTGCATCATTGATGGTGCTGAGCTCATGACGACTCAAGCTGCCAATAGTCTGCTAAAAGTTCTAGAAGATCCTCCTGGGGAGATTATCTTTCTTTTGTTAGCAGCCAATAAGCAAATGCTGCTGACTACGATACTATCTCGATGCATGGTGATTGCTTTTCAGCCTTTAGCAGACGAGCTATTGGCTCAGGATTTAATGGCTAAAGGTTATTTACCAGAAACATCGGAAGTGGCCGCCCGCTTAAGCGGCGGTCGAATGGGAATTGCACTTGCTCTTTTGGAACCTGAAGGTCTTGCCCTGCGTAATCAGGCTCTGGAAATGATCCAAAATTTAATGGATTCCAAACTGGAAACGGTCTGGCACTCAGCTGGAGTATTGGAAAAAATGGAACGTAATGATATTTTGGAATTTATAAAGTATGTAACTTATATCTTGCGTGATATACTATTGCTTGTTACTGGACAGGGCAAGCAATTGTTATTTAATATAGATGCTAAAGAGGATTTGTGTGAAGTAGCGGATATGTGGAGCGAAAGGCGGCTAGTAACAGCCATTAGGGCAGTGGAGTCAGCTAGGCGGGCTTTACTGGCCAATGCAAATACAAGGCTTACAAGTGAAGCGTTATTGATAAGAATTTATGACTTAGCAAGGGAGGTTTGAAGGTGGAGACAGTAGTCGGAGTACGTTTTAAAAAAGCTGGCAAGGTATATTATTTTGCACCTGGTGAAATTGCCCTGGTGGCAGGAGATTTTGTAATTGTTGAAACTGCCAGAGGGTTAGAATACGGAGAAGTTGTTATTGGACCGCGTCAGGTAGGAGAGGATGCTATTGTAGCACCATTAAAAACCGTACAGCGTAAAGCCACTGCCGAAGATGGCGCTAAAGTGGAAGAGAATAGAGAAAAGCAAAAAGAAGCCTTCTCTACTTGTGAGCAGAAGATCAAGGCTCATAACTTAAATATGAAGTTAGTGGATGTAGAGTATACCTTTGATGTCAATAAAATCATTTTTTATTTCACGGCAGAAGGACGTATTGATTTTAGGGATCTAGTAAAAGATTTGGCAGCTGTATTTCGTACTAGAATAGAACTTAGGCAAATTGGAGTTCGGGATGAAGCAAAAATGATGGGGGGAATTGGTTGCTGCGGCAGACCTTTGTGCTGCTCAACGTTTCTCGGAGATTTTGAACCAGTGTCTATTAGAATGGCTAAGGATCAGAAGCTTTCTTTGAATCCAACCAAAATTTCTGGCATATGCGGGCGATTGATGTGCTGCTTAAAATATGAGAATGATTCCTATGCACCTTGCTGCAAGAAAATTCCTGCGCCGGTGGTCGGGCGGGAAGTCATAACTGTAGATGGAGAAGGAAAAGTTACATTTGTAAATCAAGGGAAGAAGAATGCAACGATTCTGCTGACAAATGGTAATACTGTTATTATTCCATGGGAAGAAGTAGTGGAAAAGGATCTAAATGTGTAATCCAATGGTGATTGGGGTGGAAGAGCGTATCGATGATTTGCTGATCGGTCAGTTGAAAGTGATTCAGCATGAAAAAGAATTTTGTTTTTCCTTAGATGCAATACTGTTATCGCATTTTGCCACTGTGAGACCGGGGGCTAAGGCCGTGGATTTGGGAACAGGAACAGGTGTGATCGCCCTTCTTCTAACGGCAAGGGGTGCGGCTCATGTAACCGGCTTAGAATTAAGCCAGGCTATGGCGGATATGGCGGCACGCAGTGTTCTTTTGAATCAGTTGGATGAGAAAGTAAAGATTATACAAGGAGACTTGTGTAAGATAAAAGATATATTGCCCTCAGAAGGGTATGATTTGGTAGTGTCGAACCCTCCCTATCGTCCGGTGGGTGGTGGTTATGTGAGTCCTAATGACAATGTGGCTAGGGCTAAGCATGAGGTTACAGCGACTCTAAAAGATGTGGTGGGCGCTGCACGGTATTTGCTGAAGTATCGTCGTGGGCGCTTTGCAATGGTTCACTTACCGGAACGTATGGCTGAGATTTTAACTGCGATGAGTCAAGCTGGCATTGAACCTAAATTATTGCAGTTAGTATACAGCAGTATCGATAAAAAGCCTACCATGTTATTGGTAGAAGGGGTTAAAGGGGCAAGTCCGGGGCTTACAATCTTGCCGCCTCTTGTAGTTTATAAGCCTGATGGCAGTTATAGTGATGAAATTGCGAAATATTACAAAGAATATCGATAATAAAGTTATTGGCTTTAGGAATTATAAAAGGAAGCACAAAGGTCACAAAGAATTTTTATGATCATCTCTCTTTGTTTCCTTTGTGTTTTAATTTTTTTATAATACATATTAGAATTTATAAGTTCTTAGGAGCAAAACACGTAATCGCGAAGGCGCGAAGAAGCAAAGTTAATAGGTCGAGTATGTTTGCTTCGTGTTCTTCCTAATTCTTCGCATCTTCGCGGTTCAAAGGTCTTATTTTTAAAGGAAGTGAGTATATTGCTGGAGAATGCTGGTGTCTTATATTTGTGTGCAACACCCATTGGAAATTTGGAAGATATGACGTATCGAGCGGTGCGCATATTAAATGAAGTGGAAGTGATTGCTGCAGAAGATACGCGTCACACAAGGAAACTGCTTAGTCATTTTGACATCCATACTCGGCTGATCAGTTATCATGAACATAATAAAGTGACGAGAGGACCGGAAATCATTGAGCGATTAATCACAGGAGAGAATGTAGCGGTAGTGAGTGATGCTGGATTACCGGGAATTTCTGACCCAGGATCTGATTTGGTTGAATTGGCGGTACAAGCAGGTATTCGGGTAGTGCCTTTGCCTGGTGCCAATGCAGCGTTGTCTGCGCTTGTATCTTCTGGTCTAGATACAGCCTTATTTTCTTTTCTTGGTTTTTTGCCCAAAAATAAAAAAAAACGGCGTGAATTATTAGCTAGTTTTGCAAACTCGCCTTATACAATGGTTTTTTACGAGTCACCCCATCGCATAAAACAGACCTTGGCGGAACTAAAGAGTGCTTTTGGGGATCGCCCGGCGGTGGCAGCTAGGGAATTGACTAAAAAATTCGAAGAGTTTATTCGTGGTACGATAGAAAGTTTAGTAACTCATTTCGCTGAAAATGATCCCAGAGGGGAGTTTACTCTTATTGTGGGAGGGTACAAGACCGACCAAAGTCTTGAAACAGATACGGATGAACAGGAACAGCTCTCTATTGAAGATGCTGTCATTGAACTAATGGAAACTGGTGTGGCTAAAAAAGATGCTATTAAAACCATTGCCCTACAAAGAGGCCTACCCAAAAGGGAAGTCTATCAGGCGACCTTGGAAATAGAGTAAAAGTTTTGAAGAGAAGAAAGAGTGATTTAACCGCAGAGGCGCAGAGCGCGCTGAGAGGAACTTTTTTACTTTATCTATTTTTTTCTCTGTGTCCTCTGCGTCTCTGCGGTTAAAAAAGATAGAAAACCCTTTCTGGGCAAAAAAAAGAAGAGGTTATTTATAACCTCTTTAAAATTCTTAAACAGCTTTTGTTACCATTGCATCCAGGCATTCTTTGCAGATATTTTTATTTTTAAAGACAGTCACTTCATCCGCATTGCCACAGAAAACGCATGAACAAGCTGGTTCATATTTGCGTAAGATGATACGGTCGCTGTCTACATATATTTCTAGAGCGTCTTTTTCTTCAATGGAGAGTGTGCGGCGCAATTCAATTGGAATAACGACCCTGCCAAGCTCGTCCACTTTTCTTACAATACCAGTTGATTTCATTATAATTAATTCTCCTCTCATTTCAACAACATTCGACAAAATATGTCCAACTAAATAATACCAAATTCTGATGGGCTTGTCAACCTATTTTTACCATATCAGTAAATATGTTGTACGGTATTACAATAATTATTGTCAGAAAAAGACGAATGGTGCAAAGTCTCTAGAATAGTTCGACATAAGTGTATATTCTTGGTAAAATAAGGACAATAATAAAAAAGTATGATATTTTTATTTTTGTCGAATTATGACATGGGTTTTTGTCATTTTAGTTATGGAAGGTACAATTATAAAAAGAGCATCTTTGGTTACTAATTTAACATTATGGGGAGGCTTATTACTACCGTGGAAAAGAAACCATTTTATATTACAACGCCTATTTATTATCCGAGTGATCGCTTACATATTGGTCATGCTTATACAACGACCATTGCTGATGCGGCTGCCAGGTATAAAAGGCTGGCGGGATCAGAAGTACTCTTTCTCACTGGATCAGATGAACATGGTCAAAAAATTCAGCGCAAAGCGGCAGAACAAAATGTGACACCGATTGCTTATGTTGATAAAATTGTTGATTCTTTTCAGCAGTTATGGGAGAAATTGAATATTTCTCATGATGATTTTATTCGTACAACAGAGCAGCGTCACCATGATGTTGTGCAAGCTATTTTCCAAAAAATCTATGATAAAGGTGATATTTACAAAGCTGCTTATGAAGGCTGGTATTGTACGCCTTGCGAGACCTTCTGGATGGAGCGGCAGGTTGAAGAAGGGAAATGTCCTGACTGCGGACGACCAGTAGAAATCGTGCAGGAGGAAAGTTATTTCTTCCGCATGTCTAAATATCAAGATCGATTGCTTGCCTATATTGAAAGCAATCCTGATTTCATTCAGCCTGTATCTCGCCGTAATGAGATGTTGAATTTTATTAAGGGGGGGTTAGAGGATCTTTGTGTTTCTCGCACAACCTTTGACTGGGGTATTCCTGTACCCTTTGATACTAAGCATGTCGTATATGTATGGTTTGATGCATTAACCAATTATATTACTGCTGCAGGTTATCTGGATGATCGGGAGAAATTTGCTAAGTTCTGGCCGGCTGACATTCATTTAGTCGGAAAGGAAATTGTACGTTTTCATAGTATTATCTGGCCGATTATCTTAATGGCTTTGGATCTTGAAATACCCGCAAAGGTATATGGACATGGCTGGCTAATCATGGAAGGTGACAAAATGTCCAAATCCAAAGGCAATGTAATTGATCCGGTTACTTTAATTGAAGAGTTCGGCCCAGATGCAATACGTTATTTCCTGTTGAGAGAGATCAATTTAGGAATGGATGGAAATTTCTCCAGAGAAGCTCTTATTAATCGAATTAATGCTGATTTGGCAAATGACTTAGGAAACTTATTACATAGAACGTTAAACATGATTGGACGTTTTAATAATGGTGTGATTAAAGCAGCTGGTGATGTAGAAGAGCTAGACCATCAGTTGGCACAATTGGCACAGAATACCGTTATTCAATATGAAAAATTTATGGATGTTATGGATATTAATGCAGCAATCAAAGTCGTTTGGGCATTAATCAGCCGCACCAATAAATATATTGATGAAACGGCTCCTTGGGCATTGGCTAAGGATGAGGCCAAGCATTCCCGCCTAAATACCGTGCTGTACAATTTGGCAGAGACGCTGCGAATTATAGCAATTTTGATTACTCCTTTCATGCCGGTTACAGGACCAAAGATTTGGGGGCAGTTGGGGTTAACCACTGATTTTAAGGCTGTTACCTTAGAGGATGTTAAGGGTTGGGGAAAACTATCCCCAGGTATTGTTGTATCCAAACCTGAACCGATCTTCCCGCGAATTGAAGATAAGGTTGTTGAAGCTGCAGCAGAAGTGAAGGAGGCAGATCAAGGAAAGCAGCCAGCGGCGGCACCTGATGTGAATAGCCCTGAAGTTAGCATTGATGAATTTGCAAAAATGGATCTTAGAGTCGTCACCGTACTAGCAGCCGAAAAAGTGGAAAAGGCTGATAAGCTCTTGAAATTGACGGTGGATTTGGGCACACAGCAGCGCACTATTGTTTCAGGGATTGCCAAGCACTACACACCAGAAGAACTAGTAGGTCAGAATGTAGTTATGATTATTAACTTAAAGCCAGCGAAAATTCGCGGTATCGAATCTCGTGGCATGGTTTTAGCGGCTTCTTGTGATGATCAATTAAAAGTAGTCACCGTCCCCGGAATGCCCGCCGGCAGCAAGGTGAAATAAGATTACATAAGAAAGCGCCTGCTACAGGCGCTTTCTTATGTAATGGGATAAAAGGATATGTTTTCGTGGAAGAGACAGGAAAGAATAATTGAACCGCAGAGATGCAGAGCGCGCTGAGGGAGGGATTTGCTAACTCTATTATTCTTTTTTCTCTGTGTTCTCTGTGCCTCTGCGGTTAATAAGCGGCCATGTTGTATTTTTTCTTAACATAACAAGTAAGTCCAGCGGTAATATG
>DJJR01000037.1 GCA_002434245.1 Pelosinus fermentans
GACAGTCCATTTCAGCAGCCCAAGCACAAGGAAAAATGTTATCTCATATTGAAATCAGCAAAGGGGAGACGGGTCTTGAAGTAACCCCTACAGAAAAATCAGGTCATAGAACATCACGTAAAACCATTAAGCAAAGCCTACTTGATGGCATGCACACAGCCATACAAGAAAAATTATACCCTACAGGTACATTCAGCAATAAGGACCTCTGGTATGATGGGGATACCGGGCAAGAGTGGAGCGGCGAGGCCGTGCAAGTTGCCCGCGAAGAAGTCGTTGAGGAATTTGAAAAGTGGATGAAAACAGTATAAAAACAAACCGGTCTCAAACTGTAGAGACCGGTTTATTTTATATTACTGACTTGCAGTAAGGGCTTTATCGAGATAATACAGTAAATCATCTATATCTTCCAGTCCAATGGATAAGCGTATAAGATCCTCTGTAATACCACTCGCTAATTGCTCTTCAGGCAGCAGCTGCTGATGAGTCGTACTAGCCGGATGAATTACCAGAGACTTGGCATCACCAACATTTGCCAGGTGAGAAAATAAACCTAAGCTATCAATAAATTTCGTCCCCGCCTCTAAGCCACCGTGAATACCAAAAGTAAGAATTGCTCCTGCTCCTTTAGGGAAATATTTCTTCCCTAGTTCATAATAGGCACTGCTTTTTAGTCCAGGGTAATTAACCCACTTAACAAGTTTATGCTGTTCCAGGAATTCAGCAACTTTTTGGGCATTGGCAACATGCCGTTCCAGACGTATTGAGAGCGTTTCTAATCCCTGCAAAAATAGAAAGGAATTAAAGGGAGTGGTTGCCGCTCCAATATCACGCAGCAAGGTTACGCGGGCTTTTAAAATATAAGCTGCATTACCAAATTTCTCAGTAAAAGAAAGGCCATGGTAACTAGGATCCGGCTCAACTAAACCTGGAAATTTACCATTATCCCAACTAAAATTACCGCCATCAACAATAATTCCTCCAATGGAGGTTCCATGCCCGCCAATAAATTTAGTCGCAGAATGAACAACAATATCTGCCCCCCATTCTATGGGTCGATTTAAGTAGGGGGTTGCAAAAGTACTATCAATAATTAAAGGAATGTTATTTTCATGAGCTACCTTTGCTACCTTTTCAATATCTAAAATATCAATTTTGGGATTACCAATAATTTCAGCATAGATCGCTTTAGTTCTAGGGGTAATTGCTTGACTAAAATTTTCAGAATCATCTGGTTCTACAAAAGAAACATGAATACCCAGTTTCGGCAACGTATGGTGAAACAAGTTATACGTTCCACCATATATTGCCGTTGATGAAACAATTTCATCTCCTGCCTGAGCAATATTTAGTATAGAATAGGTAATAGCCGCCTGCCCGGAGGCAACTGCCAAAGCTCCCACACCGCCTTCTAACGCTGCTACTCGCTCTTCAAAAACCGTCTGAGTCGGGTTTATCATTCTTGTATAGGCGTTACCCAATTCTTCCAATGAAAAAATCCTGGCAGCTCGTTTTGTGTCCCCCAAGACAAAAGATGTACTCTGGTAAATAGGCACGGCTCTCGCACCTGTTTCTGAATCAGGTATTTGACCGGCATGAAGAGCGACGGTATCAAATCCATGTTTTCGTTCTTCTTTCTCACTCAATCTACTCTCTCCTCTACTTCCCATATTATTACTTTCTTTTCAATATATTGAACTAATAAATCAATGGACAACCCCAGCACCCCGATCAGCATAGCACCGGAAAAAATCCATTGAATGTTATAGTTTTCTTGGCTGTACAACACAAACCATCCTAATCCTGAATTTGACCCCATCATCTCAGCAATAATTAACAGAAAAAATGAATATCCGGCACTTAACCTTAATCCCGTAAAAATAGCTGGCGCTGCTGCAGGCAATACAATTTTGTAAAAAACAACCCATTTGCCGAGACCAAAAGATAAAGCTGATTTTAGCAGTACAGCATCAACATTACGAACTCCGCTGGCAGTGTTAAATAAAATCGGCCAAATGCATATCCAAGCAATAATTGTAATCTTAGTGGTTTCACCAATTCCAAGAAACAAGATAATCACATGAAAAAGAATGAACGGATTCGCTTGAGCGGCCATTTCAAACAAAGGTTCCAAAGCCGATTGCGTATTTTTAAACCAGCCACCCAATAATAATCCGAGGGGAATCGCCACTATCACAGCCACCAGGAATCCCATTATTGCTCTCATGAGACTAATTAAAATATCCTGGACGAGATGACCTGATACCATTAGATCCCATGTTGTCGCCAATACTACAGAAAATGGAGGTATAAACATCGTATTAAACAAACCGATCCGTGACATGAATTCCCATGCCAAAAGAAATGCTAAAATAGCAATATTATTATCCAGCGCTGCTTTAAATGCTTTCATACACATCCTCCTAGACAAAGCACCTTATTCTACTTTAATTGGATGATTATGATGGCTCATATTATCTTTATTATAAAGCCCCTGGGAATTAACCCGATTTACTTCCTGTCCGCCAAAAAAGAGAACTCCAGCGATAACACCAATCAATATCGGCACATACAAGCTATTGGTGAAGTTCACGGTCCTCCTATTGGTTTGACCTAAAAATTCTATAGAATCCTTCCAAAACAAACTGTTTCTTTCTATACGCAAAATAATTTGATTAATGCAAATGCCTAGCACAATAATGCACAAACCACCAGCATACATACGGGGAATCTGATATAGCATGGCAGAATTATGCACAAGCCATCCTAATCCAGCGCTTGCCCCCAGCATCTCCGCTGCAATCAGCATAAAAACAGCCATCTGCGTTCCAACTCGCAACCCAGTAATAATCGTTGGCAATGCTCCAGGCAGCAATACATCCTGCATTAAAATTAATTTTGATACATTCAGCGAGTAAGCTGTTTTTATAATCAAGGGATCAACCGTACGTATTCCTGTAATCGTGTGAAATAAAACGGGCCACACAGCAACTAATGTTATAATCGCTAATTTTTCTAATTCGCCAATGCCAAAAAACAACATAAATACTGGTGCTAAGGAAAAAGGATTGAGATGGCTGAGCAGCCGAAAAAGCGGATCAAGACGTTTAGCCTCGCTGGGAAACCACCCTTCTAAAATAAATCCCAGCGGTAGTGCAATGACAATTGCCAGCAGCATCCCCAGTAATACACGCCATAAACTGACAATAATATGTGTATATAAGAAACCATCATCCCAAAGTACAGCTGTTGCTTTTAATACAGATGACAATGGCGGTAAAAATTGAGGATCAACCCAGCCCCAGCGCGGCGCTATCTCCCAAAGTGCAAGAAAGGCTAGAAGACCAGAACTTCGGATTATCACGCCGCGGATTTTATTAAAAACTTTTTTCATAAATTACACCTTCACTGTTTATAATGCTGCTGATGGTGATATAAAATCTGCAATATCCTGTTTTTCTGGTTTTATCTTATTTGCGGCAGATGGATCATTCTGCAATAATTCCCAAATTTTATGTCTTGCCCAGCCAAATTCAGCTGAAGAACGTATACCATCTCGCGGTCTTGGCAGATTAATCGTAATAATATCTTTAATTGTACCTGGATTGGCAGTCATAACCGCAACCCGATCAGCTAAAAATACAGCTTCATCAATACCATGAGTAACAAACACAATGGTTTTTTGGGTTTGTTCCCAAATACGCAATAATTCTTCCTGCAGAGTTTCTCTAGTTTGTGCGTCTACAGCAGCAAAAGGCTCATCCATCAGCAACACTTCCGGATCATATGCCAGCGCCCTGGCGATGGCTACGCGCTGCTTCATACCGCCTGATAATTCATGGGGATAGCGCTCTTCAAAATTCTTTAATCCAACCAATTCGATATATCGCTGACTAATATCCTTACGATCTTTCTCGGGAATTTTTTTTATTTCCAAACCAAACTCTACGTTTTTTCGTACCGTCCGCCAGGGAAATAACGCATAACCTTGCAATACAATTCCTCTGTCTAATGCTGGACCAGTGATTTTTCTATTATCAATGAATATTTCTCCTGAGCTGGGCTTTGCCAATCCAGCAATCATATCGAGAAATGTTGATTTCCCGCAGCCGCTTGGCCCTACAATTGCAAGAAATTCTCCCTGTTTTACAGTAAGATCTAATTGTTTAATTGCCTCAAAGTTTGTTAGACTGTCACTATCCTGCTGTTTAATTTTATAAACTTGATGAATATTACGAGCAACAATTTTATCACTTTTTTCCTGCACTGAAGTTACAAATGGTATTTTATTCTCTGACATGTGTTTTTCACTCCTTATATTTATGGTTTTATATAAAAAAGGTCAAGTTCCTAAGTTAGGAACTTGACCTCTACTTTTTTTATAGTCGGGCAAGTGCTGCTTCTTAAAATAAAGCAATTTAATTATTAAAAAAAGGTAAAGAATGATTTACCGTATCGTAATCACTTCTTTACCTTCAGCATATACTACTGATCAGTTATATGATTTACCATTATTTGCATTACAATTCTCCAAACAAATAACCTTAAAGTCATTGCAATCCGCAAATTAATTACTGCTAATTGTTACTTTTCTTCTATTATAATGCTTTGCACTGATTTGTCAATATGCTTTTATGATTTCCATTATAAAAGCAATAATCTAAGTTATTAGCTCATTTATATTCCACAATTCCTGACTATGAAATCA
>DJJR01000012.1 GCA_002434245.1 Pelosinus fermentans
ATTTTAAAATTCCATTATAATAAATCTAACAATAAGTTTACAACTTTACACTTTAAAAGTGATGATGGAGAAAGAGAAATACCCCTATGTTTCAGAGAGCCGGGTAAGGTGGGAGCCGGTAACATATGTATATTCTTGAGTCACTCCTGAACTGCAAGGCTGAAAGCATTGAGTAAGCCGCGCCGGAATCAGTTCGTAATAGAACGCAGCCGTTAACTTGCTAGGGTTTAGCAATAGACCTGATGAGAGATGTATTCATACTTTTTGAATACAACAAGGGTGGTACCGCGAGAGAAACCTCTTGCCCCTTTTTTAGGAGGCGCAGGTTTATTTTTTTTATCTACAATTAAAGGAGGCAATCATTATGCATAGTAACATTGTAAAAAAAGGTTCAACCCGAGCAGCCCATCGTTCCTTATTTTATGCCATGGGGTACGACCAGGACGACCTCAATAAACCGCTCATTGGTATCGTCAATTCCTTTAACGAAATTATCCCTGGACATGGACACTTAAAAGACATCGTACAGGCAGCCAAATTAGGAGTTGCTGCCGCTGGCGGAACTCCCATGGAATTTCCGGCGATTGGCATCTGTGATGGGATTGCTATGGGACATAAAGGAATGAAATATCCTCTGCCCAGCCGTGAGCTTATCGCCGACTCTATTGAAGCCGTAGCTGGAGGCCATGCATTTGACGGCTTGATCCTGGTTCCCAACTGTGACAAAATTGTTCCTGCTATGCTGATGGCAGCTGCAAGAATCAATATTCCCTGTGTAGTAGTAAGCGGCGGCCCGATGCTGGCAGGACGCTACCAAGGAAAAGACGTGAGCGTAAGTACCATGTTTGAGGCCGCAGGAAAATTTGAAGCAGGAAAAATTACTGCTGATGAACTCGATACCATGGAAAAATCCGCTTGCCCTGGCTGTGGTTCCTGTGCCGGACTATTTACGGCTAATACCATGAACTGTTTGACCGAAGTACTGGGCATGGGACTTCCCGGCAACGGTACAATTCCCGCCGCCTATACAGGAGCACGGAAGACCCTCGCCAAAAAAGCAGGTGCTGTAATCATGAACTTGATTAAACATAATATTAGGCCTCGGGATATCATGACAAGCAAGGCCTTTGAAAATGCCATTGCCGTAGATATGGGAATCGGCGGATCATCCAACACCGTACTGCATCTTACTGCCATAGCTCATGAAGCAGAGATTGCCCTGCCCTTATCTTTGTTTGAGACTATCAGCGCCAAAACTCCATATATCACAAAATTAAGCCCGAGCGGTACCCACCACATGCAAGATTTAAACGAAGCCGGCGGCATTAATGCAGTTATGAAAGAACTCAGTAAAGCTGGTGTCATCCATACTGATGCCCTTACCGTCACAGGATTACTAGAAGATCGTATTGCCAACGCCCAAATTACCCGGGATGATGTCATTCATACCATCAACAATCCTTATCGAAACACAGGCGGCATCGCTGTTCTTTCCGGCAATCTCGCTCCTGACAACGCCATTGTCAAAGAAAGTGCTGTAAAAGAAGATATGCTGGTCTTCGAAGGACCTGCACATGTTTTTGACTCCGAAGAAGCCATCATTGAAGCTCTGCTGGCAAAAGAAGTAAAAGACGGCGAAGTCGTCGTGATCCGCTACGAAGGACCAAAAGGCGGTCCCGGCATGAAGGAAATGCTAAACCCTACTGCCATTATTACAGGAATGGGACTCAAAGTAGCACTCCTCACAGATGGTCGGTTCAGCGGTGCTACCCAGGGAGCCTGCATCGGTCACATTTCCCCGGAAGCTATGGAAGGAGGTCCGATTGCTCTTGTACAAAATGGAGATCGGATTACCATTGATATTCCTAATCGCAGTCTCGTCGTAAAAATCAGTGACGAAGAAATGGCTGCACGCCGTCAAAACTGGGTACAGCCTGAGCCTAAAATCAAAACGGGTTATCTTTCCCGCTATGCACGCCTCGTTACCTCAGCCAATACGGGTGCAGTTTTAAAATAAGGAGGTCAAATCTATGGCTCTCATTGAAAAGCTCTCCAAAATCATAACCCAGTATTTTCCCTTATGGGTTATCGTTTTCGCCGCAGCCGCATTTTTTCAGCCCGCTCCCTTTAAGCCCATCGGAACCTACATCCCCTATTTACTGGGACTCATTATGCTGGGTATGGGACTTACCATGTCATTAACCGACTTTAAATTGGTACTTACCCGTCCCAAAGATGTCTTCTTCGGTATTCTGCTGCGCTATCTGATTATGCCCACAGTTGCTTTTGGGGTAGCCAAATTACTCAGCCTGCCGCCAGCCTTAGCGGCCGGGCTGATACTAGTAGGCGCCTGTCCCAGCGGCACTGCCTCCAACGTGATGACCTTCATCGCTAAAGGAGACACGGCCTTGTCCGTTACCGTATCCAGCTTCAATACCATCTTAGCCCCTATCCTCACCCCTTTTATCTTTCTGTACCTTGCTGGGACCATGATTCCCATTCAAGCGGGTGCTTTGCTGGTGGATATCTTAAAAATCGTTCTGCTTCCGGTATTTCTAGGCATCGCCTTGCGCATGCTGGCCTCATCATTTGTTAATTCCTTCATTAAAGCCATCCCTGCCTTCTCCGTAATAGCCATCATTATGATCATTACGGCTGTAGTGGCACTGAACGCAACCAAGCTGGTAACCATAGCAGGAATGGCCTTCTTAGCTGTTATTCTTCATAACTCCATCGGTCTTTTTCTCGGCTATGTCACTTCTAAAGGCGTGGGCATGAGTGAAGGCAAGGCAAGAGCCATTTCCTTCGAAATCGGCATGGAAAACTCTGGTCTGGCTGTTGCTTTAGCAATGGCACATCTTGATCCCATCGCAGCTATCCCCGGCGCTATTTTCAGCGTCTGGCACAACTTCAGCGGCAGTATCCTCGCAGGCTACTGGAGCAACCGCAAAATAAAGGAAGAAATGACAAACTTTAAAACATAGCCGTTTTGAAACACGAAGACGCAAAGCCGCTTACGCGGACACAAAGAACACAAAGGGGGCGATTAAAATACTTCTCTGTGCTCTTTGTGGATCTCTGTGTTCTCTGTGTTTAGCGTTTTCTTAAAAAAACTTATACTTTCATACTAACAAGAAGCCCAAAAGATACTGACAGCGTCTTGCTGACAACGATCTTTTAGGCTTCTTTTATTTCATACCTTGTATCATACTCTCAGAAACACTGGATAATTCTCCGGCCATAGATGCCAATCCCTGACTGGCTTTAGCCATCTCCTGAATGGAGCTTGCCTGGCTTTGAACCGTATGATCAATATTCACTACTTTTCGATTCATGATCTCGATTGAATCCTGGGTTTTCTTTAAGGATGAATTAATATTCTGTACGGACTGAGCACTTACAGAAGCCAGTTTGCGAATTTCTTCAGCAACTACGCTAAATCCTCTGCCAGCTTCTCCTACACGAGCCGCTTCAATTGCGGCGTTAAGTCCCAGCAGGTTTGTCTGATTGGATACGTTCTTAATAAAATCCACAATCTCATCCGTCTTATGAATCGTTTCAGCCAACTCTTTACTTAATGAACCCAGGTCACTGCAAATATCCGACAACTCCTTGGCACCTGCTGCCAATGCATCCATACTCGCCGTGAATTCATCAGAAGAATTAGCCAGCGTTCCGGCTATGGTATGAACCTTTTCCTGATTCATGACAGCCTGGGTTGTGATCAGACAACCAATTGCCTGATTGCCTTCTTTTATCGGAATTGCGCAAGCAATATAAGGAATATCAAAAGCAGACTGTTCCCGGGAAATCATACGAATCACACGACTTCCTGTATTGACACATTGTTCGCAGACCTGCCCTTTCATAGGCTCTCCAGCCCTGACCCCTAAATCAAAGCTCTTGCCTGGCACATACGCGGTGTACATCCCGTCCTGGATAACTGACACGCCTACATCCTCTACGAATATTTCATTGATATAAGGTGCCAGTTCTGTAAACATCCTTACGATTTCCCGTCCCGAAAGATTAGACACTCTCTTCACCTCACCCATGGATTTTAAGATTGCAAAATCATCTTATTTTGCATCGAGTGCAAAATCACTCTTATACTTTTCCAGAAATCCAGTATTAAAATCACCCTCAACAAACATGCAATGATTCAGCAATTGTTGATGAAAAGGGATGGTGGTATGAATTCCTTCGATAACAAATTCACCTAGCACTCGTTTCATCCTATCCATCGCATCTTGCCGATTTTTCCCCCAAACGATCACCTTTGCCACCATAGAATCATAAAAAGGTGAAATTTCATATCCCGGGTATACCCCGCTGTCAATTCGCACGCCAAACCCGCCTGGAGGCAGATACTCCTTAATCCTGCCCGGTGATGGCATAAAATGATTTGCCGGATTTTCCGCATTAATTCGGCACTCAATGGCCCAGCCATTAATTTTTACATCCTCCTGGTAAAAGGACAAAGGCTCTCCTGCAGCAACCTCAATCTGCTCTCGAATCAGATCAATTCCTGTAATCGCCTCTGTGACGCCATGCTCAACCTGAATGCGAGTGTTCATTTCCATAAAATAAAACTGACCATGTTTATCTAACAAAAATTCTACCGTACCTGCTCCATGATACTTCACTGCTTTGGCTGCCAGTACGGCAGCATCTCCCATCTGCTTTCGCAATACCTGATCAAGAGCAGGGGAAGGTGCTTCTTCTACCAGTTTTTGATGCCGACGCTGAATGGAACAATCCCGCTCACCAAGATATGCCACATTTCCATATTTATCAGCCATAAGCTGAATCTCAACATGCCGGGGATCTTCCAGGTACTTTTCCAGATACACACCTGCATTGCCGAAGGTAATCGCCGCTTCCTTCTGGGCTTGGCGAATTCCTTTGATTAATTCTTCCTCATCCTGGGCTACTCGCATACCTTTTCCGCCGCCGCCGGCGGTTGCCTTGACAATAACAGGATAACCAATTCCCCTGGCTACCTCAACCGCCGTATTTACATCCTCAATAATACCATCAGTGCCTGGAACAATAGGAACTCCCGCCTGTTTCATCGTTTCTCTGGCAATGGCTTTCGCCCCCATCTTACGAATGGCATCCGCCTCAGGACCGATGAAGGCAATCTGATAATCGGCACAAGCCTGGGCAAACTCTGGATTTTCTGCCAGAAACCCATAGCCGGGATGAATGGCATCTGCCTTCGTAAATTGGGCAATACTTAGCAATCTGCTTATATTTAAATAACTTTCCTTAGAGGAGGCAGGGCCAATGCAATAGGCTTCGTCTGCCAGTTTTACATGGTATGCTTTTTGATCTGCTGTTGAATACACAGCAACAGTTGCAATGCCCATCTCGCGGCAGGCCCTGATGATTCGCACCGCAATTTCTCCCCGATTGGCAATCATGACTTTCTTAAACATCACGTTTTCCCCTTTGGCATGATTATCGTTCTACCATCATCTTCCTTCTTAAAATACAAGAAAGTACATTAAAAATACATTTACCGTCAATAACATGAGGGCTGTGGGCACCTGTGCTTTAATAACGCCGTTCTTATCCGGCAAATCCAGCAAGGCAGCAGGCACGATATTGTAGTTGGCAGCCATCGGCGTCATCAAGGTTCCGCAATATCCTGAGAACATACCAATTGCTGATAATATCGCAGGATCGCCGCCATGCAGCTTCACAATTAATGGCAATCCCACACCAGCTGTCATGACAGGAAAAGCAGCAAAGGCATTTCCCATGACCATAGTAAACAATGCCATTCCTACAGTATAAGCAAAAACAACCAAGAACCGATTATCAACAGGAATTGCTGCGCTTACCAAGTCGGAAACAACTTGCCCAACACCTGCAGCGGCAAATAAAGCTCCTAACGTTGCCAGCATCTGTGGCAGCACTGCCGCCCAGCCGATGGCATCGATTAAACGCCGTGATTCTTTAATGGGCTGCATTCCTTTTTCTTTGGTCAACACCATCGTTGCCAACAGAGCAATTACGCAGGCAACACCTAAACTAACAAGGGTAACATTGGCTTTATCAAATAAATCTAAACCGCCTAGCTTTACATCTTTAAGTCCGAGGGTCCCATATACAGTAATGATCGGAATGAGAAGTGCCGGCATGAACAGCCAATTCCCGAGCTTTTTGGATTGAGCCATACGCTGCTCTCCTGTAGCTTCTTTGTGTTTTCCCATACCTACGCCGCCAAATCCGGCAATAATCGCCATTACAATTACCAGAATACCTACATACATAGGTGGAATGGCAGTACCAAACAAGAAAGAGACCGCATAGATTCCCCAAAATGCTCCTGTTAAAATCCGTTTTGAATTTCCTTTATCTTTCATTGCCAATAGTGCAATCAGAGCGACGAATATCCCTGCGATATAATAAATATAAGTAAGGCTGATAATCATAATGCTGCATCCCCCTTTACTTTACTATGACTAGAATGATGGTTTTCTACTTCCTGAGCAATCTTACGATCCAATAAATACAATCTCACACCATGGATGATAAAAGCAGCAATCGCTGTGGGAATGCCCCATAGAGCAATATGCAGAGGTTCCAGTATAATACCATTTTGTTCAAAGAATCCCTTCATAAGCAATACAGCACCGAAGGCAATAAATATATCTTCACCAAAGAACACCCCTACATTATCAGCAGATGCAGCAAATGCTTTAATCTTATTCCGGGTATCCTCCGGCAATGCTCCATGCTTATTCTCAGCTGCAGCCTCTGCCATCGGTGCAATCAAAGGACGTACCATTTGTGCATGGCCGCCTAAGGCTGTCAAGCCAATCGCCGCCGCAACTTCACGAATGAATAAATACAATATGAGGACACGACCAGTCGTAGCCACTTTTATTTTTCCAATCAGCTCTTGCGCCTGCTCCTTTAAACCATTCCTTTCCAATAATCCAATGACCGGCAGAGTAAGAATGAATAAAGAAAGATAGCGATTCTTCACAAAAGCTTCACCAAAAATAGTAAGAATCTTATCAAATGGCAAATTTCCAGCCACACCCGTTACAATACCTGCAACGACAACAACCAGCAAGGGATTAAACCGTAATACAAATCCAATAATTACAACTGCGATACCTAGAAGTGTCAACATGTTCCTCGCCCCTTTACGTATTTTTTCTATAACTTAGGTTTCACTAAGAATAACGGCTGTCCATATTCAATAAAGTCTCCATCGTTAACCAATCGCTCTACAATCGTCCCTTTCACACCTGCAACGACTTCATTGAATAATTTCATTGCTTCTAATACACATACAATGGCATTGCTCTCTACTTCTTCCCCTGCCTTAACGAATGGATCTGCCCCTGGCTCAGAAGCCATATAAAAAGTCCCGACTGTGGGAGATACAATGGTGTGCAGCGGCTCTGCCTGGACATCGGGAATCTCCTTTGCCAGACGCTGCTCGCTTTCACCAGCTGCCCACACCGCTTTTGGAACCTCCAAGCCTTCATGGGAACCAGTCTGTACCTTATGAATTCCAGCTTTTGAAATTACAATTTTACTGTTTTCCTGCTCTAATTCAAAATGCTGTATCGATGACTGCTCTACCATGCGTATTACTTCTTTTATCTCATCAAATGTAAGCATCACGTTTCACTCCCTGTTCTTTTTACTTATGCTCCAATTCATGTTGCAGTTCCAGCTAGCTGCAATTGAATCGTAATATTAATGCGCTGTATATCGGCTTCTCTGGCTGCATATAATTCTTCTGCTTCTCCCAGGGAAATTTCCTCAAATCGGATTTTGCTCCCCGGCTTAATCTGAGCCAAAGTAGAAATATCTACACCTGCTACCTGAGCAATCTTTGGATATCCCCCTACCGTTTGCCGGTCAGCCATTAATATGATGGGATTGCCATCCGGCGGTACCTGAATGGTTCCAAGAGCCACTGCTTCAGAAATCATCTCTAAAGGCTCTGTCAGCTGCAAAGAAACTCCTGATAAACGATATCCCATTCTGTCCGACTGCGTGGTAACCTGAAAAGGCTCCTGAAAAAACTGCTTCCTGCTGTCTGGGCTAAATAAGGAAAACTGACTGTTCGGTATAACGCGAACTCTATATTCCTGAGACTTCTGTAACACATAGGACCGCCCCACATACCAGGGTGGAAAGGCAAAAGAACTAGACCCCATTGCCCTCACTAAGGACTCTGCAAATGGCAGCGGACAAGCCAATCCTAATGGAAGAATATCCCCCTGCAATAAAGCTCTGCCTTGATAACCGCCGATTCCCGCCCGCAAATAGGTACTCTTACTGCCCATTACCTCGGGAATATCGAAACCGCCCCGAACGGCTAAATAAGAACGGCATCCGGATTTTAAGGCACCAAATTTTAGAACACTTCCCTTTCGAACCAGGACAGGTCTGCCTTGAGGTACGGGCTGCCCATTAATGGCTGGTGATAAATCTCCCCCTGTAATCGCCAGAAGAAGATCCTCTTCCAATAGCAGCGAAGGTCCCATGAGGGTCATTTCGATTACTGCTTCCCCTTCCTCATTCCCGACTAACAAATTGGCAAGACGCAAGGAGTAAGCATCCATACCGCCACTGACAATAACCCCATATTTCTGGTACCCATATCTTCCTAAATCCTGTATGCTGGTCAGAAGACCCGGGGTAAGAACTTTGATACTCATGATCTTCCCCCCTTATACTCTTCATACTCCCTGCGGGAAATCGGATAAAACCGTATCCGATCCCCAGACTGCAGCAGAGTGGGCGGATTGTCCAAAGGTCTGAAAAGTTCTACTGGCGTATTGCCGATGAGCTGCCAGCCGCCTGGTGTTGCAATTGGATATACCCCCGTCTGCATGCCGGCAATACCAACAGAACCTGCGGGAATGGACATGCGAGGTGATTGACGCCGCGGGGTTGCAATGCACTCGGACATCCCGCCCAAATAAGGAAATCCGGGGGCAAATCCAATCATATACACCAAATACTCACCATGACTGTGAATGTGAATTACCTCATCGACTGTAAGCTTGTTATATTCGGCTACATACTGGAGGTCTGGACCAAATTCCTCACCATAACATACAGGGATTTCTACGATTCGCGGTGTATAATCTGCATCATGCTCCAGTTTGCCGAGCTTTTCTCTTACCATGGCAGCAAGGATTTCAAAAGTAAGGAGTGATTTCCCCTCTGGACTTTCCTGGCACATTTTTCTGACTTTCACCGGATCATAAAATATAGTAACACTGGAAAATGCAGATACATATTCAATCATTCCCGGCAAGGGGCTCAAATCCAGATTTTCGGTAAACATTTTAACCTTGCCGTGGATCATGGGATCAATTCCTTTACCAAATTCAATTAGGATCGCAGATTCGCCGAAGGGAAGAATCTTGGCATCCAGATTGTTATTCTCAATTACGGTGTTCAACCTCTTCACCTCACTACTTTCCCACTGCACGGACGGCAATGTTTGACTCTTCTAAAAAGCTGCGAATCTGACGAGCAAATTCTAAGGCATGAGCACCATCACCATGAATACAGACGGTATCTGCTTTAATGGAAATATCCTTGCCCTGCTGGGATCGTACAACGCCATCCTTCACCATGCGAACCACCTGGGACACGGCTTGTTGGTGATCGGTAATCATAGCACCCGCCTCTTTTCTTGGAGTCAAGGTTCCATCCAATTGATAGGTACGATCGGCGAATACCTCATGAGCTGTCTTAAGACCAATTTTCTCTCCAGCCGTAACCAGTTCACTGCCAGACAGACCAAATAAAATAAGTTCTGGATTGACCTTATATACGGCCTCGGCAATCGCTTCGGCAAGATCCTGCCGCTTTGCTGCCATATTATAAAGAGCACCATGGGGCTTTACGTGCCGCATGTTTCCTCCAGCCGCTTTCACAAATCCATAAAGTGCTCCGATTTGATAGACAACCATCTCATAGGCTTCCTGGACAGAGATATCCATGTTCCGCCTGCCAAAGCCGATGAGATCAGGCAGCCCTGGATGGGCACCAATCGCCACATCATTCTGTATTGCAAGCTTCACTGTACTAAACATCACATGAGGATCGCCTGCATGAAAGCCGCAGGCAATATTAGCCGATGTAAGAAAGGGCAAAATCAACTCATCCGTTCCCATGGTATACGCACCAAAACTTTCTCCTAAATCACAGTTCAAATCCACTCGATACATAGCAGTCCCTCCTTCACCACAATGACAAAAAGACGCCTCAAACAAAGAATAATCTTTGTCTGAAGCGCCTTTGCTTCTCGTTCAATAACTTGTGATTAATCATACCACCCGATAACTTCACTTGTAAAATTGAAAAAAACAATAGGGCACTTCAATTTTATCGAAAGTGCCCTCAGCCCTGCTCTATCCTAATGAAATGACAAATCCTACTCACTTCATTTACCATTCCTGTTTTATATTTCTATAACTCTCCTGCTCTTTTTGCAAGACTTCAATTGCCTCTTCTTCTGTACTGCGCAGAAAACGAATGCAGTCACCCGGCTTGGTCTGAACCAGCTTGGGCAGATCGCCTCGAATCACTGATCCTAACTTCGCATATCCCCTTGTCGTTTGATGATCTGCCGTCATAATAAAAGGCATGCCATGTACAGGTACTTGAATCGCCCCCAGCCACACAGCCTCAGATATAATATCAGCACTGCCAAGATGCTTAATCTTAGGACCTTTCAGCCGATACCCCGTCCGATCCGATTGCTTCGTCACCTTGTAGGAACTGCCGAAAAAAGTATCCAGTGCCGCTGATCCAAACATCGTATCCTGAGGCCCCAGAATGACTCGCAGCTGCACTTGGCTGCCATACTGAGGAACATATTTGTCTTCCAGCTTGCCAAGCCGTGTTTCACACTCCATATCCTGCCCCACATGCAGAACATCTCCCTGCCTCAGCACTCGTCCTTCATGTCCCCCAATCTTTACCGGAGTACACGTTGAACGGCTGCCTAAAACAACAGGAACCTCAAAACCTCCGCGTACAGCCACATACGTTCGATAACCGCTGGCAGCGGCATCAAATCGAAGTATACCTCTTCTGGGAACGATAAAAGACGACCAATTGGAAAAAGGCATGTGATTTAAGAGCCCCTGCATATCCCCGCCGCAAACTGCCACCATCTGCTTCTCATCAAACTTGAAGGTTCCTCCTGTTCCCGTCATTTCCAGCACAGCCGCATCGGGACGATTGCCCACCAACAGATTAGCGACTTGACTGGCATATCGATCCATGGCTCCGGAAATAGGCATACCATACGCCTGAAATCCCCAGCGCCCCTGATCCTGAATCGTAGTAAATAAACCCGGCTCTATCGTTGTAATCACAATCTTCACCTCCCATTACAGATAAGAAACCTCAGGTACATACGTCCTTTTTTCTACGGATCTGCGAATTGCAAAATACTCAGCTGTGGAAATCTCTTCGAAATGCAGATAATCTCCCACTGAAAATAAAAAAGGGTTATCACTGGTAAAATCAAAAGCTTTTATGGGAGTACGTCCAACCAGCCACCACTCTCCGGCACTTTCAATCGGATAAAAGCCCGTTTGATTACCGCCGATTCCCACAGAACCTCCTGGAATTCGCTCCCGGGGCCTTTCCTGTCGAGGTACTGCAATCTCGCTGGACATCCCCCCCAGATAAGGAAAACCAGGAATAAAACCCAACATATAGATCATATAGGGTTTGGAAGTATGAATGCCAATCACTTCCTGAGGCGACAAGCCTGTATACCGTGATACGTATTCCAAATCAGGTCCTAACACGCCCCCATAACAAACAGGAACATGCACGACTCTAGATGACAGCAAGTCCTCCACATTCTGATGCTCAATCCTTCCGAGCATATGAATTACCTGTCTGGACAGTTCCTGACGGGTAATCACTAAAGGATCAAAATAAATGCTTACTGATCGATAGGTAGGAATTACCTCCATGATTCCATGAATAGACTCAAAATGGAGCAATCTAGCCAGTTGCTGAACCCGCAGATTGATTTCAGGCGCAATAACGCTGCCAAATTCAATTACCAACCCATGTTCACCAGCAACCAGAATTTGAATCGAATGATTGCATTCAGTCATCCTCAGCTCAACTCCATTTCATGAAAATTTTATCCTTACTATATTATGAATCAAACATTGCGCATCTTTTAAAACAAATACGATGAGTCGAACCGCAAAGACACAAAGAGTTTTTTCATAAAATTTATATTTTTCCACCTATAAAGCTTTCTTTACTTATAAGAAAGAGAGCCATAAATGCATGCATTTATAGCTCCATCGCTATTCGTTCACTAAATTATTAAATACTTTACCATAGGATCATTGGAAACACAATACCTGTGCACTATTTTAGTAACCGTTCCTCAACCAGCCGGATAAAAGCCCGTATTCCATGAGATAGCCACTTCTCCTTATGATAGACCAAATACGCATTGGTCTCAAGCTCTACTCCCTGCCACGGCAGTTTGACCAACAAACCTGCTTTTATCTCTTGGGCTACAGCAGCTAAAGGCAATATCGTGATTCCTAAATTATTGATTACCATTTGCTTAATGGTCTGAATATGACAGATTTCCAAAATAGTTTTAGGTGCAATTTCAGCCTTTGCCAAACCTTCTTCCAAAGCCGTTTGATAAGCGGTTCCCGATTCCATAAAGATCAGCCGCTGCTCCTCCAGATCCTTGATCGTCACTTTTGGATAAGCGGCAAGAGCATGCTCCGGGGACGCTAACATCCCCATTGGCTCGTCCCATAAAAGCGTATTGATCAAATCCGCATCGGATGAATGTTTCTCATGAAAAAAAGCAAGATCCATCATATTTTTCCGCAGCAGATTTCGAAAGTCACTGCCTATGCCAAAATTTACTTTTAACTGCACATCTGGATATAGCAATGTATATTCCTGCAGCAAATCCGTTAAATAATATACACATAATGACTCTGGCATGCCAATCATGATCGGTCCCTTGGGTATTTCGAAATGGTCAAACTCATTTTTAGCATCCTCAGCTAATTTAGTAATCTTTTCTGCATAATCATAAAGTCTTTCCCCATCCGTTGTCAGCATCAGCTGGTGTCCGAACCGTTCAAAAAGAATCGTATTTAATTCTTTTTCCAGCAGCTGGATATGAGTCGTTACACTCGATTGCGTATACCCTAAATACTGAGCTGCTTGTGAGAAGTTCCCTAGTTTCACTATGCTCATAAAAGTCTTTAGCTGCCGAAATTCCAAAACACATCACTTCCTCTCACAAACTAACCGATCCGCTGTATACCAAATTTGAATTGGATCAACTTGAGTTTAATAGTATCGTAAAATACAAATAAAGTCTACCCAGTATGAAATCCGCATATTCTTGTTTTCCATTATATGTTATAGTTATCATAAGCTAAATTTTGGCCAATGGATCATCTGATGTATATTCTATCAGCAGGGAAACAAGCTAATTGTACCTGTAACAGCAAGAGGCTGAAATTTGGTAAATAACGATAGAAAGAAGGAATCATGAATATGGACTCCATCATTCAAGTCGATCAGGAAAAATGTATTCGCTGCAGCATCTGTGCCAGCGTCTGTCCCACAGATGTAATCAAAATGGGAAAACATGGACCTGAAGATACAGGAAACCCCTGTATCGCCTGTGGTCACTGCGTGGCCGTCTGTCCGCGAGAAGCCTTGAATAATGTAAAAGCCCCCCTCTCCAATCAAGTTACGATGGAAAACACTACCCCATTCGATGCAAAAAACGCCGCTGCGTTTCTGCGCTCCAGGCGATCTGTCCGCTGTTATAAGCCCTCAGCTGTCCCTAAAGAAAAGCTGCTGCAGCTTCTTAACGTAGCCAGGATGGCACCGACTGGCGGCAATACCCAGGGAATCACCTATTATGTGATTAACAATTCGGAGACACTTAAGGGCATTACCGCCGCTACCATCGATTGGATGGAAGAAGCCATTAAGACTGCGTCTCCCATGGCACCCTACTTCAAGGGAATCGTAACCAAATATCGTAAAACGGGTCATGATGGCATTCTGCGGGGAGCGCCCTGTCTAATCGCAGCCATCGCACCCAAAAACGTTATGCCTCGGGCACGGGATAATACACATTTTTCTCTGGCCTACGCGGAATTATATGCACCAACAATTGAACTGGGGACCTGCTGGGCAGGATTTTTTGAAGCCTGTGCTTTATCCGGCTATCAACCCCTTCTCAATCTTCTAAAACTGCCGGAGGACATGACGGTAACCGGGGGAATCATGGTAGGCTATCCCAAGTATACATACAAACGCCTCGTCGATCGCAAACCACTTCAGGTAATCTGGCAGTAATCGGCATTGGAATTGCAACAGCCCCTGTTATCGATAGAAAAAAACGATTAGCGACTCAAAATTATAATTTTTTTGATATTTCCAGGAAATAATCTCCATAATCTGACGATTCTTATACAAAATCCTCCTATTGCTATGGCAAAGCCATAGCAATAGGAGGATTTACTTTGACGATATTCCAAAAGATGTGACATACATCTTCTTTTAGCAACAGTCTTAGAATTTGTAGCTCGCACCGACTTCAAGACGACTTTCATTGCGATAATGATCAGGTCTGAAATTGCGATAGTTAAGGTTCAGGTCAACTGCTCTCGTTAATTCCATAGTTGCCCCAACTTGATATTCAACGAAATCGTCGCTGCCAATCACAGAAGCATAACCATCAACTCTAGGAGCCAGCCCCTCACTTACGGATAATCCTATGTAGGTTGAACCAGAACCAAGATCCCGGTGACCAAGAATGGCTCGAACACTGCTAAATGGTAATTTGTACTGCGCATAAAAATCATCCATATCACTACCATGTTTCCGATCTACATTTTGATATCCAACTGTAAGATTTTCGCCAATTTTGTGTTCTAAGTAAATTGTGTCAGTCAGTATACCAACTGCAGTCTGTCCTCTGTCCAAATCGTTAATAGGAGCTGCAGCGACTGTTCCTACACTTACTGATAGAAGTAAACCTACGCCCAATAATACTTTTTTCATGATTACAACCTCCTTCATCCTTTACTATTTTTCATTTTATACTTTTTAATTACGTTTTGTCAACTTGTACTTCTCATTGTTCCTTGTTGATAATTATTATTAATTGAATTATAGTATAATCCCTTTTTTTTGTCAATGCCATTTCTTTTTTTTATATTTATTAATAAATATAAGCTCTAAAATAAATGAATTCTTATATAGCCTTGATAAATTCTTCGATTCGGACATATCAAAATACTAACATCCTGCTAATGGAGATCCGAATTGGGCTCATTGAGATGCTCATCAATGTGAGCTTCCACAAGATCAAGGATATTGAACAGAGAGATTCGCTGCTCCTTCGTCAGGCTTTCCAGCTCTTTTGAAACGTCGGCAGACAATTTTTCAAAATGTGCTTCCTTTTCATTATAAATTGTCATTCCCATAGCTGTTAATGATAAAAGTACTTCCTTCTCATTTTCCAGGGTTCTAGATTTCTTGACCAACTCTTTCTGAACCAATTTCTTAACCATCTTTGAAATAGCACCTTTGGTAGCACCATATTTTAATGCTAATTCGGTAACTCTAATATTGTCAAAATCCCCAATTAACGTCATAAGACTCAGCTCAGAAAAGCTCAGCTTGCCGACTGGCGCAATATCGCTGGCATGTCTGCTCAGTTCTCCCATTTTAATCGTGAGGCGTTTTAACGTATTCAAGAATTCTTTCATATCATCTTTTTTCATAATCTTATTATTCACCAAATTTCAGATAAAATCAAGACATTCTCTACTCTTGACTTTTTTGTTTCCTTATATTATAGTTTACTTGTAAAACAAAAATAAAAATACACAAACAAGGAGTGAATGCTATGTTAATCGATTTAACTCTACCCATTGATGAACAAGACAAGAACAATCCTTTTTTTAACCAGAAAGATGGAATCAACGTAGCCCGTTTAGGACATTTAGGCACCCATCTTGATAGTATGAACGTTCCGAATCTGGATATAAACCGATTTATGGGGCCAGCTAAAGTAGTCCATGTCGAAAATATCTTCAATCGTGAAATTGAACCTGCCGACTTTGAAAATAAGGTGGATATTCAAAAAGGCGATTTTATTATCTTTAAAACCGACTGGCTGCCAACCTATTATGAAACAGATTTTTATGTCACTGGGCATTCCGAGGCAGGTCATCCTGAGCTGTCTGATAAAACCCTGGAATATTTAATCCAAAAAGAAGTTAATTTTATTGGCATCGATGCGGCAGGAGTAAAGCGAAAAGAAGGTCACCCAAAAGCAGATATGTACTGCGCAGAACACAATGTTTTCGTCATTGAGAATATCATCAACCTCAATCAATTAAAACAAGATACCTTTAAGTTCTATTGCTTTCCCCTTCCCTTAAAGAATTCCAGCGGACTGCCCGTTCGCCTAATCGCAGAAATACAGTAAATCGAATACAGGAAAATGCGTGGAAAAAAATAATCGAACCGCAGAGACGCAGAGAACACAGAGAAAAGATAGATAGGGTTAAAAATCTCCTCAGCGTCCTCTGCGTCTCTGCGGTTAAATCGTTCTATTTGCTCTGTTTGTCATTATCAAAAAAGCATCGGATGTCTTTTCTGACACTCCTGTGATTTATTTCATGGCCGTTGCGAGCAATGACAGATTGATGCGCAAAAAAATAAAACTTTTTGAACCGCGAAGACGCGAAGTCCATAATCTCTTCGCATCTTCGCGGTTCATTATCGTTTTTTAAACACCATACAATTTATTACGAAGTTTTACTTATTTACCACATTGATTGGATTGCCGCCAATGAAGGCTGAGGAAATGTTCACTGCAATATCTATGAGGCGTCTGCGGCTTTCTTTAGATGCCCAGATTCTCTGTATAACCAAATTACAACTTTCATATGCTGTTTCTTTTGGCATCGCTTTCAAGATCATGCAGCATTTCAACAGCTTGCTTTACGCTGTAGTTCTCATGAATTACGCTGCGCAATGTTTTAACCAGGGAAGTAATATCTTTATATTCCCAGACAAATCTGCCGAAAGTAACCCCGCCGACGCCGACATCCAGCGCCTCACGAGTCATTTTTATATATTCTTCAGCAGTATTTCCGATATCACCGCCTTGAATTACCACACGGGCAGGGCAAGACTGCACCACTTTCTCCATGGTTTTAGGGTCTCCGGTATAGGTAGTTTTTATAATATCTACACCAAGCTCCGCACCAGCTCTGACACAATACGCAATGTTTTCCCATTTGGTTCGGTCTTCTACCGAAACGGATTCTCCTTTCGGATACATATGTCCGATGAGCGGCATCCCGGCAGCCATACATTGTTTGGACATCAAACCGATATCGCGAAGCTGCTCTGCCTGATGAACCCCAAGCATCATCGCTCCTACAGAGACAGCATCCGCCCCCATCCGCACGCCTTCTTCCACGTCGCCGAAGCACACATCATAGGTAGGCTGTACCGGTGAATAGCTGGAGCATTTTAATAATATAGATACCTTGCCTGCATGCTTGGGAAGGCAGAGTTCTGCAATTCCTTTGGTTACCGTAATGGCATCCGGACCGCCGGCAACGATTTTGTCAATGGTATCCTGAATCGGAATCAAGCCCTGCATAATACCCCTTGAAATGGAATGGTCAACAGTAATTGCCATCATTTTATCACTTTTTGGATTTACTAACCTGCTCATTCGTACTGCTTTTCCTAACATCGCCATCTTTATATATCCCCTTTTAAATTCATTATTTTTTACTGCTTTATCACTCTTCTGCCGCAAATATTGCTGCTGGCTTAAGGTTCAATCACTACTTTTAATCCTTCTCCGCTTTTACATACTTTGTAGGCCTGCTGAAAGTCTTCAATCTTAAACGTGTGAGTAACAATCTCCTCAAGATTCACTTTCCGGTCGATTACCATCTGGGCCGCCTCAAGGTAGTCCTGCCGTTTATAAGCGGTAGAGCCGTTGACGTTAATCTCACCATAGTGGATGGTATTCACCTCAATCGTGCATTCACCGGTGCCGGCAAAACCAGCAAATAAATTCACAGTTCCGCCTTTTCGGCATAATTTGATCGTGGAATTAACGACTTGGGGAACGCCAATCGCGACAACAATCACATCCACCCCTAAGCCATCTGTTTCCTTCATAACGATTTCATGCAAGTTCTCTGCCGTAGGGTCTACGATAAGATCGGCTCCCAGCTTTGTTGCTTTTTCACGCCTGGATGCAATGGGTTCGCTAATGATGACTTTCCGGGCACCCACAATTTTAGATAGCTGCAAATGCATAAGACCGATCGGTCCCGCACCTACAATTAATACCGTATCATTGAATCCTGTTCCCGCATTTTTCAAGCCGCGGATACAACAAGCCAGCGGTTCAATCAATGCACCTTCGGCAAAGGAAACGTGCTCTGGCAGCTTAATGACATTGCCGCTTTCAATGGCAATACCCGGAACCAGCACATATTCGGCAAAACCGCCGTTAAATTCATAACCAATAGCCTTTCGGTTCAGGCAGGCATTTTCTCTGCCATTCAGACAACTATGGCAAGAATGACAAGGAATCACATTGGCAATCGCAACCTTATCTCCTGGGTTAAATCCCTGTACCTGCCTGCCGGCTTCCTTGATGATCCCGCACATTTCATGTCCGATAACCGATGGATAACGAACATCTTTCGTCTTTTTTCCTTCTAAGATTCGAATATCCGTTCCACAAATGGCAGCCTTTTTCATCTGCAGCAGGATATCATGATCACCAATCTTGGGCATTTCAAGCTGCCCGGCTTTAAAATCATTCGGTCCTGCTAAAACAACAGCTCGCATCATAAACCAATTTTCCTCCTTCTCATTAAATTTCAATGTTAAAATTTATTATCGGATGTAGCTTTTCTGGTTTGTCCAATGGCATAAAGAGAGTTGTCATAGTCCCCTAAAGCCACCATAGCAACTAACGCATCCACCAGAGCAAGCTGGGCAATCCGTGCAGTGGCGGATTCCGACTTAAAGGCCGTTTCCTTTGTTGCTGTAAACAAAACCACATCAGCAAACTTTAGTAATGGTGATTTCCCCTGGGTAGTCATTACAATTGTAGTCGCACCCTGCTGTTTTGCCAGCTGCATACAGCGGACAACATTACGATTGCTTCCCGAATGAGAAATACCAATCGCCACATCACCTGCTTCCAGTAAAGACGCAGACATGGCCTGAATATCAGCATCACAGTGAACAAAACTTTTAAGACCCACCTTTAACAACTTGTGCTGGGCATCCATTCCCACTAACGCGCTGCCGCCGCTGCCGAAAAGCTCAATACGCTTGGCAGCAACAATCATTTTCGCCGCTTTTTCCAGCATCTTGATATCCAATATTGCTAACGTATCCTTAAGTACCGCCATTTCTGAGAAAAAAATCTTCTGGCAAATTTCCTCTGGCGTATCTTCCCTGTCCAGCTCGGGGTCCAGCAGCTTATTGGCTGGAGCAATATCTCTTGCCATGTTAATTTTAAAATCCTGATACCCCTTGTAGCCAATGCTTCTGCAGAAGCGAATCACAGATGCATCGCTGGTATCGACTTTTTCAGCCAATTCCGTAATGGTATAGTTTAAAATATCGTTATAATTCTCCAACACATAATGAGCAATCTTCTTTTCGGAATTCGTAAAAAACTTTAAATGATTTTCGATTTTTACAAAGCAGGATTGATTTGTCATGTCATTTTTTCCTCTACTGCCATTTTTTATATTCGTACTGTAAACACAGTATAAGCTCTTTGAAGAAATAATTCAATTTATTTTTTAATATCTGTAAAAAAACTTCAAAAAAAGGTAAAAATATATTGCGCACCAAAAGGAGATGCGACATATTCAATCCTGCCCTGCAAAATCAATAACGTTATGTTAACTTATGCTTCATTGACAGGCTCATCAATGGTGAGCAATATAAGAAAAGCAAGTGCTGCAGCCACTCCAAAATAGAGGAACACGTTGGTAAAGGAGCTGAACTTATCAAGCAGCAGTCCTGCAATCATCGGAGAAAAGAATCCGCCCAAATTCCCCCCCGTATTGACCAAAGAGATCGCCACAGGATAGGTGCTATTGGATGCCAATCCCATAGGATAAGCGGTAAATGCCGGCCAGCCGACGTTAATTAGGAATCCTGTCAAAAATAATGCAATTGCAACTAAATTGGCATTATTCGGAATATTAATCAGCACAGCCATCATAATCGCTGTCGACAAGGTTGTAATAATCATCGTTGGCTTGCGGCGCTTGAGGAAGATCTTATCAGAAAGCCATCCGCCTGCAATCGACCCAATAAATCCGCCGATCCAGGGAGCTGCAGCAACCAAGCCCATCTTCATAAATGAAAATCCTTTTTCTTTTACTAAATAAGAGGGAATCCATGTTAATAATCCATAAAGAACACTTACCATTAAGAAATAGGCAATGCAGACACCCCAAATATTCCGCGACTTAAACACCTGGGCATTGGAATCTAAAATGGCTACTTTTTTGGCACGAATAAAGGAATCGATCCAACCCAGACTTCTCTTTACTGTCGTCTGTACTTTTTCGGCAGCAGCAGTATCCGCCTCTTGAATATAGGCTAATTCACTGGCCGACACATGCTCGCTTTTCTCCGGACTGGATTTAACGAAGAGATACCATACAATTGCCATGATGAACCCGGGAACTGCAAACCAGAAGAACACACTGCGCCACCCATGCTCAAGAGCAATCCAAACCACAAGGGGCGGTACAAGAATGGGCGCAAACATCGTCGAAGCGATATAAAGCCCGGTTGCCGTTCCCTTTTCCTTTGCAGGAAACCAATTATTAATCGTGGATACGCAGCCAACCGGCGTAGGGCCTTCACTGACTCCCAGTAAGAAACGGTACACCTTGATCATGAATGGCGAGGATGCCGTACCGATTAAATACGTACACACCGAAAAGCCTAAAATAGAAAGAGAAACCAGGCCGCGGGTGCCAAATTTACTGAAGAAGAAACCCGCCGGAATCTGCGATGCCGCATACCCTAAGAAAAAAGTACTTGCAAGGGCGCCAGCTTCGAAATTGCTTAAGCCAAACTCCTGAGAAATAAATGGAAGTACAACTCCAATATTGGTTCGATCCATGTAATTGATGGCGTACGTGACGAAAATAATTCCCATGATCACCCAGCGGAAATGTGTTTTTAACTGCGCCGTTGGATTTACAATATTTATTTTTGGATTTTCAGACATACCAATTCCCTCCAATTTATTTTTACTGCTTGTAATCACTCCGACTGTAGGATGTCCCCATTCAGTAAACCATATTGCACCCGCATCAGCTCTTTCAAATTGGGATACAACTGACGATAAATCTCACTGTGCTTCTCAAAAAAGCTCACATTCTCAGACTTTGGTTCCACAACTCTCCCATAATCTTCAATGCAAGGAACGTCTTCGATCTTCGTATAGATTCCTGCTGCCATTGCGCCGAGCATGGCAGCTCCATAAGCAGCGGTATTGCTTGACTCAATCGTACGAATCTGCTTGTTTAAGACATCCGCCCTCAGCTGAATCGCAAGGGCACTTTTGGAAGCGCCGCCAACGCATTTGATGTATTCGGGAGAAACATTCCAGCGTTCACTGCCAATCTTGTAAATCTGCTGCATGCCATAGGCAACCCCCTCATACACAGCACGCATAATATCAGCCTTGCACGTATTGATCGTCAATCCAAAAAACATGCCGCTGGCCCGGGTATCAAATACAGGGCTTCTCTCTCCGCATAAATAGGGAAGAAAGACCAATCCCTTTGCACCGCGGGGTGAAGACTGGGCAAGGTGTTCTAATTCTTTTTCGGAAGAAAGCTCCGGGAAAATATTCTTCAGCGCCCATTGAATAGAAGCCCCCGCAGTACTCATTGCACCATTGGACAGCCACATTCCGGGAATGACATGTCCGCGATTCATAAAGGCCGGGCTGAAATTAGGCGTATTTAAGCAAAAGGTAATCACCTCTGACGTTCCCATGCTTTGAAATACATCGCCATGCTTATGTACACCTAAAGCAAAGCTTGTCGCCGCTGTATCTGCAGCGCCAATTGCAACTGGAATTCCCGGGGGCAGTCCAATCTGACCGGCAATATCGCTCTTTAAAACTCCTACCTTGCTGAAAGAAGGTAAAATCTCCGGTAAATATTTTTCATCAATGTCAAAAATTTCTAAAAATTCAGATTCCCAAGCGTATGGGTTTCTGACCCGCATCAACCCCGAATAAGAAGACACTGTTGGATCTACTGCCACATTACCGGTAAGTTTCGCCCCTAAATACGTATTTAAAAACCCGATTTGAGCCGTTTGATTCCACGTTTCCGGTTCATTGCTGCGAATCCAGTTCACCGTTGCCGCCACGCAAGTCGATGGACTAGGATTATTCCCTACTCTGGCAAAATACATATTGGTGCCGCCGAACCTTTCAACACCCTCCTCTACTTCTTTGATGCTTCGATTATCAAGATACACAATACCGGGGCGTATCGCTTCCTGGTTACGATCCAGGAAAATCAAGGTAGGAGACGACACACTCAATCCGATCCCTTGCACCTGATTCTCAAAGCCAGCCACAATCTCTTTGATCACCCTTCTTACTTCTCTAAAAACAAGGTCCATATCCATTTCGAATTGATCCTTTGCAGGGCTTAAGACATTGACGGGAAAAGACATTTCCCGGATCAATGTACCCTGCAACGTAAACAAACTCGTTTTTACACTGCTCGTCCCTGCATCAATTCCTAATACTACACCGTCTTTCACGCTATAATCACCACTTTAGCTGCGCTGCCGTTTCCCACCCTATGGATTATAAACGCTTTCATCTGCTCTTACCTCTCATTATTATTTTATACAACAATTACTTTGATGCCGCGGTCTTCGAAAGACTGTTTCAGACTTGGCGATATTCCCGTATCCGTAATCAGCACATCGACAAGATCCGCCGGGCACACGCTGACTAGACCATCCGCTTTAAATTTGCTGCTGTCGGCAATGCACATGATCTGAATGCTGATTTCCAGCATTTTTTTTCTGAGAGACAGCGACTCGATTTCGTGCTTTGTCAGACCGCCCTTTAAAGAAAACCCGATGGCCCCCATCACACAAATTTGTGCATGCATGCTTTTTAAGAATTCTTCGCCCAGTCCATCATACAGATTGCACGTTCCCTGCTTTAAAAGACCGCCGGTCATGATGACAATTACATTTTCCCGATTGCGCAGTTCATAGGCAATTTCGATACTATCGGTAATGACACGCAAGACCTTTTTCGGATACAGATTGCGTGCTACCTCTAATGTGGTAGTCCCCGCGTCCAAAATGATACAACCTGCATCGCTGACCAGCTCAGCAGTCTTTTGGGCAATTCTGCTTTTTTCTTCATGTCTTTCAACAGCACGCGTATTCAGCCCTGTATCTAAAGCCAAATTGTGCTTAATCGTGCTTGCTCCCCCTCGCGTACGAACAATTAGTCCTTCTTCTTCTAATTCCATCAAATCCCGTCGTACTGTCGATAAAGAAATGTTGAGGTTCTCTGCCAAATTTCCTGCCGATATGAATTCGGCATTGGTAACGATATTGAGTATTTCTTGCTTGCGTGCTGCTGGTAGTATCTCAACCTCCCCCTTTCATCTGAATTTTTAAATTATCGACCCTTTGAAAAGCTTTTCGGAGTATATATTCGTCTCATTCTTTCATTTTCCTTCTTAATTATTCAAAATAATTTATTTATTTCAAATTAATTCAAATATTGTTTCTTTATTGTTCAAATTTATTCTTAATTCTTCTCTATAATTCATTACGATTACTTAGAAGAACTTTTAATATGAAGAAAAAAAGCTGTTCGCCAAGATGCGAACAGCTTTTAAGGTGGGAGATGCCTTAAATGAGTCCCTTTGCTTTCAGCCATTCATTGGCCACAACTTGGGGGCTCTTTCCCTCTAAATCCACTTTAGCATTAAGAGTCATCATCTCCTCATTGGTTAGTTTACCTGCTAACAAATTCAAGGCTTCACCAATTTCAGGATGTTTTCTTAAGGTATCGGCCCGAATAATAGGAGCGGCATAAAAAGGAGGAAACACCTTCTTATCATCTGCTAAAACTTTTAAATTGAATGCTAAAATCCGTCCATCTGTGGAAAAGGCGTCAATTACGTCCACATTGCTGTCACGGCAGGCAGTATAGGTTAAACCTGGGTCCATACCAGCAGGGGAAGAAAATTGCATATTATAAACCGCTTTAACATTTTGGTATCCGTCAACTCGCTCCAAGAATTCATGAGTAGCACCCAACCGTAGAGCAGCGGACTGCTTGGCTAAATCACTAAAGGTTTCAATACCAAGCGCATTAGCCTGCTCCGTCCTCATGGATAACGTATAGGTATTATTAAAACCGAATGGTTTCAGCCATACAATCTGTTTTTTTGTTTCATAGATCGTTTTGACTTTTTCATAAACCACCTCTGGATCACTAGGAGAATATTCTTCACCAAGAACGCTCACGAGAGCCGTTCCGGTATATTCAGCATAAATATCTAAATCTCCCCGGTCAATGGCTTGGGATACTACATTGGTTCCTCCCAAGTACGCTTTTGCTTTTACCTTTATGTCTGTTTTTTCTTCAATGATACCTTTCATCATATACACCAGAATATCTTGTTCAGTGAAATTTTTTCCACCGATTACGACAGTATTATTATCTTTCTCCCAAAAGGAAGAGCAGCCTGTTATACTCATGGAAAGCAGTATGGAAAGCAGGAGTAAAGTGATTTTCTTCATAGAACCTTCCTTTCGTATTGTATAATTCGGATTAGGGTTGTACTGCAATTTCAATTCTCTTCAAAATATAATCAAATATCATGGATAGTAAAGCAGCTGGTATGGCACCAGCCAAGATAAGATCCTGCCTTGCCATAGCTATACCCCTAAAAATAATATCTCCCAGTCCTCCCGCCCCAACCAAGGCTGCCAAGGTGGCAACACCGATTACCATAACGGTGGCAGTACGAATACCAGCCATGATGATTGGCAGAGCTAAGGGAATCTCGATCATAAATAAGACTTGGCGGGAAGTCATTCCCATACCGGTACCCGCATCAACAACGGCTTGGTTAACACCCAGTATTCCAGTGTAGGTATTACGTAGAATCGGCAGAAGAGCATAAATTGACAAGGCCACAATAGCTGGGCCAAAGCCAATACCGAAAAAAGGTATCATGAAGCCTAGCAACGCTAAACTGGGAATGGTTTGAAACACCGAGGTTATGCCAATAACGGCTTCGGCTAAATTCCGCTTTCGCGTAAGTAGAATGCCAAGGGGCAGTGCAATCAGGTTTCCTATAAATAAGGCCACCAACGTAAGCTGAATATGTTCCCAAGTTCCTATCATGATCTCCGGCCAGCGATTCTGCAGCATGACTAAAAAATTATTGAACATCATGATCCCTCACCTCCGAATGAAGCGACTCCATTATTGTTGCTGCGCAATTGACTTGCCATTACATCTACTAAAGAGGCTCTGGTAATAAGCCCTTTTAGTTTACTACTTTCATCAAGCACCGGAAGAAATGCCACCTGGTTTTCACTAATTAAATTGATCGCATCATCTAGCTGCTGGGAAAGTCTCACCGTCGGCACCTCTTTCTTCATTACATCTTCCAATACCATAGTCTCATTGGAAAAATTCTTTTGAATTTCCCCCACTCCAGCAACTCCCAAAAATATTTCGTTTCTATCAATGACGAGCAATGAATCAATCTTATATTTTCTCATCTTTATAAGGCTTTCTGCCAGGCCACGTTTGGGGAATGAACTAATCGGGCGAATCATAACTTCCTCAATCGTGGGCAAGGATTCTACTTGATTCATACGATCAGCACCAAAAAAGGTTCTAACAAACTCATTAACAGGATGGCGTAAGATCTGCTCCGGCGTATCAAATTGAATTAATTTTCCATCCTGCATGATACCGATTCGATCTGCAAGTTTAATAGCTTCATCAATGTCATGGGTTACAAATACAATGGTTTTGCGGATTTTAGTTTGCAAATTTAATAACTCATCTTGTAATTGCTCCCGGCTAATGGGGTCAAGTGCACTAAAGGGTTCATCCATGAGTACGATAGGCGGATCGCCTGCCAGGGCTCTAATTACACCCACCCGCTGCTGCTGACCACCACTTAGTTCCGCCGGAAATCGATTCTTGTATTCTTTTGCAGGAAGACCAACCATTTCTAACAGCTCATCTACCCGTTTGTCACACCTTGCCTTATCCCATTTCTTCAGATTAGGTACAAGTGCAATATTTTTCCCGATTGTCATATGGGGCAGCAAACCGATATGCTGTATCACATATCCAATATTACGCCGCAACAGGACAGGATCTTGGTCGCCTATATCTTGGCCATGAATCAAAATAGTGCCTGATGTCGCCTCAATCAACCGATTGATCATTTTCATTGTAGTGGATTTTCCTGAACCACTTGGACCAATCAGAGCAATGAATTCACCTTCTTTAATGTGAAGATCAATCGTATCCACAGCGTGAAAATCATCGTTATATATCTTGCTGACATTTTTAAAAATTATCATAGTATTCTCCTCTTTCTTGCCACCCACACACTTCATTCCAAGGAATTGCCCATAAAACAGTATAAAGAGGCAGCTAATACCACCCCTTTATACTTTAGTTAGGCTTTTATTTTTAGAGCATTTTTTTAGTATTTCCAAGGCAGCGCTGTTGCTAGGAATAGCTCATAAGTAATTGTATCTATTTGATCAATCGTACAATCCACAGTAACACAATTGCCCCGATCGTTGCCATAATGATTTCACCGATTGTTCCATAGGCACTTAAACCCGTGAGGCTGAACAAGAAGCCACCGATAAACGATCCAATTATACCTACGACTAGATCGCCGATAAGACCAAATCCACTGCCTTTTGTAATATTACCGGCCAGCCATCCAGCAATCATTCCAATGATTAAAAACCAAAGCATACTTGCCCCTCCTTTTTTTACTGAGTAAAAAGAATCTATCCCTTAAGTCTTAGAATTTCAAAGTTGCTCCCACGCCAAAACGCTTTCGATCGCTGCCATGATCCGGCATAAAGGCAGTATAATCAATATTGATATCCACATTGGGAGCTACGTTCACATTGGCAATTTTTGCTATACTGGCATTTAAAGATGAGGCTTATCGAAATCGAAAAACCGCCTTTGCATAGGAAAGCTTATTCAATGGATTGTAATACATCACCGGAAAAGTTAAGTTTTTTGGTTCCATAAATCCAAGCTGTACCATTTCCATCTATGGCGTTAGGCTTACCCCAGCTAAGACGGATCTGCTCTTTTGTCATACCTTCTTCTACGCTGGAGCTTTCAATTGTATTCCATACCTCTTGAGACCAGCCGAAAGTTAACCGCGGATCTTCCGTAAACAAGGCATCCTGCCAAGGAGGGCTTTGTGTCCAAGTATTTACCGATACATTGGTATAGCTATAAGCAATTGGCAAAATTGCCTTTTCCCCATTGACTGTGACAATTAACCAGATGGGGTCTTGGGATTGATTACCAGCATAAACATCCACGACTGTAGCAGGACCGCCAATAGGAGTCGTGATGCTCGTTGGTATTGCATACGAACCTGGATCATATACGCCTGTCAGCTCTCTAAATTTAGGATAAATGGTTTTACCCAAGAACTGTTGTCTCGCATTCACAAGATCGTCTGTTAATACTAAACCTTCTAATTGTCCACGCATGGTGCGTCCGACCAACTTTTCACCAGTGTCATTTACCGTCATGTAAGCCATATATTCATTCTGGTTATTACCAGCTGGAAAGGATACGATGTCAGTAACGGTAACTTCTTTGCCTACATGGTCAGCATAGGGAAGGCGAAGAGAACGATCCCCTTGAAATCCTTGTTCTGCCTGCCCGACTGTAAAGATTTCATAGCCAGCAGCTTGCTTATCAGCTGGCAAAGCAAGGAAAGTGAAGCCATTTCCTGTCCATTGGGAAGTTGTTAAATTGATGGATGCTTCGGCAGCACTCGCCGGCCAGACAGAACCAGTGACCCCCACTAGAATCAGACTTACTGTTAATAATAGACGTAAAATCATTTTTTTCATTTTTTATTTCCCCCTATATTTTAGTTTTCTACTATGACACCTATGAAAATTTGCATTTATCTACTAGCTGATCATTCTTCTATCAACGCAGTCTCTATCGTCCTACTGTTGAATCTTCAAAGGATTGTCCTTAATTTCTTTTAGTTCCTCTTTGGCTTTTTCCACCTTTTCTTTAGCCCTTTCTAAGACATCTTTAGCTTTCCCAGAAAGTTCCTTGGCAGAGACGGCAATGTTCTCCCGCGTTTCCTGTCCAGACTTAGGTGACAATAGTACGCCGACAACTGCCCCAACTGCCAACCCGATGGCAGCTCCAATCCCTGTATCTTTTGCTGTTCTTCTTTCCTGCCTCTTGCTGAAAGATTTCTTTCCTTCTTCAATTAGATTCATAATCGACATATCCTTACCTCCAATATTTTTATATACGTTTAAATTCAATTCCTTAACCTGGAAATAGTGGATTCCTCTGACTGTAATACTGGCTTCGAGACCCTTATCAGCTGGCCGCCTCTCTCCCAAAGCTATTACTACTTATTAACTATGCAATAACCATGCCACTCCTATAACTGGCATACATTCACATTGGGCCCTTGCTCATCAAATAAGCATTGAACCGATTCGTTCAGCTAAAACGTACAATATTGTACGCAACGGTTCAATCAGCACATTTGGTCCCACCGCTTATAAACCTGCAAACAGAAAAAATCACACCAAAGACTCCCTCACAGGTTATCTTTGGTGTGATTTTAAAATTCTATATCCTGACTGCTATACCGATTGCCGATATAGCGGAAACTCAATGCGAAATGTCACTTGCTGATTAGAACTAAAGACTTGAATTGTACCGTTATGAGCATTAACAACAGACTTTACAATGGCAAGCCCCATGCCTAGTTTCGTGCCAGACTTTGAAGCGGAGAAAAACGGTTCAAATATTTTCCCTATGATGTCATCAGGAATAACAGGTCCATTGTTGCTAATCTCTATGACAACACTATCTTCCACACACAAGGTAGTAATACGAATCTCCTTTACAGCTTGATCAACACAAACAAAGGAGTCTATTGCATTCACTACAATAATGATTATGATTTCCTCTAAACGTCTGCTGTCGCCCCATACCATAAGGAAGTCGTCGCAACTGTTTTCACGCAATTGAATGCCGTGGGCTCTTAATCGTTCTTGAACCAGAATTAATACCCGCTGAATCATTTTCTTTACATCTACTTCTTCTGGTGCGTCAGACCAAGCCTTATTTACCGAGTCCTGCATCCATTCAACAATAGAAGTGATATAGCCAGCCTGCACCGAAATCTTCCGGCAACTCTCAATCACCTTTTCCACACTTGTTTCTTTTCCCTTATCATACCAATAAATCATACTATCTGCCATAATTTTCAAAGCCTGCAGCGGTTGATTAATCTCGTGGGCCACTCCTGCAGCCAGAGTTCCCAAGGAAGCTACTCTTTCGATTAATGCCACTTGCCTTTCTCTTTCACGTCTTTCACCTTCTGCCTTTGTTTGCTCAGTAATATCCTCCGATATCTCAACAACATAACCCGGCTGAGGACTGTACGCAGAAATGGAATACCACGTATCTTGCTGAGCAAAGTATTGGGTAAAGTTCACGGGCTCTCCATATAAGGCTACATTCAGATATGCCACCATACATGGAAAGCCTTCTCCGGTCAACTCTTGAAAAACCGCTGTCACGCGTTTGCCAATCAGTTCACTACGGGAACGATCGATATTTTTTTCATAGGCAGAATTCACTTTTATATATACGAGATCAACAGGGTCTTCTGCCTCGTCAAGCAGTACCTTGTAGTATACACACCCATTGGGCATGTTATCAAACAAATCTTGGTATCCGACCTGACTGGCAGCTAACTCTGTATCTTTGCCAGCAACACTATTTTTAGAAGGATCAGCAATTTGCACAGCCCTTTTGTCTTCTATGATTTCTTCTGATTTTTTATCTGCAGCATTTAGGTTTTCTCTTTGTTTATCCATCTAAGAACCGCCTCATTTCCAGCATTTTAGAGTATCATTGCTACTTGGTTGCATGAGCTGTCGGTCTCCAGAAAATCTGGTTGTCAACAAAAAAGCTGCAGATCCCAGACTATCGCTTTCCTTACAATTCACTTAAAAAAATTACATTTATCTACATTCGACATCTTTTTGAGCTTCTCCTACATGTCCCACTAAATAATATACTTTTCTGGCTAGATAAAAACCGCTAACGCATCTTCCTAAAAAAAATTAAACCGCGAGATACGAAGTTTACAACTTCGCGGCCTTCGCGGTTCATTTTTTTAAAAAAGTATTTTATCTATACCGTTGGAACTATAGCATTCACAGAATCGGTTTGCAGCTGAAGAGGCTTCTTGGCTGCCTTTTTTCGTTCCAAACGACAGTAAAAGGAACGCCTGGAGATTCCTAAATGTTTGGCCGCCTCGGTCTTATTGCCATGACACATTTCTAGAGACTGATGGACAATCCGGTCGATAAATTCTTCCAAATCAATCCCTGCTGCAGGTAAGAAAAAACGATTGGGATCAATGGACTGAGGGGTGGAAGACATTACAATCGGGATTGGGGATGATGCCACCTTCTGCTGCATATTCAAATTCACATGCATGGCTTTAAGCTCTACATCGTCATACATCAGCACTGCCAACTCCATTGTATTCCTGAGCTCACGCACATTTCCCGGCCATTCATAAGCCAATAAAAGATCAACGGCACTTGGGCTGATACGAAGAAAGCGCTTGCCTTTTTCATTGGCAAAATGCTTTAGAAACATCTGCGCAAGAGGAATAATATCATCCGTGCGCTCGCGAAGAGGGGGAATGACTAAATGTCCCACTTTTAGCCGAAAAAACAAATCCCGGCGGAACGTTCCCTCTTCTACCCGTTGCTCCAAGTCCGCATTGGTAGCACAAATAATCCTCACATCTGTTTTTACTTTCTTTAAACCGCCAACGCGATAAAATTCCTTCTCCTGTATGACTCTCAGCAATTTCCCCTGCAGCTCCAAAGGTATTTCACCCACCTCATCCAACAGCAAAGTACCGCCTTGCGCCACATCCAGCTTCCCTTTTTGCCCTTTCGTCAGGCCACCGGTAAAAGATCCGGGCTCATAACCAAACAGCTCACTTTCAAATAAACTCGCAGTCAGGGCTGCGCAATTCAAATCAATAAAAGGTTCCTGGATAGCCATGTCACCATAATGAATCATTCTTGACATAATTTCCTTACCCGTTCCTGTTTCTCCCTGGATAAGCACCGGTATGGATCGATCTTCATGAAATATCTTTGCCAGCCGCATAATTCGGTTCATTTCGGCGGAGAAAAATCCTATCGTATCGAGCCCGGCTGTTTGCGCTAGTACTTTCTTGAGCCTGGCTACTTCACGCTGAGTTTCAGCGGTTGCAGCTTGCACTTCTTCACCGAACCGCTCAGTGAGCACTTTATTCTCGCGAAGCAAGGAATGATGTTCCGCAATCCGGTCCGTAATTGCCGCCAGTTCAATTACGTTAACCGGTTTTAATAGATAATCATACGCCCCTTCCCGCAAAATATTAACAGCTGAACCTCGATCATCATAATTGGTAAACAAAACAACATCTGCTTTTTCACCAGGCAGGGCCGTTATACGATGCAGTAAGTCTTCCCCCAGCTTTGCCGGCATTCTTATATCGGTTAATACCATGGAGAAAACACCTGCAGTATAGGTGGCATATGCTTCATCCACGTCGCCTCGTTCCGTAACATGATGCCCCATTTCCCGCAAGAATCCTGCAATCCCCGCTCTGCTGTCTGTAGCATAATCAACAAGCAAAATGTTCATACTACACTCCTTTCTCCCATTGGCCTCCTTTATTTCAAGGATCTCTATGGGAATACTGCCGTCAGTTACGTATGTACATCTTAGAAAAACAGTAAAATACATCGATGCCAGTTACAAATTTTCTATCACAATTACTCTAGCTCTGAGACTAGCCTGCTAATTTTGTTCATCATGAACTACTAATGCACTAAACGTGCCAATCCCCCTATCACCCCACTTCCCTTGAATGGCAGGAAGGGATTCATTTCTTTCACAACACTACCGTTGTACGTTTTCGAACTACATTTACGCACACATTGTACGAATCCGTTCATCAACCTTATCTTTATCTAGTTCTGCAAGTTTGATTGTTACTCCTGCAATGTATTGATCATTATGCTTACTGACAAAGATGTATTTTATACCAGTACTAGTGGAATGCAAGGATACAGTAACAGATATTTCTCCTAACTAAAAAAACAGTTCTACATGTAGAATTACTGGCAAGGCTGGAACGGCTATTTCTGATAGGCATGATTTGCTGCTTTCATGATCTGCTCCCAGCTCCATTTGCAGGGGCTTGATTCCATGGTCAGCGTCAGCTCTTTTTCTGCCCGGGTGGCTGCGGTATAAAGCCAGCGAGGATTATTCCTAAACGCATCCTGGTGGACAAAGACTTTTTCCCATTGACTGCCTTGGCTTTTGTGGGCAGTGATGACATAGCCGTAGGTTGCAATGGATACCTCCTTGGACAGTTCGAATTGATAGGTAATCGGATTTTTATTGTACCAGTCATCAGGAAAATGCTGATTGACCTCCAGAAATTGTGCATGGTAAACAGAAGACTTCTCTATGGCGGGCAAAAGAAGAATCTTGTGATTATAGTTCCTAATAAGATAAGCCCGAACAAAGGCGGGGGAATCCTTGGAAGTGCCCTTAATCGGAAGAACCATCCCTGCAATGCTGGTGACTTGCTCCAAAGTCAATTTATCCCCATTAACAAAGTAAGTACCATTACCAATAAAGAGGATTCGATCCCCTTGACGCGGTTCATCCGTTACCGCTTTGCCGAATTTAACCTCACGGGCTTTTTGATTGAGAATCAGCCTTGCCTTGTTGGTGCCAATGATGAAGATACTGTTTTCATTCTGAATGACGGACTGGAGAAACGCTCTGGCAGCGGCTTGCTTGCCCAATATCTGTACCTCTCCCCGAGACACACTAGGAATGATAACTTGCTTTAGATTTCTGAGACAAGTTGCATACAGCAGAATTTCACTGGCGGCTCCCTGCCGTTTCACCTCAGTGAGTTCAAAATTCTGGCTGCGCAATATCTCTGGATCATCGCCCACAGGCTCGAGCTGGAAGCTGTCCCCAAAGAAGATGACCTTTGCATGGGCAGATTGGACTTCCTTAATAAGATCGGCGTATACGGTTTTACTGATCATGGAGGATTCGTCAACGAGAATGACATGGTACGCTTTAAACTTAACACTGGCAATCCATTCACCAGTATCGGCATCAGGAGAACCATACAAGGTGGAATGAAGGGTTTTAAAGAGCACCTTGATTTCACCGAATTTCTCCTTGAGCACCTTGACGGCTTGGTTGGTAGGGGCGGTAATGATGCACTCTTTGTTAAGAGCCAGTCCATATTTTACGATGTTTTCAGCAATCGTGGTTTTGCCTGTCCCGGCATAACCGGAAAGGATATAAACGGATTCCTGACTGCTGCATAAGAAGGAAGCAATCTCTCCGAGGGCTGCTTCTTGGTTAGCTGTATAGGTTATCGGATTCTTGCGAAGATCGAGAATATCAACCTTCGGCACGATTGGAGGAGTGAGTTCTTCTCTAACTTCTTCCTCCTTTTTAGCAACCGGTTTGGCACTGGCTCTTTTTCGCGGCTTCGGTTCAGAATCAAAGGGCAGTGAAATGAGTTCAAGCTGCTTCATATCGGCCTCCTTTCAAAAATGATGCTCGACCATCTGCTGTGCTTTGTCTAAAAACACACTGACTGCTTCTAATTCTTCTGCGCTCAAGCCCTCCAAATGCGCAAAAATATAATCATCTTTCTCCAGGTGAAATGCGTTATGAGCCTGATATGCGGCCTCTCCCCGCTCCGTCAGGTAGACTTGAACACGCTTCTTATCTAAAGGATCTATCACTTTGCGCACATAGCCGCTCTTTTCGATCTTCAAAACACTTTTTGAAACAACCGCCCGGGTAACACCAAAATATCGTGCAATTTCAGAAATAAACATGCCTGGATGATCGCCGATCGCCCTAATCATGTGAATCTCACCTCGATACAGAACGATACCATCACCAAAATCCAGCTGTTTCATTTTGCTGTTAGCAATTGTTTCAATCAACCGCATAAACTTACTCATCGCTCTATAAGATTTTTTCTTCATGACCCTATTGTATCGAAATTCAGTACGTATAACAACTCTTACGGCTGCCAAATTATAGAAAAGCTCATCGAAGATTATTATAAATTCAAATCATAACATCTCGTTGACAAACGTATTATTATTTGCTACGATGAGAATGAATTTCATACTGTTGAGATAGGTGCCCTCAGGGGCTTAATAGGAAAGTCCGGTGAAATACCGGCACGGTCCCGCCACTGTAATGGGGAGCAAACCCGAAAAGTACCACTGGAGCGCAAGTTCTGGGAAGGGTTGGGCAAGCAATGATCCAGAGCCAGGATAACTGCCTTTCTAGCAATCACCGTTTTATTAACCTACGAAGGATAGGGAGGAGATTTATGAGATAATGATTTCATTTTGTCCCGGCTTAGTAGAAGCTGTTTTTTTTAACCTATTTGTATGCCAGGCATACAAATAAATTTGAAAGAGGTGTTTATGATGGAATATCCTACTCATAGTCCCAGAAAATTTCTTGGAATGCTGCAGCAGTATAGAGAAACACAGCTCCTATTCGCTGGCATTTCCCTTAAGGTATTTGATTACCTAAAACACGATACATCGGCAGAAAAAATCGCGTCGATGACCGGATATGATGAAAGAAACCTTACACTCTTTTTAAACAGTCTAGCAGCAATCGGTCTACTCGAAAAAAACAATCACCAATTCCGTAATACACCCGAAGCAGAGCTGTTCCTCAATCAAAACAGTTCTTACTATTTAGGGGAATATCTGACCTTCTGGAACAAGATGACAGGACTCGACCAAGTGGAAGAACTGGTTCGCCTCGGACCTGATCCAGCCATTCAAGAACAGAATCAAGGCAAAGAACTATTTGATTTTCGCAAGCTGGCACGCCTAACAGCAGTAGAGGCCCGTACAGGCCGCGTTCAGTCATTTTTGCGCGCTGCCGCACAATTCGTAGAGGCCACTGCCCCCCTTCGGATTTTGGATCTTGGTGGAGGATCAGGAATGATGGCTATTGAATTTGTCCGCCAGTTCCCTTTGGCTTCCGGCGTCATTTTTGAACAGCCCGGAGTGGCTGATGTTCCTGAAGAGTTTGTGGCAGAAGGGCATCTTGAACATCGCCTATCCATCATGCGCGGTGACTTTATGACAGATCCCATCGGTGGCAATTACGACCTGATTATCGCGTCGGGAATCTTAGATTTTGCCAATGCAAATCTAAAAGAGCTGACCTCGAAAATAGCACAGGCTCTCACCCCTTCAGGCTATCTGTATCTGGTCAGCCATAGAGTAAGCGACGACTATATATCGCCAAAAGAATCCATTGTCGGCTGGCTGTCGAGTCATCTTGCAGGTCTTGACATCTTACAAACCAGATCGAACATTGAGCTCGCCCTTACAAGTGCAGGTTTTCGGAAAACGGAAATCAAACCACTGAATGGTGCTATCCAAAGTCTAATGGGCGAATTCTATACACTATCGAAGTAGAGAACTTTTCCACATTTCTATAACGTATTACAGGAGGCATTTCGTGAATAAAAAACTGTTACTCCTTCTCGTTCCCTTACTCCTATCCACTGGGAAAAGCTATGCTGAAACAACAGATTCTCATGAGTTTGACATGCCGGAAGTCGTCGTTACCGCAACGAAAACGGCAATGAACATTCAAGACGTTCCTGCTGCCGTTGAAGTGATCACCGCAGAAGACATCCAGTCCTATGGAGCACATATCCTAAAGGATGTGATCGGTTCCGCAGCTGGGGTTAGCATCATGAGAGTAAACGGACGGGAAGCTCTTTCCATTCGAGGATTTGACGCTCGTTATTCAATGATCTTGATCGACGGGAAACGAATTCCTGCAGAACCGGACCCCTATTATGAGCTGGACCGAATCTCCCTGGAAAATGTAGAGCGCATTGAAATCGTTCGCGGACCGGTAACTTCCCTGTATGGTGCGGATGCCTTAGGCGGTGTGGTTAATATTATTACAAAAGCCGCATCAAAGGAAGCCTTTACACTGTGGCTCAATCAAGGAGTTCTGGCTCGTACCGGTGACCGAAACGAGCGCTATTCCTTTACCTATGACTCCGGGAAACAGGAGAAATACGGCATTACTCTTTCTGGCTCTTATTCTGATTCTGATGCATCCCTTAAGAGTAACGGAACAACCTATTCCCCTTTTGGCGAACGAAAGAATATTAACGCCCGCTTTGAATATTCTCCTACGGACAAAGAAACCCTTACCTTTACTGCCTCACGCATGGAGGAAGATACTCGGGAATATGCAATCTTGCAAACCCCAATGGGGAACGTTCGTACCGATGTTCGTGATAATAACGACCGCAGTCAATATGCCCTCAGCTATACGAAAGACCTGTCCGATGGTGAACTCTATTTCAATGCCTACCGCTCCGTTTGGAATAAATACAATGACACGGTTAACCGAACAAGCGGACAATACATAAACTCGGTCTATGGTTATACCACCATATCCGGTCTGGAAGGCCGTATTAGCAAAAAAATATCAGACGATCACCTGCTAACCTTAGGCGGTGAATATCGCCCCGAATTGTTTCGCGGTACGGGAATTCAGACAGGACAAGGATCCTTCACCAAAGTATTTCATGGCAAAGTCTATGAAGGTTCTGAAGTCAAAACCAACTATTCTGCCGTCTATCTGCAGGACCAATGGACTGTATCCCCGAAACTCCTTGCCGTAGCATCGGCTCGCTATGACGACAGCAACAAGTTTGAAAGCAATGTGAGTCCCAAAATCGGCTTAACCTATACTCCCGAACCGGGGTGGCGCGTGAAGTTTAACGCAGGTCAAGGTTTCCGGGTTCCCTCACCGAATCAATTGCATCTAAAACTAAATGTCACAAGAAACGGAAAATTAGTCAGTCTTCTCGGCAATCCTATGCTAAGACCGGAAGACTCCACCTCCTATGATCTTTCTGTTGAACGGGATGTCGGCAGTGTGAAAAGCAAACTGACCTTCTTCACCAGCAAAATCACGGATATGATCGATGAGGCTTGGGTCGATTCTACTACAGTCAAATACCAGAATATTAACCGTGCGACGATTCAGGGAATAGAAGGCGAAATTTCTGTACCTCTATCCGACCGCTTATCCTGGTCCGGCAATTATACCTATCTGGATGCTGCCAACGACTTGACGAATACTAGGCTCTACAACCGTGCACGTCACAAACTCTCTTCCCGTGTTTCCTATAGCCAGTCAGAAACGTTGACTGCTAACCTGTGGGTGGATTCCTATCTGCATTATTGGTTCCAGCCTGCTGCCAATGTATCAACCAATACATCTTATACCCTGTGGAATATGAATGTAGAAAAACAGCTTACGAAAAACCAAACGCTCTTACTCGGCATCGATAATATCTTCAACCACAAGGACGATGCTCTATCCTTGCCTGGAGCCTTTATTCACGTAGACTTAACAATGAAATTATAAAAAATCTTAAAAGCGTCTTTTCCAATATACCAGACGCTTTCACACGACGGGGAGGTAAAACCATGCATCAGAAAGTTGTGCGAACGGCTCTACTTTTAGCCTTAATGATTGTACTGCAGTCTCTTCGACTCCTTGTCCCGGTACCGCCTTTTATATCCATGTTTGTGGTTGGCAGCGCCATCAACGCATGCCTCCTGATAGCATTGGAAATCACAGGCCCAAAAGCGGCCCTCGGAATGGCTGTTCTCGCTCCCATTGTAGCATTCTTTCAGCAAGCCCTGCCCTTACCCATCTTTATTCTGCCAGTGGCTTTCACCAATATGGCATATGTACTGATTTACCATATGACCTTATCTTACAATCGCTGGCTGGCGATCATCCTTTCTTCCATCGGCAGAATGCTGATTCTTTATTTCTCAAGCTCATGGGCTTTTTCCATCGTTGCTCTTCCAGAGAAGCAGGCTACTATATTAAGAGCCCTCATGAGCTGGCCGCAGCTAGTCACCGGAATCATTGGAGGAATCCTTTGTATGCTCCTGTTAAAACGATTAGCAAGTACGATAAATAGATCGACCTAATTATTATATCGCCCCCATGTCCCATATAACAACCGCAGACTTTACAAAATCCGTTTCAAGCTCCCGCTTCCTGTACAACCTCAAATAAGCGTTTATTGAGATATATCCGTTCTTTGCCGATTTTTTGTGATGTAAGAAAGCCCGCATCTTCAAGAGCCGCTAAATAACCTGCAGCTGTTTTTCGAGAAACACTAAGACCATTTTCAATGTAAACCGTTTTAGTGTAAAATTCGTAAAACAGCAGTTCTACTAGCTCTTTGGAATACACTCGTGGCAAGACTCCCTTAATGTCTTCCCCAGTCTTGTCCACCAAAGCATTAATTCTTTTGACAAGTAGTAGCGTTTCTTCTGCTGTCTGTTCAATGCCATCCAAGATAAAGAGAACCCATGCCTCCCAACCTTCCTTGGTCCCGACTTCCTGCAATAGCTGATAGTAGGCTGTTTTGTTTCGTATAATATATTTACTGAGATACAGAATGGGACTATCTAGCAGTTCCTTGAGAACTAGATATAAGACATTAATGAGACAACAGGGACGTTTCCTTTTTGTAACCATTTTGCTATTATACTACGCAATATTCCTGTTGCACGCTCAATTTGACGTATCGATAGTCCGTTTTCTGTTAGTCTCCGAATTACATTATTACGTTCTGACTTAGCTAGAACGCGACAAAAGGAAACGTCCCTTTTGTTCCACGAACCCCAATAACATACATCTTCTTTGCAGCAAATATAAGATGAAAGATCTTCTCGTTTTGAAAACTCCAACTGAAGTAGCGTTTTTGATGACTAATCAATTGGCAGGTATTGTTGGGATAAAATGAATGAAAAAATTTAAGAACTGCAGCTTACATTCACGATTGTCCCTTATATGCGAAAATAACTGACAGCCTTTTGTAAATCCTGAGCCATTTTAGCAAGATTTTGGCTTGATGATGCAATCTCTTCCATAGAAGCCGATTGTTCTTCTGTTGCTGCCGAGACGGTCTGTGCTTCCCCAGACGCAGTTGCCGTTAATTTGTCTATTTGCTGAACTGATGACACAATCTTTTGGCTGCCACTGGCTAAATGACTAATGGCCTCTGAGATATTCTCAACTTGAACTGATAGATTGTTTACAAGTCCAATAATTTCATGGAATGCCTGACCAGCCTTGTTTACAATCCCTGTACCTGCTTTTACCTCTCGTGTTCCCTCATCCATGGCTATTACAGCCTTGTTCGTCTCACCCTGAATCTCGCTAATCAGAAATCCAATCTGCTTTGCGGCCTCCTGAGATTGTTCTGCCAGTTTCCGAACCTCTTCAGAAACAACCGCAAAACCCCGTCCCTGTTCACCTGCTCTCGCCGCCTCAATAGCAGCGTTCAGGGCTAAAAGATTGGTCTGCCCTGCAATACCAGAGATCGTATCAACAATTTGACCTATTTCTTTTGATCGTTCTCCCAAGTGAGAAACAACTTGGGCAGAACTACTGACAGTATGTTCAATTTCTAGCATTTGTTTAACAGCGTCTTCTACTGACTTGCCACCTTCTTTTGCTGTTTTAACAGCTTTAGTGGACTGTTCCGATAATATATTCGTGTTTAATGCCACTTTCTGAATACGATCTGACATTTCTTCTACTATAATAGCAGTCTTACCTACTATATGATGCTGTTGGTCAGTCCCTTGTGCCACTTCAGTTATCGATGAAGCAACCTGATTTGCAGCCAGTGCCGATTGTTCAGCACTGGCCGTAAGCTTTTCTGATGCTACCGCTACTTGCTGAGCATTTTGAAGAACATGGCCAATTAGTTTTTTCAAATTGATTACCATAGTATCAAAAGCAGCAGCCAAAACTCCAATTTCATCCTTAGAATCTATATTTACTTTATGTGTTAGATCTCCCTGAGCAATTTTGCTCGCCAACTTTTCTATCTTTAAAATAGGGTCTGAAAAACGTTTAGCAACGAAAAAAACAACTAAGCAGATAAAAACTACTATTAGTACTGACACACTAGCAAGGATAAGAGATAATGAATGTATTTTATTGCTTATAATCGCATAGGGCACCTCCATACATACCAACCAGCCTGTTCTCTGGTCATATATATACGTCACCAACTTTTTCCCATTTTTGCTATCATCAATAAAGGAAAAGCCATTCTTCTTTTCTACCAAGCCCGTTTTAACAAAAGCTACTTCACTCATATCTACCCGGTCTTTTACTAAATTTGAGTCTGGATGTGCCAAGATTTTACCAGTTTCATCAATTACATATGCAATGGTGCCATTTGTAGATAAACCAGCCACAAAATCACTAATCTTTGATAAACTAATTGCACCTTGCATAACTCCAACTATTGCACCTGTATCTATATTTCGTACAGGGGTTGCCAAAACAACTACTAAGGCATTAGCACTTCTAGAAAAAATAACATCGGATATGGCTGCTTCGTTCCCTTTTAACGCAGATTGAAAGTGGCTTCTTTCCCAAACATTAAGCAATTGAATTTGGTCACCACGCGCCAATTGATTACCTTTTGTATCCTCAAGGGTTAATCCAATATCAGGGTTAACCTTTTGTACTTGTAAAAGCAACGGTTTTACTACAGGCATATCAAAGGCTCTAACTGCCGGGTTGGCTGCTGTAACTTTTATAGTATTAAATGGTCTATCTAAGTACCCATCAATCTGAAGTTTAACCTCATTAGCCGATTGCTTACATTGATTAATTGTTTCTTCTTCTAATGACTTACTTAAATATTGTATTGAAATAAGCGACAATATGAGTAGTGGCAGCAAACTTACCAGCATCATTATTAGGACTATCTTTTTTTTTATACTCATGATTAACCTCTTTTTTATTTTATATTAGAAAGCCGAGCTTACATTACGCTTATAGCGAGGAAGAAGTGATGTGTTAATTAATAATAAGCAAAATAATTATGTTACTTTATTCCAAATAATTGCAGCATCAGCCAGCCGGATGCGTAAAGAGACATCATTTGCACTCCTATGTTAAAACCAAAGAACTTGTTTAATGTTCCACCGAGAATGCCTATCGTGACGGACATTGCAACACCAATCCATCCACCCTCATAAAAAGAAAGAACAACAACCAGCCCTGAAAACATTGTTAATATTGCCTCCTGGCTAAGATTATACATGACCCAGGCGCTTGCTCTACGCGCATAATTCATTGCTAAAGGATAGGCTATTAATGCACCAACTACTACTGCCATCATTCCATATCCGCCAATCTCAAGAGGGGTCATTAAGGTATGAATATTATGCATTGGTTGAGTGGTAAAGACAGGTGGCGCATTGAATAGAGGAAACGCAACAGTCATGGCTATAGGACTCAATGGAATGCCAAAAGCGATAAGAGGAATCAGTATTTCCGCTAAATAGGTACTTTCAGTGGTGGCATTCATCACTGCAAGACTAGTCGTGAGTTTATCATAAAGACTTTTAACCCTAGCCTCAACTGCTTGTCCAATCATAAGAGTCATGCCAACAGGACTAAAGGTGAAAGTTAATGCTGAAACTATCGCTGCCATTACCACATATAGTTTCTGCTTACCAGTAAGTATTTTAAATGGATTAGGCAGATATCCAGACCAAGTTTTAAGATCAGGAGCAAGCCAAAATTCCATTGGAGAGCTTTGAACAAGACGAGATCGTGAAACTGGTGATAGTGCTGTGATAAAGTCAACGAACATTGGTCCAAGTGCCATGCCCAACATATAGCTAATTGTAAGGCCGTGACCTAAAGTTGTTATCGCTACTTTATCAAAAGTTTGAAGTATTATCGCAAAGGGGATAACGATGAATACGCTAGCCCATTTCCCCTTAGAAGTATAAGCGATGCCGGCAGCGACAATTGTAAAAATAGGTCCAACCCAATTCTTCACAATGTCTCCAAATGGTGCAAGCAACGATGCAAACCCTACAGAAATAGGAATTCCTATTATTAATGCTAAAACGCCGCCAGAAATCATTTTTTGTAGAGCAATATGAGGGACCCCCAACGAGCGAAGAGTCGCACAAGGTTCAAGCATTGGAATAGCCATATTATCACCTGGAACGCCTAGTATTGCCGTTGGCACCGCGTGGATTAAGTGTTTGGAGGCTACTGCTGCCATACAAAAAGAAAAAGCCGCTGCTGGCGGAAAGCCAACTAATATTACTAAAAGCGTTGCTGGAGCAATAGTCGCCGTCTCAGACGTTCCAGAAACCAAACCAATCAAGGAAAACAATACACCGCCAAGAACAGCAGCTCCTAAGCACCAAATAATAGTATGCAGTAATTCTGATTCCATTATTAACGTTCTCCTTTCTGATCCGTCTCATTAATAAACAATTCATACAGCTACAGTTGTTTCATCTCATTAATGATCCTTGGCGAAACATGTTTCAAATATTCTGCCTCTTGTTTGATATCTACATGTAACGATTCTAATACTGCATGCTTATCAATACATGTATCTTCCTCATAAAAGATACGTTTAGGCTTAAATATTTTTGCAGCAATAACTCCTGCAATTATGCATCCACCAACTCCAAACAATAATGCATATCCCATTAATAAAGCTTTACCAAGATTGGGCTGAGTTTTATTGAGATATACTAATCCACCCATCAAGCTAAGATATCCCAGCATAGCTCCTCCTGCCAAGCCCAGTAACAGCTGTTTAAAGATAACTGTATCGCCCCAAATTGTCAAAAATTCTGTCTTTTTGCCTTCCATTTGAACCCTCCTCAAGAATAAGCATTTATTTCGTACATGAAACGGATTTTATAACCATTTTCTTAAAAGAATGTGTGACAAGACATAATTATTTCGGAAAACCATACAAAGCTTCAGGATTCTCAACAAGAATCCGATGAAGTTTTGCTTCACTCAGTACATAATCAGCAAGACGGTCAAACAGTTCTGCAACATCAGGAAAAGATCGTTCTCCAGCAGACGCTGAAGGATAGGGCCAATCAGTTCCCCATACTACCCGCTCCGGTACTGCCTGAACATAGGCTTTTGCCACGTTGGTGGTATCAGCATAACTAGGGGCACCAATTTTAGAGTCATGGTAAGCACCCGACAGTTTAACCCACCCCCGACCTTGATTCATTAGGTTGCAGATGATCCGAAATGCGGGATGATTTACGCCATCAGGCTGGGGGATGCGCCCCATATGATCGAAAACGATCTGGGTAGGTAGTTTTCGCAGTAGTTCCTCATTCTGTACAATCATCGCAGGCGACATGTGAACCTGCAGATGCCAGCCATAGTCGAAGATTCGCTTTGCCAGCGGCTCAAGCATATCCAAGGAGGTCGACGCTCCAGCCCTGACGGGTTGGAAGCGTATCCCACGGACTCCGGCATCATTCATGCGTTTCAACTCTGTATCCGTAATGTTAGTGTCAATTACCGCTATCCCGCGTGCCATCTTTCCAAACTGTTTTAGTGCATCTAACAGACAACGATTGTCTGTACCATAAGTTGACGGCGTAACCACTACGCTGCGGGTTGTACCAATCCATTTTTGGATCATACGATAGTCGGCGACAGTTGCATCCGGGGGGTGCAAGACCGCATTCGGTGATATGGGAAAACGACTGTCATAGATATGATGATGACAATCACAGGCATTGATCGGTGCTTTAAGCTTAGGACGCTGCACACCGGCTGAAAAGGGTAACTGCAGTCTGCCATTGAAAGCTACCGCAAAGTCATCATGAATCTTAATTCCGCCTAACGCTGTTAGTGTAGAGCCAGTCCCTTTAATAAAAGTAGAGTGCGTCATCAGTTGGTCTCTCATAATACCCCTTCTTCTGCAAGTTATATCGGCCTATACGTTTGCCATACTCTCACTTTTATAAGTGAAAGTCTGGCTTTATTACTTCCATGCAGGCATTCTGCTGAGCTTTTATATCAGATAAGCTTACTTTTTAATCACAGCAAAAATTTCATGAAAATTTTTAGGTGGAATGCCTTTAAAATACTCTTTAAACTTCAGATTAGTGCACCATCTGAGTTTTTCTTTCGTAGCCACTGACATTGTGCTGTCAAGACCTAGACTTTTGAGGGTTGCAATAACTTCATCCATTTCATGTTCTCTGCGCTCAGAGTGAATGACGCCTCTTGTCAGCATGCCATTGATAATTGGCAAAAGAGGTCCAGCCGTTAATGTTTCTTCAATTGAAGCCAATACGTCATCTTCAATACCATATTCATGACCAGCTATCACCGTTTCAAGCAGCAAGGTCACAAAGCCTTTCATGAAGATACTGCGAAACATTTTCGAGGCGGAAGACTTACCCGCAGGTCCCTCTAAAAACGTAAGATTCATGCCAAATGGCTGCATTTTTTCTACAAATAAGGCTGCACCGTCTCCCGAAGCGAGCATTGGCACTTTATGGCCATTGCCAGGTACAGTTCCCATAACTGCTACATCAACAAATAACGCTTTAGATGAGACGATCTCATTTACTGCTACTTTCGTATCTGGTCCAGCCGAGTTAAGGTCTACATAAATTTGTCCAGCCCTAAGATATGGTGCACTTTCTTTGGCCAAGGGAACTGCAAGATTAGCACTCACTGAAGAAATTATAATGTCTGAGCTTTCTACCAATTCTTGCAGACTTGTTGCAAGGGATGCACCAGCTTCCTGAGCACGCTTCTGAATTAACTCCGCCTGAGGTGCTATATTCCAAAATTTATCATACGCACTAATATGAGCGATACCCTCACCAGTTAGCCCTTTGGCAATATTAAAAGAAGCTTCTCCATATCCGATAAAACCAATTCTAGGTTGCATAAATACCTACCTCCATAAAATATTTTTTCTTCTGAATTATCCAATAATTAAATTTTCCGCATTTTTTGCCTAAATAATTGATTAATTTATCTCTACCGTTCTATATCCACTCTTCAGACGTCCCCAGTCATCACTAAGAGACATCTGAAGAGGACTAGGTTATTTATAAACATCATCAATGATTTCGCAGCCCATTTTCTTTAAGGCCTCTTCCGTATATGCCGACCGATTCCAAGTACCACTAGTAATTGCTTCCCGGGTCGCTATTTCTTTCTTAAGCTTGCCTTTGGCCTTTTCAAGCACGTCAACAGCATCTTCAGGCTTAATGATAACTATGCCATCTGCATCCCCTACAACAATATCTCCAGGACTCACGATAATACCTCCGCAGCAAACCGGAACATTGATTTCTCCGGGACCTTCTTTATACGGTCCGTTCGGTTGAACACCAGCAGCGTAAACAGGGAACTTCATTTCTTTTAGTGATTCAATATCTCGCACCGCACCATCAATGATCATACCTGCAACTTCCCGTTTTTCAGCCCACATCATCATATTTTCGCCAATTAATGCATTGGCAAGATCGCCTTGCCCGTCAACCACAATAATATCACCAGGCTGAGCCATATCAATTGCTCGGTGAAGCATTAAATTGTCACCAACTCGTGCCTTCACCGTAAAAGCCGTACCCAATAGCGGGATACCATTTACCGGTTTGAGACGTGCATCCACGCAGCTTAACCGATTCATCTCATCAGCGATATTCGCCACAGGTAATCCTCGAAATTGTTCCACCAACTCTTTACTAGGACGATTGATTTTAGCATAAATTCTAAACCCTACATTTGACATACAAAAACCTCCTTATATTTTCCAATTTTCAGTGTAAGCCTTTCATCACCACTGTGACACTTATCACAAAATCTGACATCATTATATAAATGCATAAATTATGCCAATATTAATTTAATTTCAAAAAATATTATTTTTATGGATCTAACACTTTAATTACTGGGTCTACACACGGCCTCTTTAAATAGATAAATAGATAATTCTTGAATCTTTATGATGGCTTTGCTATAATCAATGCATCATTAGTTGCAAATCGTTGCAAAATATTGCGAGGTGTTGCTATATGGCAAAAATATTATTTATTATTCCAGATGAAGACCTACTACCATTTGCCAGTAAGACTTTAAAATTTATTTATCCCGATGTTGAAGTAGTAGCAGCCATAGCCGAAGAGGGGGTTAAAATCGTTCGAAATCGTATTTCCCAAGGATTAGAAGTAGTCGCAGCTCGATCGGTAACTGCATCTGCAATTAGACAGGCCGGACTAAATGTCGCCGTCGTGGAAATTCCTCGAACAAGTTTCGATATTATTCGAACAATCGATGATGCAAAATTGCACGGAAAAAAAATCGCGTTCATATCTTACTCAGAAAAAATTTGGGGAATTGAGCTTTTTAATGAAGCATTGGGAGTTAACATCCGGCAATACACTGTGAGCTTCAAGGAGGATTATGAAAAAGAAATACTGGCAGCTTGCTCAGATGGAGCAGAAGTGATTCTGGGAGGTTTTACAGTAGTAAAAACGGCTCAACGCCATCAAATTCCTTGCGCTTTAATCAGCATTGGCCGAGAAAGCTTGCTGCAAGCAGCAAGAGAAGCAACACAAATTCAAAAAGCACTGGAAATTGAAGCAGCTAAGCTAGGAATTTTCGGCACCGTTTTGGATTACTCTTATGAAGGAATTGTTACCATTGATCAAGAGTATTTTATTACTGCCTTTAATCCACTGGCGCAAAAGCTTACAAAAATTAATAAAATTGAAGCATTAGGGCAGCCTATCCAAAAAATCTTACCGCAACTTTATCTGGAGAAGGTTGTTGATAAAGGAAAAGATGATCTACATAGCATTATTAGCGTCGGCAACGTGAAAATCATGTGCAATAAAGTACCTATCATCGTCAACGACAAACCATATGGTGCTGTGGCTACCTTTCAAGATATCGGAAAAATACAAGAGATGGAAGCTAAAATTCGGCATCAGATCTATGCACGTGGTCATATTGCCAAATTTAATTTTACAGATATCATTGGCAAAAGTTCTTGTATGATAAAAGCTGTTGAAATAGCCAAAGATTTTGCAGTGACAAATTCTAGTATCTTGATTTTAGGTGAAACAGGTACAGGAAAAGAAATTTTTGCCCAAAGCATTCATAATGCAAGTAAACGCTCGAAAGGTCCTTTCGTTGCTATAAATTGTGCAGCATTACCAGCGCAGATTCTTGAAAGCGAACTATTTGGCTATGTAGGCGGGGCTTTTACAGGCGCCAATAAAGAAGGCAAATTGGGACTGTTTGAAGTTGCACACGGAGGAACTATTTTCTTGGATGAAATAGCAGAGATGGATTACGTTAACCAAGGGAGATTGCTGCGTTTTCTACAGGAAAAAACAGTTGTACGATTAGGAAGTCATAAAGTCATTCCTATCGATGTACGCATCATTGCAGCTACTAATAAAGACCTAGAAATGCTGGTTTGTGAAAATAAATTTAGAGATGATTTGTATTTTCGCCTTAATGTACTAAACCTGGAACTGCCTTCACTAAAAGAAAGGAAAGCAGATATTGGTCTCTATGCTGAGGAATTTTTCAAGAAATTCTCGGCAGATTTAGGTAGAAACTTCAAACTGACCAGTGATGCTATACATGTTCTGGAGGAATATTCGTGGCCAGGAAACATTCGTGAGTTCAAAAATATTATGGAAAGAATCACAGCAACTACTAAAACCGATATTATAGACAGCACTGCATTAATAGGTATGTTTAAAGCAAAAAAGGCTCTCCTACCGTCACGCTCTCCCAAAGAGGTACGGCTTATCCAAGAAATAAAAAAAGCGTTAGAAACCGCAAATGGAAATTATACTGCTGCTGCAGAAATATTGGGTATCAATCGCACAACTTTATGGCGAAGAATGCAAAAATTTCAATTGGAATATTGACTACACTGAGAAGATCTTTTAGTACTGTCTTATGTCTTAAGCGTTATGCTAAAATATTAAAAATGCCAACGTTTACACAATACCAGGATGTTCTTCGGCAACTAAAACCCAATATGGGGTTAGATGAAACGCTCTTGGAACTTATGAAAGGAATGTCATTCAAGACAAGATAACCAGCTACGAAGACGAATTCATACTGGTGGTATACTGTACCCAAAGAGGCTTGATGTAGCCGCCGGCTCTCGAAATCCCTACTGACTTTTTCTTGCCGGCACTTTCATTCGTGACAACGGTCGAGTAGAGGCAAACCTCACGATCTAGCCCTCCGGGTAGAAGGACTACGCAATTCGTAGCCCAGACCCCCACAGAACTAGACGTGCGGATTTCCCGCACCTAGCTCTTCAGAATTGATTCACAGCATTGCGTATATATTCATTTTTCCATATAGAATACGAACTTTTGGTCGCAATATCGGAAATGATTTCTTAATTTCATGATATCTATCCCAATCTATATAGCTTTTCCAGCTCCGACTGCATCACATTTTCCACCAAAAAAAAAGCTGCTCATCCATCTGCTGATCTGGCAGATGGTGGGCAGCTTTCTTTCATCATAACGGAAAACTCTTCATTACTATAGTACCTCTTGCATCTCATGAGACAACTGCTTGTCCTATGACTTGGCTATGAACCTAAAAATATAACGTTTTAAAATTCATACGCTGAATAAACTCATAAAAAGCTTGAACCAGCTTTAATTCCATCGTGTCTTTATGGTAAAACATCCATGTATTACGAGTTAACGGCTTGCCAGACCGATACAGCATTTCATGAGTACAAATATCCTCACAATTCTTAAGAATCATTTCCGGCAAAAAGGCATACCCCAAGCCTTTGATAACCATTTCTTTGCAGGTGTCGACCCGGTCTACCTCCATGCCGATTTGCGGTGGTGAGGAATAATTCTCATTCCACCATTTATCAACCAGCAGCTGTACCGAATATTCACTTCGGTAATCAACCCTTGGCCGATAAGGCAAATCAATAAAACGCAGCGGCTCTTTGGATGAAACATACATCTTTTCCGTAAACAGCAGCATTTTCTCTCCTGAAGAGCTATAGTCACCACGGACAAACCCAATATGCACATCATTATTATATACGAGATTGACAATTTCTTTACTCCAGCCCGTAGTGACTTTAAACTCAATGCCTGGATACTCCACTTTGAAACGCCTGAGCAATTCCGGCAGCAAATATTTGGTGAAGAAGGTAGAAGCACCGATCCGCAAAATTCCGGTAGGCTGCTCATGCATGTTTTGAATATTTTCTTCAAAAATTCGCATTTTCTGCAGCATTTCGTAAGAAGCTCTGACCAGATATTCACCCTCGGAAGTGAATTGCACCCCTTTTTTTCCCCTTACCGCAATGACCGTTCCAAATCTGGACTCGATATGCTGCAGACGGCTGGACAAAGCGGGCTGGGACATAAACAACGCCTCTGCCGTTTTCGTGATGCTCTTTTTTTCATACAATGTTTTCAGGATAAGCCAATCCCGTTCATCCATACCCTTTACCTCCAAGCAGCAATAAACCCCGATCCATCTGCTATGGTTATTGTATCATCACAAGCGCTACAAAACCAGCCAGAGCAGCCACTGCTGCTTGAGGGGAGATTCTTGGGATCATCGATACTCTATTTTCACAATGTAATCTGCCTGACGCTGGGAAATGCGGATCGGGCAGATCGGATGATCTGCCATACTTTCAGTAATCACGATAACGGTATCCGCCGTAATATCCTCCTGGCAAGCACCAGCCGCTGTTCTCTGAATCCCTCTTATATTGCCATAAGCATCACAGCTGGGCGCAGCGATGAACGCAACATCAACCTTTGCTTCACCACTCTTACTGCCAGGCACTCCATCGTCCTGGGTACCGACAGAGATTTTCCCTTTCATGTTATTGGCATAAAAAAATGTTCCAGCTTATTTTGCAGACCACTCGTCTGTTCCGCTACAATCACTCCCGCTAAGAAAAAGGGATGTAATAACGTAGTATTCCTATGCAAAGAAGAGCCGGCTGTCAATATCAAGCCTTTCATTCCCTTCTGTGCAATCATCTTTAACACCGTATTCATCATTTCGTCACCATGTAACAGCCCGTAATGGAAGGAAATCTTCATACCATTTTTTAAGCCGGAGGCATCGATTGCCTCTTCAATCGATCGCAGCAGTTTACCCGCAGTACCTGGAGGATGTAGAGTTTTTAGCTTTGCTCCAGCCTTAGGACTGTCTACTGGCGATTGAACAGCAACTTCTGTTTCTGCTTCATTGCGCATCACATTCCCTCCCTTTGTGCAGTTACATTATATATGCATTTTTTATTATTACGGTAATAGTAAAAATCTTTGGTTATCTATCGAAAAAACAAATATATACTTTTTTTCTCAAAAAATGCAAAAGGGGCGCACAAAAACCGAGAACGATGTTTCTCGAATTTTTGTGCGCCCTTAATTATTAGAATCTATCCTCACTATTCTATGCCTTTTTATTTCACCCCTATAGCAGTGAGGTTATGATCATAGTTACACACCTGAATAGGCAGAAAATCCGCCATCTACGGGAATCACTGCTCCATTGACAAACCCGGAAGCGGGTTCACTGAGCAGCCACAATAAGGTCCCAATCAATTCCTGGGGCTCGCCAAACCGTCCCATGGGAGTTTGAGAAATCACCTTCTGGGCCCGCTCGGTTAAGGAACCATCTTCTCGCTGCAAGAGCCCTTTCGTTTGCTCCGTTAAAAAGAATCCAGGGGCAATGGCATTGACCCGTATGCCCACCTTCGACATATGGACTGCCAGCCATTGAGTGAAATTGCTGACTGCGGCTTTGGCCCCGCTGTAGGCAGGGATCTTGGTTAAGGGAGTATAGGCATTCATGGAGGAAATATTAATGACAATGCCCTGTTTGCGCGCTACCATATCCCGGGTAAAAATCTGCGTGGGCAGCAGGGTTCCTAAGAAATTCAGACTAAAGACGAACTCTACCCCCTCCCGTTCCAGATCAAAGAAGGTTTGAATGCTCTCTTGCTTCTCCACATCCTCAAGGTATAAATATTCTTTCGTTGTCGTCCCGGCAGGATGGTTGCCTCCTGCTCCATTCAGTAACATATCACAAGGCCCTAATTCCTTATGGATTTTGACAAGAGCCGTTGTCAGGCTGTCCCGGAGCAGTACATTTGCCTCTACGCCAATGGCTGTGCCTCCTGCCTTGCAGATCTCTGTCGCGACCTTTTCGGCACCGATGCGATTGAGATCCACAATGGCGACTTTTGCCCCGCATTGGGCAATGGCTTTGGCAAAGGCACTGCCCAGCACCCCGCCGCCTCCCGTTACAACCGCCACTTTGCCGTTAAGATCAATCTGAAATGGTATGCTCATTGATGATTCATCCTTTCGTTTATTGATACTCTAGTTGATCTTTCTTTTCGTTGATAGATAAAACTGCACCGTTACGAAATCAAGGCATTTAAAAGCAGCACACCTCCTAATCCCATGAAAGAAATGGCGGTCTCCATGACGCACCAGGAGCGTATGGTCTCTTTTACAGAAAGATTAAAGAATTCCTTAAACATCCAAAAACCCGGGTCATTGGGCGGCCCTGCCATGACACTGCCTGCCCCCGTTGCCAGAACCATGAGCTCGGGACTGACACCCGTTGCTGCAATGAGAGGAAGTACCATGCCCCCTGTGGTTAAGGCGGCTACCGTTGCGGAACCGACGGCAAGTCGCAGTACAGCGGCAATCATCCAAGCCAGTACTAAGGGGGACAACTCAGAACCTGCCATGAAGGAGGCAATGTAGCTTCCCACGCCGCTGTCAATGAGCACCTGCTTAAAGGCACCGCCGCCACCCACGACTAAGAGGATCATGGCAATGGTCATGGCGGACTGCTGCACAGACTCCATGATGTCAGCCATGGTCTTTCCCCGCTGGATACCAAAGGTATAGAAGGCAACGAATACGGCAATCAGCAGAGCCATATCCGCATTGCCCACAAAAGCAAAGAACTGGGTCACCGGGGATTCTTTGGGGAGAGTTAGTTTGGTAAGAGAAGCGGCTGCCATTAAGAATACGGGGATCAAGGTGGTAAAGAGACTGGAGGCGAAACTCGGCATATCCTCTTCCTTAAAGGATTGATGGCTGTGCAATCCTTTAGGTACAGCAGGATTGAGATCCTTCATGGTTTCATAGAAGAAGGGTCCTGCTACAATGATGGTGGGGATGGCAATGAGAAAGCCATAAATCAGGGTGAGTCCAATGTCAGCGTTAAAGATAACGGCAATGGCTGTGGGTCCCGGATGGGGCGGCAGGAAGCAATGGGTTACGGATAATGCAGCTGCCATGGGTACGCCTACCTCCAGTAAGGGCACTCCTGCGGATAGGGCTATGGTAAAGACCAAGGGGATGAGAAGGACAAAACCTACTTCATAGAATAAGGCAATACCCACTATGAAGCCGGTTAAGCAGACTGCCCATTTCACATATTTTCTGCCGAAGCGATCAATGAGGTGCATGGCAATGCGCTGGGCTCCCCCGCTGTCTACCATGAGTTTTCCCAGCATGGAACCGAGACTGATGACTAAGGCCAAATGCCCTAAGGTTCCTCCCACTCCGCTTTCAATGGAGTCAACTACTTTTAAGAGGGGCAGTCCTTCTGCTAACCCCACTCCTAAGGAAACAAGGAGCAAGGACAGGAAGCTGTTGAGCTTCACACCGATAATGAGGATAAATAAGACAACAATGCCTACGGCTAGGATGACTAACGGCATGATCTCCCTCCTTCAATGGACTGATTCCAGGGAATTTCCTGGGTGATGGTTCCTGCCTCATTGCTGTCGGCAATAAAGCGTGTGATTTCCTCAGCCGTAGACATGGCATCCGAGCAGCTATGACTGGCGACTACCCTTGCTGCGGAGGCTGCTGCAAATTCTAAGGATGGAGCCAGTTCCCAGCCTTCTAAGATGCCATAGAGAAAGGCAGATGCATAGGCATCCCCACCGCCAAAGGATTTTAAGAGTGTTACAGAAAAAGAGCCGACTTTATAGGCTTTGCGATCACTGCTATAGGCAAGGGAACCTTTCTTCCCATGTTTGATAATGACAATCTGATTCCCATGGAAGAGATAATTGTCTGCCAGGCAGTAGTCGGGGATGTCATTGTCCTTATCCAGCATTTCCATGAGCTCAAATTCTTCCCGGGAGCCCATCAATATATCACTTCGCTGCCCTGCTAAGGAATAGTATACGGAGATTTCTGCCTTGGACTTCCAGGTGTAGCTGCGGTAATCAATATCAAAGATGACTTTCGTATCGTGCTTCTTGGCATAGGTCATGGCTAAAAAGCAGGCTTCCCGGGAAGGACTGGCAGCTAAAGCAGTTCCGGAGATTAACAGGAATTTAGCGCGCTTAATATAGTCTTCGGACACATCCTCAGGTGCTAAGGCAAGATCAGCTACGCCTTCCCGGTACATGAGAATCCGGCTTTCTGTGGGACTGGAGATTTCCGTAAAGGTCAGACCTAAGACTTCTCCCTGTGAGGACGGAGTCACATGGAATACATCAATGCCTTTTTCGATGAAGTAATCGGTAACGTACTTGCCAAAGGCATCATCAGATACTTTGCCGATAAAGCCGACCTTCTTGCCAAGACGAGCTAGACCCACAGCAATATTGGCAGGAGAACCGCCTACATATTTGATAAAGGTATTAACCTTATCCAACGTACGATGAATCTCGTTAGGGTTCAGATCAATGGCAATACGGCCTACGGCAATGACGTCTATGTCTTTTTCAGGGGCAAAACTGAACTTTTTCATGATCATAACCTCCTATGATTTTTAATTTGGGTAGCTTCCTATAGCACCGCTATCACTTTGACAAACTTGTCAGGGAAGGCAGCCATGTTCATGACGGCATCGGGAATTTCGTCAAAGGTCACGACACGGCTGATGATCTCACGCACCTGTACTTGCTTGTTTTGCAGTAAGGCAATGGCTTCGGGGAATTCATTGGCACTAGTACGGGAACCGACGATATCTAGTTCTTTCTTGGTAATCACGGCAGTAGGGAGGGGAGTTTCCCCATTGGGCCAGCCGACTAAGGCAATGCGCCCGGCAGCGGATACATAGTCAAACATGCCATGAATGGCTCCTTTGGCTCCCGAGGCTTCAATGACCACTTCTGCCATCCGGCCTTTGGTAATGGAAGAGAGCTCTTGGATGACATTTCCCTGTGCCGGATGCAAGGTATGGGGTATGCCAATCTCTTTTGCCAGGGCTAACCGTTTTTCTACTACATCTACCAGAATGGGAACGGCTCCATAGACCATGGCTACTTGAGCAGCTAACAGCCCAATGGCTCCCGCCCCGATGATGAGAACATGCTCCCCTTCTTTGACTCTAGACCGATGATTGGCATGAAGGGCAATGGTCAAGGGCTCAATCATGGCAACCTCCTGCCATTCCATTTCATGAGGTACCAGATGTACCAAGTTCAGAGGATGGGACACATACTCCGCCATGCCTCCATCCGTTTGTACCCCTAAGACTTTTAACGCTTCGCAGCAGTTGGTTCTGCCAATACTGCAAGGATAGCAGTGATAGCAAGGCAGATAAGGTTCTAGGACGACTCGATCTCCTACGATAATGCCCTTGCTGTTATCTGAAATAGACACCACTTCCCCGCCGATCTCATGACCGATAATCCGGGGATAGCTTACGGTAGGATTGACACCCCGATAGGCACCAATGTCTGATCCGCAGATGCCGAGGGCACGGACTTTGATGAGAACTTCGTTATCATTCTTTCGTTCTGGCATGGGGATGTCTTTGATGCCGATTTTGAGAGGGGAATCTAGGGTTATGACTTTCATGTGTTTTTCGTCTCCTTTTGATTTAAGATTTCGATGGTATGAGCAGGACTAAATACAAATTTTCTTTCCAAGAATAAAATGCAGAATTTTACAAATATTACTGGTATAATCTAGGTAACAAGGTCTGGAAGACTATTCTTTTACTGCTTTTAGCTGGAAGGGCTCCTAATTGTTACTTTTCTTTCTTGGCATCTTTGAGTATTAGAAAACAATTTATCACCTCCTTAAGTCGTTTAACAATTTTAGAGTTTAAAAGTTCATTTTTTGTGAACCTCAAAACATAAAGAAACCTCAAGAGGTATTTTAAACTCATGATGTAGCTTAAGTGCAATATTTTTGGAAATGTTTCTTTCTCCATTTAATAACATCGACAAATAGCTTTCACTAATATCTAGTTTTTTAGCGAGTTCCATCGATTTTAAATCATGGCTCTCCATAATCTTGTGAAACAAATTCATCAAGATTTCAACCTCCTATTCGAATTAAGTTCACGCACCGTTAACCCAATTATAGTTTACCATCCGTGAACTGTCAATGTTTTTCAATAATAAAGTTTCAATTTTATGAACTTTTATTTTCTTGTTCACAATTTGTGATATGATAATCTAAGGTGGTGAATAAGTTGAGTACTGCTAATACTAATGTTATCTTCGGAAAAAGATTACGTGAATTAAGAGATGAATATGGCTTATTGCAAGAAAATGTCGGCAATTGGTTTAGTATGGGCAAATCAACTATTTCCCAGTGGGAAAGCGGTAGATTACCACATGCAACTATTATCATAGAGCTTTCTAAACGATTTAATGTTACAACAGACTATTTACTAGGGTTGTCGTCAAATAAGAGAAATATTGAAACAACCAATGCCCATGACACTAAGGATCCAGCTCAGAATCTTCCTGAAGAGGCTCGTAAATCTTTAGAAGAGTTTAAAAAGTTTCTCTTTGAGAAACATGGTGTAAAATATAAAGAATGAATCATAAAATAAGCAGGAGAAATCATTTACGATTTCTCCTGCTTATTTTTCTTTAATGATTATGGGACAACCTTTACTCCAAAGTATCATAATACTGTACTTATTAAACCTCATAATTTTAATTATAAATAATTAAAGTTCCCATGGCTTTATCCCCTAATCACTATGGATCTTACAGTATCACCAAATCTATAATCCTTGGAAAGATTATATAGTAACTCCTTACTTGCTGTTGTTATCGTACGTAGAACATCTTTAAGATGGACATTAGCGGTTTTCGCAATAAAATTTTCAGCCATATCTTTATATCTTTGCGAACAACTTCCATATATAAATTTATTTCGGATATCATCATCCCAAAGTAAGTAAACAAATTCCAAAAATTGCTTATCAGTGAAGCCTGTGATGAGTTTATCGTATACTGGCTTAGCTGCTATTGAAATACCCCATTGATTCCCAATACGGCAACCAACTATAGTTCTTACGTACTTTACTTCAACAGATTCTGGAATTTCGCCAGTCTCGGGGACATATTTCCCTAGAAGTTTCGCATAAGGAGGCTCATTATGAAAATTATTATATCCGAAATGAGCACTCTCTAATGAATCTAATAATTGATCCATGTCTAAAGCTTTTTGATCAGTAGATAAATAAGCTAACCCATCCACAAACGACAAAAACTCATGCGCGAATTTTTTCCTATCTAAATCAGCATTTGCCGAAAAGACAGCATATTTTAGTCCCATATCATATTTTGCTTGTTTTGAGCAACTCCCCCAGAATGCGGATGCCACTAACCTTAAATTATTTTTTATATTGGCAGCTAGCCCCGGATCCGTAAACATCCCAAATACCGCTCTGATTGTTGAGTCTACTAGCCCAATAGGCAATAACTGTATTTGGGCAGTTATTGGTGCAACGTCTGTAACCTCTAAAGTATTTGTTCGAAGGTTATGGAGGAGTCGCTTTACTTCAATTACCGGCCCTTCTGGTTGCTTAGCCAATACTTCCTTAATACAAGTTTGTAACCAACTAGATAATTGAAGTCCATCTAAATTATTATGATTTGGATGTGCTGCGCTTGCGTAATTTCGCATATCCCTAATATAGTCTAAATGTTTATAGCCAATATCGGTAATTATACCAGTATCCTTACACCCTTTTATTAACTCCCAATCTTCTAGTTTTACAAAATCTTCTTCATTTCTAAAAAGTTCTCGCTTTTTAGAATCAGTAATAACACTATCTAAGAAATATGCCATATCAAAATTAATTACTTTTTGGCGAAGATTTACTACCGTTTCATTCCATAAAAAATTAATCGCTGCATCAAATAAACCGGCCCCGCAAGCTGCTATAAATTTTGAAATATACATAGATTCATATTTACACTCAGGAGTAAGTTTAGTTACAATTGCAGGAAGATTACTGATTACAACAAGCCTTTCCTCTGGTTCAACAAGAACTCCTTGTGAAGGCAATCCTAAGAAATCTAAATAACTAACTAATCCACGAGAGTAACTGTCCACCCCCACTTCAACCACAGATTGCGGACTTTTACGAGATAAAGATTTACTTTGTTGGCTCATACTTTAATTCATCCTCTCCAAGTTATAAAATCAACTTATACCAGTTTTATAGAATTCAACTGCTTCTGCTTATAATATTTATATCTTCTTTTTCGCCAAAAGGAAACATTTTCCTTCTATAAGTATAACAAATAAAAAAGCAGGAGTATCTCCCTGCTCTCATCCCTAATATTTATTCATCTTTAGTCACTACGATAAAATAAACTATCTACAGACGATTAATAAACATTCCCAAACTTTACTTATTTCACATTCGGTCAAATTATCAATACATGGGACACGGGGACAAGTTAGTTGTTTCTTACCAGCTTCTCCATTGAAACAGCATACCTGTCTTGTGTTTCTTTAAAATAGTTTTTCAGTGGTTTCTGATGGTTCTTTGACTTACACAATTTCGTTTAATATTAAACAGGGATCTTCGTATCAGACATAACGACGAATATATTTATTGATATTGGATAGGGTTCGGTTCGCTGAGCCTTTTCGGATTGTATGTAAAACTTCATTAAAAAGTTATCGCCATAAAACCTAGTAGCAATATAGAACTGTTAAATACCGCTTATAAATTAAGCAAATTTCCTCACATAATATCAATAAAAAGATTACTTGATTTGGAGTAGTGATAACTGCTATTCGTCCAGCACCAGCAGTATCCAAGCAATCTGGACGATTTTTATTGCCACGCCATTAGGACGTTACTATTGCCTATCAATAAAATCCTGACAATTCTCGCAGAAGGTTGGCTCTGTACCGATTAAATTCTCTCCGCAACGGAGACATTCGGTAATGTCATGCTCTTCGCCACAAGTAATGCACTGGCCAATTTGCCCAGCAGATTCATTGATTATAACTGTATCTTCACCACATTCAGGACAAGCAAACTCACCAAATGGAACTTCGCCGCCTTGATCAATCCGCGAAAACCGTAGCATATCGACAACTTTCTCCGCTGGAGGAATAAAGATTTCTTCAACTGCTTCAATAAACCAATCCGCAATTTCTTCTGCGTCAGTCAAGTTTACCTCGGTATCAACCTCAAGCACGTCATATCCTTTTTCGGAATCAAAATGAACGTCAGGGTTCGTAATAGAAAGAACTCTCTCATCAACAGAAGTACCATTTTCTAATATCTCAAGTGTAATTGAACTAGTGCATCCTGAAGAATCATCAATATCAAGGTCTCTAATTTGCATTGTCATTATACCGCTGTCAACCTTGCTAGTTACCGTAAGAACAGTATGCGTAACATCGATATTTGCAACCATAGTTTCAACTATGAGATCTTGTCGAACGCTTAACGCATCGGAAATTACATCAGTATACTGATCTATATATTCCATAAACATATTCCGAATCGCTGGTTCGCGATAAAAATCATAACCAAGACGTTCTTCCACTGTTTCAATAGTCTCAGGTTCATCAAACGCCTCCAAGTAATCTTCATCAGAAATCAAGCTTTGATCAAAGTCATTGAGCGCATCGTTTAAAACCTTATTGACAGCACCAATTGTTTTTCTGAACTCTTTAAACAGGTTAAAGTCTACAAACTTGTTATGCGCAATATGATTTCGGTTTTTACAAAAATTTTTCCAGTCTATTCGGAATTTCTCACTCAGATATTCAGAGAAAACTTCATTCCATAAAGAAAGTGTCGTCGTGAGCTGGTCTTCAAGTAGCGTGAGAAGCTGTTTCTCATTCTTGCTTTTTATGGCTAGATCGATGTTATCCGTAAAAGCAGGAATCCATTTTTTAAACTCAGTCTCAAGAATCATAGTCAAATCATCCGCATCGAGTGCCATCAAAAAATCATCTACGTTACCAAAATTCGGTACAGCGCGTGCATAACCAGCTCTCCGTTGAAAATATTTATTTTTGAGTTTCGTAAATTCTATTTTATCCCACCATGCAGGCCCAAACCGCGACGTCATCACCTGTGAAATCAACGCACGCAACGCATTTTCCGTATTGTTAATAGGAGTATATATCCAACTGGACAGATCAATTGATTGTTGGTCATGAAGCCAACTGCAGTGAGCTGGTTTCCATGCTTTTAGAAGAATATTTTTCGTATTCAACTTTAAACCTTCAAGAAAATGGTCATATTGATCTTTAGGTAATGGAGAATTATAAAAGGGCTCTATAGATACGCGAATGATGGATTGCCTTTTTGCAGCAAATGTTCCGTAATATAATTTCACATGGTATATATCTCGAGGCGGAGACTGCCCCGCCATCACGCTATCAGTATTGCCGGAGCTTCTCTGCACAGTAATACGAATATCACATTCGCTCTGTCCTGGCACATCAGCTTGAACCTCGATGCTACTTTTGGGATCCATATTGGCCGGAGAAAGAAAATTTTTTAGCTCATTAATATAATTGTTAACAATCTCTGGCTCAAAGGGACACACTGATTTTGTCACTGAAAAACTAATCATATTATGGCCTCCTCACGGAAGATATTTTATGTACCTTTGTCCACCCCTTCAAGCATGTTCGGCTTTAATAATACTCTGTCGCCTAGACTTATAAATTTATCTATACCGCCCAATAACGAAAATACTTCTTTTCTAAGCCTTCGTAAATATAGTCATAACTATCTACTTTAACTGCTGCTACCTTCTGCATTTTTAGTATCTCATCATCTTATAGGAATTTTTGAAGTCTTTACTTTAGTTCCAAACAAATGATTTTTTTTTATAAACAGCTCTAGTTCTCTTTTATTTTGATAGCATCTTGGCCCTAATATGATTTCAGGTATAAGTGCATCCCCTCCCCAAATTGGATCTAAATTGAGAGCATAGTAGCTACGTATTGACTTACCAATAATGGCATGCTTTCTCTTTTCCATCTCTAAATTTAATTCATTAATAACATTTTTTATTTTTTCAGACAACCGCTTAAGATTATCTATACTATCAAGATATTTAGCAGTCTCTTCAGCTTGCCCTTCCTCAAATACTAAACGATACTCACTTTCATCTGAAAATCCTAAATGTTTAAATCTCGGTTTTACTTGTGATAAAGTAGTATGATATAAAACACTACACACATTTGGTATATTTAATATTTCAGACAAGCTTACTTTATCATTATACATCTCAGTAAATCCATTAATCTTTGATTGAATATCCATTTTTATATATTCTTTTTGTTGTTGCTCATTATAAAGTACCTTTGAATTCCATAGCCACATTCTACATATGTCTGGAAGGCAACTACACATAAAATAATTTTGTATCATCCACAAATTAAACGCTACGCACACACCAACTCCATTATTCCCATAACGCTCCCAATGCGTTAAACTATCTCTATTATTTACAAATGACGCACCATAATAATGGTATGTTTTATTCTTCCTGTACTTTTTGTACTCATCTTCATTAGGTTCGTTAGCTATTTTTTCTAAAAGCTTTTTATACTGTAAATCATTTTCTTCAACAATTAACTCTTTCAACGCATTATCTAATATTGTTTGACCAATTTTTAATTCTTTATTGTCATTAGTCGAATCAAGCGATGTTAACCAAATACTTCTCGAAGAGATTATCCCGTATAATGCTTCCAAACTACAATAGTGATAAACAATCTCTTCTTCAAAGCCTAGTTTGACTCTAAATTCTTGTTCTTTTGTCATTTTATCAACACTTATCTCCTCTGATTCTTTGTTCTAGAATAGCCAGACATTACCTCAACTGTTACTTTTTCCCTTTCAATGAATCAGTTATATATTTACTTAATCTTTATAATTTTTATATTTAATTAATTTTTTCTTTCTCGCATCATTAATATCATTCAACTTTTCACCTACCCAAGAACAACCGTTATACATCACCTTACTTCCTTTTAGTTTAATAGCAAATTCATCGGCTTCATCTTCGGCAATATTAACTTTTTTATTGAAATAATAAAGTAAACTTCCCAAGACAAATAAGCCAAGTAAATACCAATGAACTGATACATATTGGAATGCTGCCCCAAGCCATAAAAAAAATGCCCAAAAAGAAATTAACATCTTAATTCCATGTAAAATATGGCATTTATAAACATGACCGTATTCGTGGGCTAATAAATAATATCTAGCCTCGGGAACTGCATCTTTTAGAGCAGGATTTATGAGTATAAAAAAATGAAGAGACGCTCCACCTTTCCATAATCTAGCTAATTGTGTAAAGACAATACGAGGACGAACTATAACTGGTTTTTCTTTATAAATTTCGTTTAAGTCTTCTTTCCATTTAGCTTTGTCCTTGGATATCATAATTAACCTCCTCTCACTGTTATTTATAAAGGTATTCCTACCATGCTAATGCACCTGAACGGGATACCTGCGCCAATTTGACCATACTCAATTACCTACTTCTTCGAGATAAAGATTTAAAATAAACTCTTCTTTTTTTGTTAGATAAATTCTTGGATTACTATATTCTGGATGTCCCCACGTGTGCCATATTTCAATTTTATCGATTGTCCATTCATTAGTATATGTACTATCACACATTGGACAAAAGCCGGAGGTCTTTTTCATTCTATTCTGATCCAATCCTAAATACTTCAATATTTCTTGTCCATTTTTAAACCGCGATGGTATTCGCGTAAACTTTTCATATAATTCAAAATCACTTAGTTCAACTTTTTTTATTTTGGTTTCTGGAGGAAACCATTTTTGAATTATTTTAAGGTTAGAATAATTATCTGCATACCAATATTTTCCTTCTGAATCCCACTTTGCTCCAAGACTTTTTGCTAGTTCTCGATCTTCATATTTAACCTTTAGAATTATTCTATTAGACATATATTCTCCCTTAACAGTCAGCCATTTTGACTACTGTAAAAATCCAATAAAACCGCACATTTAATTAATTTTTCTATAGTCAAATTCAAATAATTGTCAGCACACCTTCAACGTCTTTTGTCTAAACCAACTTAACTTTTTAAGGACTATAATTCCCACAAAAAGACAAAATTCCTGCTAAATTTACACAAAAATTAGCAGGAGTTTCTTGATCAATTACACTGAATCCCTAAATACACATTATTGGCTTCTCGATTATAAGTAATCTTGCCAACACAGCGTATGAACCTCTGTCAACCGCCTGACAAAGGTTTTTTTAGCTTATTTTATACTGTAATGCCATTTAAAAATTGATCAATTTTGGATTTTAACTGTTCTTTCACTTTTTCGTACGTTTTATCATCCAGTAAAGACATAATAATATATACCACCGTTTTTTCATAGAAAGTAAGAGCTACTGTAAATGTACCACCAGCATCTACCTTGCTGAATTGATATGTAAAAATCCTTGGGTTATCCCCCTTCTTTTCTGTGCCCCATCGTTTACGTTCTTCACTTAATATTTGAGCGCTTTTCGCTTGGAATTTAGTTGATTTGAAGTCTTTAGGTGAAAAAAATATATCAGCAATTACTTGGCAACGACCTTGATAACAAAAACTAAATTCATGAAAAACTAAAGCTCTTGCAATAGATTCAAAAGAGTGCATCAAACGATAATTATCAATTTGGACAAATAATACAGGAAATTGTTTCCCTAAAATACTAATCTCATCCTCACCTTGAACTTGAATCAATTTTGAATTTCGTTTAATAGCTCGTTTTATCTTAGTATTGGTATGAATATAAGCAATACCATTATTACCAACTCTTCCCCCGAGACACACCATAAGATATTCATCATGATGTGATTTTGCAAGATTATGTTCATCACAAGATAGGACAGTGATAAGCGAACATCGAAAAGTTTTTTTGTAAATTGATTCAATGTCTTTATCCTCTGGGAAAAGACATTTTGGAGGAACATGCTCTCTTGAAGTAGCATCTCGACCACACCAATAACACTTCTCTATCAATTTTGTCACTCCATTATTACTATTTATTTTAGGAAGGGACACGGGGACAGGTTCCTTGTCCCATTTAAATTATCCAAGAAACAGAAGAAATGTTCATATTACCAGTATTATTTGCTACTCCCTCAACGCTTCCTTGCGCATTCAATCTAATGTATGAATCGACTTGCTTCTTGAAATCACTAATTTTTACTGCTTTGTTTTTATGGGACATAGGGACAGGTTCTTTGTCCCAAATTAAAAGACAATACTTCTAAATTGTTTTTATTTTATCGCTATGTCAAAGTTAAGAGGCTGTCGCAAAACGTTTTTT
>DJJR01000072.1 GCA_002434245.1 Pelosinus fermentans
ATAGTAAAGTTAAAGACTTTACTATTCAAATGGATTTTCAATCCCAGTTTTAAACGGCTTTAGCCGTATTATGCGACTTCCAGTCGCTAAAGTAACCCCTGTACTTCAGTGCAGGGTCGTTGAGTTTGGTATCACCGGCGAGCAGGCAGAAGGAATACCTGCTTTGAAGAACTATTACCTTAATGAAGTCACGGCATTAATTGAAGGAGCTTTTGCCAGCAATGATTCTTTGCAAAGCATCATTGAGCTGGGAGCCCAAAAAGCGAAGTGTATTACAAATCTTTCAGCACAAGACCGAACACATATCAAATTTTCCATGAACTCAAGCTGTTCTGCCGGAACGGGATCTTTTTTGGAAGAGCAAGTTTCTCGGCTGGGAATTAGTCTATATGAGTATTCCGATTACACGCAAAAAGCGACAACCATACCCCGGATTGCCGGACGATGCAGTGTGTTTTCCAAAACCGATATGATTCACCATCAACAAGAAGGTGTGAAAACCGAAGATATATTATTAGGATTAGCGTACGCTCTTGTGCGAAATTTTAAAGCCAATGTGGTACAAAAAGCGATTCTTGCAAAACCGGTTATGCTCACTGGAGGTGTAGTATATAACAAAGGTGTAATAAAGGCATTAAAAGAAGTCTTTGCGTTAGAAGATGAAGATATCTTGATACCAAAGCATTTTGATAAGATGAGTGCGTGGGGGGCAGCTCGTCTTGCAAATGAGAAAAAGCAGGTAGTAACGTTGGAAGAGCTTAAAAGTGCTGCTGATTTTTCACATATAAAAGATGCACGAAATGATGGTTATCCCGCCTTATATCCCTTCGGTCAAAATGAGAGCATTCATAAACATGACTGCCAGCATGTGGCTAACCGTTATGAGGGATATTTGGGAATTGACATTGGCTCTACCAGTACGAACCTGGTAGTAATCGATGATGAGAAGCATGTGATTGCATACCGCTATTTGCGTACAAAAGGGAATCCTAGACAGGCTGTTCGCGAAGGAATGGATTCTTTGCAGGAACAGTTTGAGCATCGCCTTAGGATAAAAGGTATAGGTACTACGGGATCAGGGCGTTATCTCATTGGGAATGAATTAGAAGCAGCAGTCATTGTAGATGAGATTACTGCGCAAGCCAAAGGTGCGGTAGAGGCTGATCCTGAGGTGGACACTGTTTTTGAAATCGGCGGACAGGATTCTAAATATATCAGCATACAAAACGGTATGGTTGTGGATTTTGAGATGAACAAAATTTGCGCCGCAGGAACAGGATCATTTATTGAGGAACAGGCAAAAAAATTAGATATTCCTATTGAAGATTTCTCCCAGCTGGCGCTGCAAAGTGAAAACCCTTTGAATTTGGGAGATCGATGTACGGTGTTTATTGAAGGAAATGTTGCCAAAGCCTTGGCAAGTAATGAAAGTAAGGAAGATATTGCCGCAGGACTGGCTTACTCCATTGTAAGTAACTATCTAAACCGTGTGGTGGGAAATAGAGCCATTGGTAATATAGTGTTCTTACAGGGAGGGATTGCTCATAATCAGGCGGTGGTCAACGCATTTCGCGGGGTTCTAAAACGTAATATCATCCTGCCGAAATTCTTCAGTGTGACAGGTGCATTAGGTACTGCACTTTTGGTTAAGGAGAAGTTGATCCAAATTGCTAACAGTGTCAGCAAAGAGGCTGATCGTTCCATCCCGCGAAATGTGGAGCAAGAGATGGAAGGACTATTTCTAAAAGGTTATACCGGGGACATTGATGCTGCGAAGCTTACGATTGGTATTCCCAGAGTCTTATTCTTACACAAATTGTTTCCTATGTTTCATGAAATATTTAAAACACTAGGTTTTAATGTAGTTCTGTCCAAAGCAACCGATGAGGAAATTGTGGCTCTCAGCCAGGAGTATTCTCTGGAAGAAACCTGCTATCCTATTAAGCTGATCAATGGTCATGTAGCTTCCTTATTAAAACAAGGAGTCGATTATATTTTTCTGCCAAGTCTGTACACGATGAAGCATGATGTATCAAAATCCCGGGAAGATTATGCCTGCGTATACATGCAAACCGCCTCGCAAATTGTGTCCCATGTGATGGACTTAGAGAAAAAAGGTGTGAAATTATTAGCTCCAGCCCTTTCCTTCAAGTTCGGCAAAGTGTACATGATGAAGACTTTACTGAGTATGGGAAAGGAATTAGGGAAAAATAAAGGGCAGATGGTATTTGCCATTATGAAAGGCATGGCGAGGATGCAGGAATACGGTCGGGATGTGGAGGTCTTGAGCCAGGAATTGGTTAAGAGTCTTCAAGATGAGGAAAAGGCCTTTGTGATTATGACCAGAACCTATAATGTAGCGGATCCTGTACTGAATATGAAGATTCCCCAAATTTTAAGGAAGATGGGTTATAAGGTATTAAACCTGGCTAACATTCCCGCTTTTGACTATGATGTTTCAGAGGATCATCCCAATATGTATTGGCCATTTGGACAACATATTTTAGCCGGAGCAAAAATTGTACGGGATATGCCCAATCTGTATCCCATCTATATTACCAATCATGGATGCGGTCCAGATACGGTGCTGAGTCATTATTTCAATGCCGAAATGCAGGGGAAACCATATTTGCATATTGAGGTTGACGAACACTCATCAAGTGTCGGGGTCATTACCCGATTAGAAGCTTTCATCAATAGTTTGGATCATTATGATGCAAAAACGGCGATAGAAAAATCAGTACCTCATACCACCCTGAGTACAAAAGAAAACTTCCAGGGAAAACTGTTATTGCCAAATCTTTATCCCTATAGTCAAGTTTTGTGTGAATGGTTGACATCCAAGGGAATTGCAGCAGATATTTTACCGCCAACCAGCCAACGGTCATTAGAAGTGGGAAAAGGATTTACCAAGTCTAAGGAATATGTATCTATGTTTTCCTTATTGGGGGACATCTTCTATTATTTGGAGAAATCTGAGGAGAAGAGAATTAAACTGTGGCTGCCCCAAAGTGAAGGCAGCGAGGTGTATGGCCAGTACGCAAGACTGGTAAATGAAAAATTAAAAGGCGCAGGCTATCAAGGGGAAGTGGTTTCTCCATTTATTGAAGACTTATTGGAAAGCAAAGAGTATGGCTATGACTTTGCATTAGGGGTTATAGCGGCTGATTTGGCTCAAGCTTCTGATCCAGTCGACCGGGACATGATTTTGCTGAAAGTGCTGGATTTAATCAGGCACGGTGGGCTGAATGAACAGAACCTGATTCAGCTTTCTCAAGATGTGTATCGAAAATTACAGAAAAAGACATATGATAAAAAGATCGTTGTTCTGGGAGAAGGGAGCGTTATATTCAATGAATATATAACGAATTCTCAATTAAAAGGTTTAGAGGAAAATCATAAAATGATGTACCAGCCTTTATCTGAGGTTCTACTGTTTACAGGGTATGAGAGCCTTAAGAAGAGTTCTAAGAACCGGAAAGAATTCAAAGAGCAGCTGGAGAGAGTAAAGCGTGTAATGAATAATATTTCCGGTGGTTTGTCAGAATATAGTCCTTTTGATAGGAATATTGATGAGTTATTGAAAGAGGCTGATAGGAGGCTGCCCCTATATGCCGGAGGAGCGGGACGCTATCGACTTGCTAAGATCTTTCGCTGCCCAGAGCATGTGGATGGAATTTTGACAGTGAGTTCCATGTATGAAAATACAGCTACCATACAGAAACTCTTGAGAGACAGAGATAAAGATGAGATCAAACATCCTGTACTTGACCTGACCTTTGATGGATCGAGTCATAGTAATAATAAAGAGTTACTTGATACGTTTATGCACTATATATAAGAATGAACATTCCCCAGAAGGTCGAATCTTTTGGGGAATGTTTTTTTCTATCCTCCAATTCTATTTGCTGTTAGCTGCCGCACAATATTCTTACCCTAAAACTTAGGGTATTGGATGGTGAAAATATTCATATGAGTATAAGAAAATAGTTGTAAGGAATAATAAGGTAGTGAATATCAATCGATTGTGAAATGGTCATTGTCTCATGATCTTCATATGAAATAAAGCAATTGCTGAACAAGTAAAATGAAAAGGAGAGACTGAAATGGACAATTCAATGTTTTGCTATCAGTGCGAGCAAACATTTGGCGGTAAAGGGTGTACGAAAAGTGGTGTTTGTGGAAAACACCCGAAATTGCAAATTTGCAAGATTTATTAATTTATCAGCTAAAAGGAATTTCTTGCTATGTGAAGCCTTTAATCGAACAAGGGAAAATAATTGATAAAGAAATTGTAAAATTTGTAGAAAATGGTCTGTTTACAACCTTAACAAATGTTAATTTTGATGCCCAGGTACATGTGAATTTAATAAAGGAATCCCAAAAGATAAAAGAAAAGTTGAGAAATTTGGCACCAGAGGGGCAATATCCAGAAGCAGCTACTTTTAATGTGAGTGATACCAAAGAAGAAATGCTAAAAGAAGCAGTGAAAGCTGGAATTATGTATGACCAGGATCTGGATGCTGATATCAGGTCCTTACGATCAACCGTATTATATGGATTAAAGGGTATAAGTGCTTATGGTCATCAAGCAAGATTTATCGGATATAATAGTGATCAAGTAGATCATTTCTACTTTTTAGGATTGGAATCAACCACTAATGATCGCTTAACTCTTGAAGAGATGATACGTATGGTAATGAGAACCGGGAACATGAGTGTAGAAGTAATGAAGGTGCTGGATGAGGCCAATACTACGAGGTACAAAAATCCTTCTCCCCATAAAGTAAATGTGAATGTGAAGAAAGGTCCATTTATCATTGTATCCGGTCATGATCTAAGGGATCTAGAGATGCTGCTTGAGCAAACAGAAGGCAAGGGCATTAACATTTATACCCATGGTGAAATGCTGCCCGCCCATAGATATCCTGCTCTGAAAAAATATAAGCATTTAGTCGGTAACTACGGTTCTGCCTGGCAAAATCAACAAAAAGAATTTGATGAAATACCAGGGTGTATTTTAATGACAACGAACTGTTTGATGAGACCGAGAGAAACTTATAAGGATAGAATCTTTACGACGAGTGTTGTAGGCTGGGATGGAGTAAAATACATTGGAGCCTCTGGCGACGGTACTAAGGATTTTAGTGAAATCATCCAGAAATCACTGAAGCTGGGTGGATTTAAAGAAGAGGAAGAGAAAAAAGAGATCCTCGTTGGTTTCGGACATCATGCAACATTATCCCATGCCGAAGCCATTGTTAATGCAGTTAAAGAAGGGAAATTAAGACATTTCTTCTTAATCGGCGGCTGTGATGGGGCAAGACCAGGCAGAAGTTATTATACTGAATTTGCCCAAATGGTTCCTGAGGATTGTGTTATTCTTACGTTAGCTTGCGGTAAGTACCGATTTAACAAATTGGATTTTGGAACGGTAGCTGGCTTGCCAAGATTACTCGATATCGGACAATGTAATGATGCCTATTCAGCAGTTCGAATCGCTACGGCATTGGCTGATGCTTTTGATACCGATGTCAATTCTCTGCCCCTTTCCATTATACTTTCCTGGTATGAGCAAAAAGCAGTTGCTGACTTATTAGCATTATTATCACTAGGAATCAATGGAATGTACTTAGGGCCTAGTTTACCAGCCTTTATATCCCCTAATGTGCTGCAATACCTAGTGGAAACCTTTGCTATAAAACCAATCAGTACACCTGAGGATGATTTAAAAAGTGCCCTTAAACAAACCAATTTAGAGTATGCTGGAGCAACTCTTGCTTAAATGCTTAAAACCCGCACAAATATTGCGGTTTTTTTGTTTCAAATAAAAGAAGATAAATGCGTAAAGTCGTGATAGAATTGTCATAATGCCGGATTCATTATGAATAAGAAAGTAGGAATAATAGGATGCAATTTGCGATAGCAGAAAAATTTCACGAGAAGTATCTAGAAGATGTAACTATGGAAATTAGCCAGGATAGTCTATGGAGAAAGAGGCTTTTTGAAGGGCAATATCATGAGCAGTTTTTGGCATCATATAAGGAATTAGATGAACTTCCTTGCCAGCTATGGACTATCTTCTCCCAATACGGTTTAGAATTTTTGGTTTCAAAAGTTCAATCCTGTCCTGAAACATTTGATGAAGACTTAATCATCTTCAAATTTGAAGCAAAGGGATTTTCACATCTAGTGCGTTATTCAGGCAATATAGATACTTGAAAAAGAGTATAAATTTGCTAATATTTGATGATCTTCAATTGACTTCATTGGCTTATAGGATCATAATAATTTTATATACTATTAGTTCTACCATGCCAATTGTCACGGTATTTAACTTGCAAAGCATATTCTAATCGTTACAGCTAGCTTCTATAATTTCTCGATTATCTTCAGATAGAGTATTGCAGTTCTTTATCATAAGGTTATAAATACGCCCGGCATGTAGACAGACGTTTACATGCTTTTTTGCATGAGTAGAAATATTTTTTCCATAGGTTGGGGGCTTTATGATGATGAATCCAAATGATGTATGTATATTGTTAATCAGTGCAAAAAGTCAGCAGATTATTTTTGCAGATCCCTTATTACCTCAAGAAACTTTTAAATTTGGCAGGAGAATCTCGGATATTTTTTATACTACATGTAGTGATGCGGATAAGACTATTATTCATAGTGAGTATGGCAAAATAGTGGTTAGTCCCATCTTGACAGATGAATTTCCGCTGTATGTGGGAATTGTTTTTCCTCCTAATTCCCAGTATCATACGATGGAAGAAATCATTGAAGACAATAAACGGTTGATTCGTGAAAATGAGGAATTAAAAATCATCTTTGATTCCTCTCATGATGGATTGCTTGTGGTGGATAAAACAGGCAGGATTATCCGCATGAATGAAAATTGTCCTCGAATTATGGGCATATCGCGAGATAAAATGCTGAATGAAAAGATGCAAAAACTGATTCAGACAGGTGTAGTTTTGAATTCAGGTACATTGCAAGTTTTGAAATACAGAAAGAAAATAACCTTTCAGCAGATATTTCAATCAGGAAAGCGTAGCATCGTTACTGGAAGTCCGGTTTTAGATGAATATGGCAATATTTGCAGTATTGTTGTAAACCTTCGTGATATGGCAGAAGTCCATCAATTGCTGGAAGAATCAGGACAATATAAAAGTGAACTAGAACCCTGTAGCGAAATAGTCAATACCATCTCAAGACAAAAACCGTCTATCGATGCGAATTTGACCTTTGTAAGTGAGCCAATGAAGCATCTCGTAAAAAGTATCGAAAAATATGCCAAAGTGGATGCCTCTATATTGATTACAGGTGAATCAGGAGTTGGTAAGGAAGTCGTAGCGGATCTTATACATACATATAGTGATCGCAAAAAGGCTCCTTTTTTAAAGATTAATTGTGGAGCCATTCCAGAAGGATTGTTGGAGTCAGAATTATTTGGCTATGAGAAGGGGGCTTTCAGTGGTGCGAATAAAGATGGAAAAGCAGGTTTCTTTGAACTAGCTGACCAGGGGACTGTATTGCTTGATGAAATCGGAGAGTTGCCTTTAGCGCTTCAAGTAAAAATACTTCGTTTTGTTCAAGAACGTGAATTTTATCGAGTTGGCGGAAATCAGTTGATTAAGGTGAATACAAGGATTATAGCCGCAACCAATCGAGATTTGGAGGCTATGGTGCGCAATAAAGAATTTCGTTCGGATCTATTTTATCGCTTACACGTATTGAACCTTTACATTCCTGCTCTGCAGGAACGGTCAGAGGATATCATTCCTTTAACTCAATATTTTCTCAAAAAATATAATGAAAAGTATCATACAAATAAAACGCTTTCTCCTGAAATCTATCACATCTTTTCTCAATATTCATGGCCGGGAAATGTTCGTGAGTTGGAAAATCTACTAGAACAATTGATTGTCATTACCGATACTAAGAGAATTACAATAGAGCATATTCCGGAAAGAATTAGAAATTTCTTGCAGGATGCCAATCAAAATAAAGAATGTTCTCCAGAAATGACGTACAGAGAGGCAAAAGAAAAGTTTGAGCGCCAATATTTCCAGTGGGCAATCGAAAAATATGGCTCAACACGAAAAGTAGCGGAAAAAGTTAAGCTTGATCATTCTACAATTGTAAAAAAGGCACGGCAATATGGCATTTCTTTATTACGTTGGCAATAAAGAAGAAATAATAGATCAATGATTGTCAAAACAGGTGATTTTTTTCATCAATGGTGATTTTAATAATAAAATAGAATTCAAGACTTGACTTGAAATATGGTGATTTTTTTCACCATATTTTTTTGCGTATCATATAAAAGAAAATTGTCTCTTTCGGTAAAATAGCTGTTGTTAGTGTAATAACAGGGATACAAACAGTAGAAAGCTGCTGCGTAATAGGTAGGTTTGGTTTGGCATAAAAATTGCTACTAAAAAGAGTATTGCGAAATAAGAAAGGAGAAGGAGATGTTATTACTACTGTATAAGGAGGGGTATGGTGAATAAGACGCTAACTAATCATATTCGAAATACACAATTATTAGTAAAAAGATTAGAGCAAAAACGGCCCTTGACCATGAGACATTCATGCAATGTAAATAAGATTTCTTGTAGGATTGCTCAAAAATTAGGCGTAGAAGATGAGACAGAACTTGCTTATCTGAGGATGGGGACATTACTACACGATCTGGGAAAGGTGGATATTCCTACTAGTATTATTGATAAGCCTGGACTTCTCAATAATACGGAATATTGCATAATTATGAAACATACGATATTTGGTCATCAGCAATTGCGTTCATTTCCAATTGAGGTTTCCCAAATTGCCCTTTATCATCATGAGCGATATGATGGACAAGGCTATCCCTACGGTCTTAATGGGGAACAAATTCCACTACTGGCAAGGATTTGCTCCGTTGCCGATGTGTATGATGCGATGGTATCCTGGCGCCCTTATCATAAAGGGAAGAGTTTGCAAGAAGCGATATATGAGCTGGAAAGGGGCAGTGGCAGACAATTTGATCCATTCATTGTTGGAATTTTCATAAATCAACTATTGGATATAGAATGCGATCAAAGTATTGTACCATTGTAGAAATAAAGATCTTTTTCGTATATCAACTATCAACGTTATAATTTTATTTTTATAAAGCCACTTCATTTAAAACGTATTACGTTTGTAGCATTGCTGCAGCATTATGAAAGAGCGTAGTTTTTGATAATGAATAAAATCATCTTGCATTGTTTTTTGTTGCTTATACTACATCAAAAGAAAGAGGAGAGGATTATAAAATGAAAAGTATAAAAACTCAGCTCATAGCCATAGTAACGGCAATCATTGGATTTGTGCTGCTAAGTGTAATCACTATTGCTTATTGGAATACAGCCAATTTGCTACAAAGTAATCTGGAAGAAAAATTTCAAGTCCAGGTACAGCAGTTAGCGAATGGGTTTGATATTCACATGCAAAAAGAAAAAACAATCATGGAATCCTTTGGAAAACAGGGACTGGTTCAATTTCCTCTTATTCTGGGAGATACAGAAAAACAAATTCAATTTGTTCAACGGATGCATAATGATTTCCCTCAATGGAATCCGGTTACCTTTTTCCCTGATGTAATAGGTAAAGCGGTTACTACTAGCCTTGGCACGATGGTGGACGCTTCTCAGTTAGCCTATGTTAAACGCATAGCAGCAGGGAAAAGTTTTCTAGAAGAGCCCATTGTTTCCGTTGCAAACGGTAAAGCAATTGTCGTGGGAGCTTCGCCAATTTCCATAAATGGAAAAGTAGTTGGAGCGATGGCTGGAGGAATTCCATTAGAAGGATTTACCAAGGAAATTGATGAGGCCAAAATCGGCCAAGCTGGATATGGTATATTGGTAACACCAAAAGGCATGATTGTAAGTCATCCCAATAAAGACTTTATTATGAAAAAGACCCTTAATGACTTGGATAATCCATCACTGCTACAAGCAATGAACGATATTAACAATGGAAAAAGTGGGCACATTACTACGGTGATATCTGACATTGAATATCTGATAGCCTATGCACCCACTCAAGATGGTTGGGGAGTCTTTGCGGTCATTCCCACTGTGGAAGAATTTGCGACCGTTGTCAAACTAAAATGGATTTTTACAGGCTTATTTATTATTAGTATGCTTGTTGTTTTTTTTGCCGTCAATATTCTTGGCAATCGAATTGCTGCTCCCTTACGGGAGATGGTCGGATATATTCAAAAGGTTTCGGAAGGAGATTTTACAAAAGAAACCTTGTTGGCAATGAACAAAAGTAAATATAACCCTAAGGATGAAATAGGTCAGTTAGATCTAACAATGAAAGAAATGCGGGAAAAATTGTGGGGCATGCTAAAACAAGTATCTCAGGCAACGGAACAAATGGCAAGTTCCTCAATCCAGTTAAAGGCTGGTGCCGAGGCTTCTGCCTCAGCAGCCAATCAAATTGCTGTTTCTGTTACAAATGTTGCTGCTGGTGCTGAGCACCAGGTCGATGTAGTGAATCAGAATGCAGCGACAGTGGAGCAGATGGCAGCTAGCTCGCAGGAAATTGTGGTACATACAAGCGAAGTGGCTGCTCTTTCCCAAAAGGCAGCAATAACAGCAAAAGATGGGAGCCAAGGGATTCAAAATGCGGTGACTCAAATGAGCAATATTGAGAAAACAGTAATGGAATCAAGTAAAGTCGTTACGAAACTTGGTGATCGTTCCAAGGAAATTGGTCAGATTGTCGATACGATAGCTGGCATAGCAGGGCAAACCAATTTACTGGCACTTAACGCGGCGATTGAAGCAGCTCGTGCAGGAGAACAAGGTAAAGGATTTGCTGTAGTTGCCGAGGAGGTACGTAAATTAGCCGAACAATCCCAGGAAGCAGCCAAACGTATTGCAGGGCTCATTGGAGAAATTCAAAGTGAGACGGACAAAGCGGTAACAGCGATGAAGGACGGTACTCATGAAGTGAAGCGAGGAAGTGAGATTGTTGACTCTACTGGGCAGGCATTTCAGCAAATCGTAGTTTTAATTGAGCAGGTTTCTGAACGAATGCATACGGTTTTAACTGCTACGCAGCAAATGGCTGGTGGCAGTCAAGATGTGGCAACGGCTATGAGGGAAATGACAACCATTCATGCAGAGAATTCCTCGGAAATTCAAACAGTATCTGCGGCTACCCAAGAACAATCTGCATCCATGGAAGAAATTGCAGCATCCTGTGACAGCTTAAGCCAGTTAGCTAAGGAATTGCGAGGTAGTCTAGAAAAATTCCAGATCTAGCACAACAGTCCATAGGGATACTGCATTAGAGACTAAAGTTAGGAACGTGTTAGTTTGCTGTTATTGTTTTTGGTATTTTACAATATTATAATTAGGGACAATAGTAGAAATTTTAAGTCCAGCGGTAATATGT
>DJJR01000082.1 GCA_002434245.1 Pelosinus fermentans
CTGTTTGCCTTTTGCATAGTAATATTACCATTATTTTTCTTTTGTTGTGCTGGACATATTACCGCTGGACTTAATAGTAGATTATTTAATTAGTTTCTCAAACCTATCATAATCTATGTATTAAAAGACTTGCTACGTTCTATAAAGTAACTTTTAAATTAGCCAAGAGGCAGTTGCCTCTTGGCTATAATTTTGCTTACTGAATAAGAGGATTAGGAGATTTTGGAGGATTGGCATTAGGATCTGGATTCTGAAAAGCTGGCGGCTGAGGGTTCTTAATATCAAAGTACTTTCCAGGGGTAGACAGATCAAAATAGAGACGTGCATTTTCATCCACACCCCAATCTTTAGTGGAACCGGTTCCCTGTATTTGATTGAATGCTTGTCGGAATAAGGTATTATGAGCTTCTTCTCGATTAAGTAGAAAGTCAATGGTATTTCGAACATGTTGATCTTCAATTTGGCGATAAAGATATTCGTAAACAACTTTGGCTCGTTGCTCTGCTGCAATATTTGATAATAGATCTGCTGCCAAATCTCCTGTAACATTAACATAAGCGGCAGTCCAAAGGTAGCCTGAGGCATTTGCCATCAGCGGATTTAGTCCAGTTAGAACGTGACTTTGAATGTGGCCTGCTTGCACGCCTTCTGTATCCAAATCATGACCGTTTAACAAATTTATAGTTGTTGCTACCATTTCCATATGACTTAATTCTTCAGACGCGATATCCATAAATAAATCTTTTATTGCTACGTCTTTAATTCGGAAACTCTGTGCCATATACTGCATAGCAGCCTTCATTTCTCCTTGAGGTCCACCTAATTGCTCCGTTAACATAGCTGCATAAGTGGGATTTGCCTTTTCTACTCGAACATCTTGTAGAAGCTGTTTTTCATGTTTAAACATTAATGCATCTCCTTAGTTGTTATTATTCACATTATTTAATAATAGTAGTATAACTAATAATTTCTTTAATAATACAATATTAATTCGCACCTTAATGAAGAGTAAGAGGCATGTTTGAATAAATGGTGTTGTACAGAGTACCTTGAATATAAAATTACAATTTAGACAGAATACAGTAATAAAACCTATTTTCTAATCTATAAAGGATAATGTTGCAGGTATACTAATTTAGGAGGAAAACTAATGTTAGACGAGAAAGAAACGTTGATAAAAAGCACAGATCAAACGAGCCGTGGTGATGTGGAGTCAATTGAGGGAAAAGGTGATGCCAGTGGCGCAAATGATCCCAATCGTCATTTTGATGTTCACCAGAATTCAAAAAAATACTACGATATTGAAAAATCACCTAAATCTATGGAAGAAGTACATAAGTGGCAGCGTGAGCATATTCAGACTCATGACCAAGGTAAAGAGGGTTACCCGCTTAACGTCATTGTGGATCCTGCAATGCGTGAGATGTACCAACATGTTCATGCCCAAGGTTTGACGAATGTTTTTGATCGATTCGAACAGCAAGAAAGAATTCGCTGTAACTTTTGTACATCGGGTTTATCCTGCCAATTATGTGCCAACGGTCCCTGCCGCATTAATGCAAAAACGCCACGTGGTAACTGCGGTGTTGATGCAGATGTAATGGTTGCGAGAAACTTTGTTTATCGCCATGTAACAATTGGGACATCTGCCAATATTTTTCATGCACAACAAGCTGCTCGTACTTTGAAGGCAGCTGCTGAGAAGCCAGAGAGTGGCCTTAGAATTCGAGATAAAGAAAAGCTGATCAAATATGCTGAGATGGCTGGCTTAGATAGTCACGAAGATGTTAGCAGAGTGGCAATTAATTTTGCTAACTGGGTACTTGAAGATATGGGTAGACCTTATTGGGAAGAGTCGTCAATGGCAAAAGCTTTTGCTCCTTCAAAACGACAGGAACTATGGCGTAAATTAAAAATATTCCCTGGTGGTGGGTTTAGTGAAATTGCATTAGCTCAGACAAAATGTATGACAAATCTTAACGCTGATCCAGTTGATTTTCTACTCACTTCAGTACGTTTAGGTATTGCAAATGAATACCAAGGATTGTTTGCTCTTGATATACTGCAAGAAATATTGATGGGAACCCAAAAGATAAGAAGTGCAAAGCAGAATATGGGACTACTCGATAAAAATATGGTAAATATTATTTCCAATGGACATATGCCTCTTACGGCTCATATTGTTATTGAACTTGCTTCCACTCCGGAATGGCAAGAAAAGGCACACAAGGCAGGGGCAACGGGGCTTCAAATTCTCGGTCATGTTTGTGAAGGCCAACAGTTACTCAATTATGAAGATACTGGGAAAATGAGTGCATATGGTGGGCAAGAAGGAGAATGGCTGTCAGAAGAATACTTATTTGCAACTGGGGCAGTTGATTTATTCATGTTTGATTATAATTGTACTATTCCAACTCTTCCGCTGTATGCTAAACGATTTGGTACTACAATGGTTAGTACTCATGAAGTGATTCGTATGCCAGATACACAAGTTGTAGAGTTTAAGCCAGAAGAGATGCGTACACAGGCTGCAAAAATTTTGGATATGGCAATAGAGGCGTATTCTAAACGTAAAGCAGAAAATAGAGAAGTGTATATTCCGCCACATGTGTCTAATTGTATGATTGGATTTAGTACAGAGTCAGTGAGAGCAGCACTGGGTGGTTCGTGGAAGCCCCTTATTGATGCCATTGTTGAAGGGAAAATCCGAGGTATTGCTACTATAGTAGGCTGTACAACGGCTCGTTATGGTCAAGGTGGTAGTAATATATTCCGGATAACGAAAGGTCTTATTGAAAAAGATATTTTAGTATTATCTGGGGGCTGTACTTCCTCTGTTATGCAGTATACTGGACTGGCTGAACCGAAAGCAGCAGAAGAAGCTGGATCTGGGCTAAGGGCAGTTTGTAAAGCATTGGGAATCCCGCCAGTACTCTCCTATGGCGCATGTGTAGATATAGGGAAAATGACTCAGACTGCTAAGGAAATTGCTGATGCCTTAGATGTAGATACCAATATGTTGCCGATTGTCATTGGTGCACCAGAATACTTAGAGCAAAAAGCAGTGGCTGATGCTTGTACGGCTATTGCTCTCGGCTGGTTAGTCCATGTAGCACCTGTTCCCTCTGTAACAGGTAGTGATCTAGTGGTAAAAACATTAACAGAAACAACTGAAACATTAGGATTAGGAAAACTCACAGTGGAGACTAATGCAGACAAAACGGTGCAAATTTATGTAGAACATATAGAAAAAAAGCGTAAAGAGCTTGGAATATAATTAGTAGCAACAGGACCAAAGATGTATTGTGCAAATACTGTAAAAGGAGGTATTTATGATGGCTGAAAACCGTTCAAAAGAAAACTCTCCAGCAAATCCTATTGAGCGGCATGATACTGCTGCTTGGCGCGGTCATATCGAAAGTACGAAGCCCGAGTCGAATGTCCCTATTCCTAGTGAGGAAGCTGTGATTGAAGCTAGAGAATGGGTAAATACAAATTCATTGTCGTAACTTCCTAAAGTAAAAAGCAGGGGTGTCTCAAATATTGAGGCACCCCCTGCTTTTTATTAAAACTGTATTTCTGCGAGTCGCTTTAAGGTACGATATTTTTCCTGAGCATGTTCTTCTGCAATCGCAAACATTCCATCTGCAATTTCTGGGAAGGTGGTCTTGAGTGAGGAGTAACGAATTTCTCCCTTTAAGAAATCTTGGAAGGAAGCAGTTGGTTCCTTGGAATCGAGTATGAAAGGATTTTTCCCTTGATCTTTAAGTCGGGGATCGTGACGCCAAAGATGCCAGTATCCAGCTTCAACCGCTTTCTTCATCTCATAAATACTCGTGCCCATACCGGTTTTAATCCCATGGTTTACGCAAGAAGCATAGGCAATAATGAGGGATGGCCCTTTGTAACTTTCCGCTTCAGTAATTGCTTTAAGGGTTTGATTCATATTGGCCCCCATGGCGATTTGTGCAACATAAACATAGCCGTATGTTGTAGCTATAAGCCCAAGATCTTTTTTGCGAATTTTCTTCCCAGCGGCCGCAAACTTTGCAATGGCTGCTGTGGGTGTAGCCTTTGAGGCCTGGCCACCTGTGTTAGAATAGACCTCTGTATCCATAATGAAAATGTTTACATCATCTCCGCTGGCGATGACATGATCCAATCCGTTATAACCGATATCGTAAGCAAAGCCATCCCCGCCGAGAATCCAGACTGAAGGTTTCACGAGATAATCTTTTCTGACCATAATTTCGGACAGAATCGGGTTGACGGAGACATTTTCCTTTTTCATCTCTTCAAGTACTCTGGCTGCAGCTTTTTTAGACCCCGCACCATCGTCCATATTGTCAAGCCATTCCTGGAAGGATTGCTTCAAGTTCTCATTGATCGAAATTTTTAAACCCTGGTGCATGAGATCGGCAACTTTCTCACGAATTTGCTTTGAACCGAGATACATGCCGTACCCGAATTCGGCGTTATCTTCGAAGAGCGGATTCATCCAGGCTGGTCCTTTTCCGTCAGCATTCGTTGTATAAGGAATGGATGGAGAACTGCCTCCCCAAATCGAAGAACAGCCTGTAGCATTGGCAATCAGCATGCGATCGCCATATAATTGTGTGAGAAGTCTGATATAAGGAGTTTCACCGCAGCCGGGGCAAGCTCCGTTGAATTCAAGAAGGGGCCGAGCAAGCTGGCTGCCAAAGAGAGTATTTTTATCCATTAAATCCGATTTTTCACTCACAGTCATAGCAAATTCCCAGTTCTCCGATTCCATCTCGATTTCATGGTCGGCCGGCTTCATAATAAGCGCTTTTCCCGGTGCCGGACAGATATCGGCGCAGTTGCCACATCCAGTACAATCAAGAGGAGCAACTTGAATACGGTAATGATACCCATCGAGTTTCTTATTTTTTGGTTCTTTAGTCTTAAAAGTATCAGGAGCTTTTGCCCGTTCTTCGTCATTTAAGAGGAAAGTTCGAACAGTCGCATGCGGGCATACATAGGAACATTGATTACATTGAATACATTTATCAATTTGCCATTCAGGAAGATAAACAGCAATGCCTCTTTTTTCATATTTGGTTGTACCAAGCGGATGCGTTCCGTCTTCCATTCCTAAAAAGGCGCTGACCGGCAGGTCGTCCCCATCGTGTCTGGCCATGGGACGCTGAATGTTTTTAATGAAATCGGGCTCGTCTTTTACGGGCAACTCTTCATCTTTGGCATCAGCCCAGGAGACTGGAATGTTAACCTGATGCAATCCTTCAACGCCGCGGTCGACAGCCTTTTGGTTCATCTCAACAATATTGGCGCCTTTTTTGCCGTACATCTTTTCGATGGAATCCTTTAGATACTTGATGGCATTTCCAACCGGTATGACGTTCGCTAATTTAAAGAAAGCTGCCTGCATGACCATGTTAATGCGGCCGCCGAGCCCGATTGCTTCGGCAATCGATATCGCATCAATGACATAGAAATTGATATTATTTTTTGCTATGTAGCGTTTAAACAGGGCTGGGAGATGGTCCTCCAGTTCTTCTGGTCCCCAAGGGCAGTTAAGGACAAAGTTGCCATTCTTTTTAATCCCTTTGAGCAGGTCGTAATGATAAAGGAATGACCGGTTATGGCAGGCAATATAGTCGGCATCAGATACTAAATAGGAAGATTTAATCGGTTTTTTGCCAAAGCGCAAATGGGATATTGTCGTACCGCCAGATTTTTTACTGTCGTATTCAAAATATCCTTGTGCATACAGATCCGTATTGTCACCAATGATTTTAATCGCAGTTTTATTGGCACCAACAGTCCCATCAGAGCCAAGCCCCCAGAATTTACAGCTAATTGTGCCTTCCGGTGTAGTATCTACCGACTCTTTTGTCGGCAGCGAGGTGTAGGTGACATCGTCAACAATTCCAATTGTGAAGTGGTCTTTTGGCTGGCTTTGTTTAAGATTTTCGTAAACAGCGAGGATGTGATTAGGTGTGGTGTCTTTAGATCCAAGGCCATATCTCCCGCCAACGATAATTGGTTTTATAGTCTCATGGTTGAACATCTGCAGCACATCAAGATAGAGGGGTTCACCAGTTGCTCCAGGTTCCTTAGTACGGTCAAGTACAGCAATCTTCTTTACTGACTTAGGCAAAACCGCAAAGAAATATTTCTTGGAAAACGGACGGTATAAGTGGACTTTGAGCAGTCCAACCTTTTCGCCCTTTGCCCGCAGGTAATCGATGGTTTCTTCCGTTGTATTGCAAACTGAGCCCATGGCTACGATTATGTTTTCAGCTTCAGTATCTCCGAAGTACTCGAAAGGGTGGTATTCACGCCCGGTAATTTTCTTAAATTCTTGGAAGTAATTTTCCACAATGTCAGGGATAGCTTCGATAAAAGGATTAGAAGCCTCGCGATTTTGGAAATAAATATCAGGATTTTCAGCAGTACCCCTTAATACGGGATGTTCGGGATTTAGGGCACGATTTCTGAATTCTTCAATTGCTTTGTGATCGACAAGTTTCGCAATCGCATCAGCGGGTGTCACTTCAATTTTTTGAATTTCATGGGATGTTCTAAATCCATCAAAGAAATGTAAGAACGGCACTCTGGACTTGATTGCGGAAAGATGTGCAATATACCCAAGATCCATAGCTTCTTGAACATCGTTAGAGCAAAGCAAGGTAAAACCGGTTTGACGACAGGCATTAATGTCCTGGTGATCACCGAAAATTGACAAGGCATGGGATGCTAGAGCACGGGCGGTTACGTGAAAAACTGCCGGTACCAGATTACCCGCCATTTTATACATCTCAGGAATCATCAAGAGTAACCCTTGGGAAGCCGTATACGTTGTTGTAAGAGCTCCTGCCTGAAGTGAACCGTGAACTGCTCCTGAAGCACCCGCTTCTGATTGCATCTCTACAACTTTTACAGGTTGGTCAAACAAGTTCTTTTTACCGTTAGCCGATGCTTCATCAACCCCTTCCGCCATGGGTGATGAGGGTGTAATCGGGAAAAGGATTGCAACCTCAGTGAGGGCATAAGAGGCTTCAGCAGCTGCCTGATTGCCATCCATTGTTTTCATTTTTTTTGCCATACTAGAGCCACCTTTGCTACAAGAATATTTCCTGTTTAGTATTTGGAGTTTGCTGATCTTCATACATTTGATTGCACTGGAGAAGAAGGATTCACAAAACTTAAAAAGTTATCCACAGCAATCCACATACTATTCACAGGTTTATCCACAGAAAAACTGTCTACCTCATTTACGGTCGACGGTTTTTCTGGATGAGTATCTATTTATTCTTTAAAATATTTAATATAAGGTGATGTTATTGCTGTGGTCCTGAAGAATAGCCATATTGGCCTGGCATCATCTGTTGTTGTGCTGTTGAAAATCCATATTGGACCGATTGCTGCGCTTCATACTGGTTCCATCCCTTTTGATAATTGGCACTATTACTTCTTAATACAGATAGTCAGTGGAGTATCTTATATGTCATGAGATGGCTCAGTAGCCCATTTCAAACATCTGAAGGATCAGCTGGCACGCCGCAGGGGAGATTCCAGTACTAGCAATCTGTTTTGCATTATGCATTTGTAAAGCAAGATGAACAAGATGGCGGATAATTTATCCTCTATACCAACAGCCTTGTAAATATTCTAGGTGAGTGTTTTCAAAATATAATTTCAGAAATAAAAATTTTATTTTATAATAAAAATTGAAAAAAAATTCCTAAAACTATTGCCTACCATAAAAAAAGAGTATATTATGATAATTAAATATGAAAGAATATTTCAAAAATATTATAAATTTAGAAATTTAAATTCAAAAGGAGTATTAGCATGGATACAACTCTTAGTAAATTGCCAGCTTATCAGCGAGCTATCGCCAAAGGTCACTTAGGATCATGTGGCGCAATCTATAAAAATTTGGATCGGCCGATTATTGCAGTGGTAAATTCTTGGAATGAAATTGTACCTGGACATTGCCATCTTCGGGAACTTGCGGAAGATGTAAAGAAGGGGATTATAGAAGCCGGTGGTTATCCTTTGGAATTTAATACCATTGCTATTTGTGATGGTATTGCTCAAGGACATAACGGCATGAAATATGTATTGCCCAGCAGAGAGTTAATCGTTGATTCCATAGAGGTCATGATTCGGGCTCATGGAATTTTTGATGGCATGGTATTACTGGGTTCTTGCGACAAAATTGTCCCTGCTATGTTGATGGCTGCTGCACGGTTAAACATTCCAGCTGCAATGGTCACAGGTGGCCCTATGATTAACAAAATAAAACCTGCAAAGTCAAAAGCCGCTAGGCAACAGTTTATTCGCGGAGAAATTGATGAAGAGAAGTTGGTAGAAGTCACCATTGACTATTATCCCACTGCGGGTGTGTGTCCATTTCTGGGCACTGCGAATACCATGTGTATTGTTGCTGAAACATTGGGTATGTCTCTTCCAGGATCAGCGGCAGTTCCTGCATTAAGTGAACTTAGGCATAAAGTTGCTTATGATACAGGTTTGGCTGTTATGGACTTAGTAAAGAAGGATCTTAAACCTCGTGATATTATGAGCAAAGCCGCTTTTGATAATACGGTAGCTGTTGTCTTGGCAATGGGAGGCTCTTTGAATACGGTATTGCATCTCCCCGCTATTGCTCATGAATGTGGTTTGAATGTAACATATGATGACTTTGATCGCATTAGCCGACATGCACCTTTAATTACGAGGGTTGTTCCTAATAGCCAGGAATATACTGTAGCCGATTTATATCCGGTTGGTGGTATACCTACGATTATGAATGAATTAAAATCAGTACTTACGATGGATACCTTGGCTATTAATGGTAAGAGTTTAGGGGAAAATCTTAAAGGTGCTAAACCTGCTGATGGCGCCGTTATTCGAACTTTTGATAAAGCTTTTACGACGGAAGGTGGTATTGCAGTACTAAGAGGTAACTTAGCTCCAGAAGGAGCAGTAGTTAAAAGCTCAGCAGTGCCAACGGAAATGTGGATATTTTCTGGGCCAGCTAAAGTGTTTAACTCGGAAGAAGATTGTATGGATGCTATCGATAATGGCGGAATTATACCTGGTGATGTGGTGGTTATTCGCTATGAAGGGCCCATTGGAGGGCCTGGTATGCGTGAGATGCATCGGGCTACAGAGGTAATAGGAAAAATAGGTAATGTAGCAATTGTAACAGATGGTCGTTTTTCTGGCGCATCTGGCGGCTTATCCATAGGTTACCTTTCACCTGAAGCAGCAGAAGAAGGACCGATTGGTATAGTAGAAAATGAAGATATTATTGATATAAATATTTTTGAACGAAGTATCCATTTACGAATTGATGACGAGGAGTTTCGCTGTCGTTGTACAAGAACAAGATCAATTGTAAAGCAGGAAGACGAAAGTGAATTTCTCACACTATATGGACTTACGACTACGTCATCAGCTAAAGGCGCGGTACGCCGAAAAATAAAAAGAGAGGAGTATATAGAATAAAGGAGCTTAGGAAAATACTTATAAAGTGGAGGGGAATCATATTATGTTATTAGGAATTGTGTTTGTTGCTATCTTGTTTTTACTGTTATTAATTACAAAGTTAAAAGTAAACCCATTTATTTCCTTGATGATTGTTTCTTTCTTCGTCGGATTATCTACTGGTATGCCTCTTGATAAAATAGTAGGTTCCATTCAGGCTGGCCTCGGTAATACCTTAGGGTTTATTGCCATTGTATTAGGGCTTGGTACTATGCTTGGTAAACTAATGGAAGAATCAGGGGCTGCTGAACGGGTAGCTCGCACACTGATTCATCGCTTTGGCGAAAAGAATGTACATTGGGCCATGATGTTTGTCGCATTTATTGTTGGTATCCCCGTATTCTTCCAGGTTGGTTTTGTTTTATTATTGCCACTGGTTTTTACCATTGCAAAAGAGACAGGTATTTCATTACTTAAAATTGGCTTACCTCTAGTTGCAGGCTTGTCTGTTGTACATGGACTAGTACCACCACATCCAGCAGCCATGGCAGCCGTAGGCATTTTTAAGGCAGATGTGGGTAAAACCATTCTTTACAGCATTATCGTTGGTTTGCCGACAGCTATATTGGCTGGACCAGTTTTCGCCACTTTTATTAGTAAAAAAGTAAATATCACACCGCCAGAAAGTATAGCTAATTCAGTGAAAATAGGCCGCACGGAAGAGGAATTGCCTGGATTTGGCATCACGGTTATTACTATCCTATTTCCTGTATTTTTGATGCTGTTGTCAACTTTTGCTGATATCTATTTGGCAAAAGATGCTTCCCTCCGGATGATATTGAATTTTATCGGTAATCCAATCACCTCCTTATTGATTTCTGTGTTGCTTAGCTTGTTTACCTTTGGTTTGTGGCGTGGTTTTTCCATGACGCAAATCGGTAAATATTGTGATCAGTCCTTACCGGCGGTTGCAAGTATTTTAATGGTTATTGGTGGCGGCGGTGCGTTTAATAAAGTGCTGCTTGATAGTGGCGTAGGGGCAGAGATTGCTAAGATAGCAACGGCTGCCCAAGTAAACCCAATTATTCTCGGCTGGTTGGTGGCTGCGCTTATTCGCGTAGCTACAGGTTCCGCTACTGTATCAATGTTGACTGCTGCTGGTATTGTGGCACCAATTCTTGCCATGTCTCCTGGGGTTGCTAGCCCGGAGTTAATGGTATTAGCTACCGGAGCAGGATCACTCGTTCTGTCCCATGTGAATGATTCCGGTTTCTGGTTGATTAAAGAATATTTTGGTATGACGGTTCAGGAGACTTTATCTACCTGGACGGTATTGGAGACCATAATTGGTGTAGCTGGATTAGCATTTACCTTATTGCTTAGTGTATTTATCGCGTAATCCTTATTTAGTAGATTATAAAAAAGAGAGTTTATGCTAACCTTACAGTTTTAGTCATTCTAATAAGAAAGAAATGATCAACAGGTTTGATCATTTCTTTCTCCTACTATACAGAATATCATTATAAGGAGATTGTTAAAATGAATACGCAAAATATTATGGGTGTAGATATTGGCACGACAGGTTGTCGAGCGGTTATATATCGCCAGGATGGAACGACTATTGGCAGTAAATCAGTGGAGTATCCTTTATATACACCACAAGCTGCTTGGGCTGAACAAGATGCAAAAGAAATACTCCAAGGTGTGTTAACTGTAGTGAAAGATGTGATTGCTGAGAGCAAACTAGCTCCTCAGGATATTGGGGGAATCTGTTTTAGTTCTGTTATGCATAGTATGATTCCAGTAGATGTTGAGGGTCATCCTCTAACTCGTATGCAAACATGGGCTGATTCCCGTGGTCAGGACTATATTGAGAAAATAAAAGCCTCTTATGATGCTAGCACGATATATGCTAAAACAGGTTGTCCCATCCATCCTATGTATCCTTTATTTAAAATGATCTGGTTAAAAAATGAAAGATCAGATATCTTTTCTCGTACTGCTAAGTTTATTGGGATTAAAGAATATATCTGCCATTATCTATTGGGCAAATATCTTGTAGATGAATCCATTGCATCAGCAACAGCTGTTTATAATATTCATACGCGTAACTGGGATGAAGATTTGTTAGATATGATAGGAATTACAAGTGAAAGATTATCAGAAGTATTGCCTACTACTCATATTGAAAGGGGTATCAAGCCAGAGATCGCAGCTATGCTGGGTTTGTCTCCAGATACTGCCATTATCTTGGGTGCTAGTGATGGAGTATTGTCTACCTTGGGATCAGGTGCTGTCAATCCTGGTCAGGTGACAGCAATGATTGGCACTAGCGGTGCTGTACGGATGATTACGAATAAGCCACAGGCAGATAAGAAACAACGCACCTGGTGTTATAATCTGGCTGGTGATACCTGGGTTTTAGGCGGTGCACTAAACAACGGAGGCGTAGCTTTTCGGTGGGCCCGGGATAAATTTGCGACAACAGAACAACGTGTTGCGGCAAATTTGGGACTTGACACCTATGAAATTTTAGGTCGTTATGCGGAACAAAAACCAGCAGGCTGCGAGGGGCTGCTTATGCTGCCGCATTTCTCTGGAGAACGAGCCCCTTATTACAACGCCAATTCACGTGGGGTATTATTTGGTCTTAATCTAAATCATGGCAAACGTCACTTAGTTCGGGCAACGCTGGAAGGTATTATTTATGGGATGTTTAGTATTTTTAAGTCCTTAGAAGAAGTGGCAGGAGATGTTAATGAAATTAGAGTTGGTGGCAGCTTTACTCGCTCAAAGGTATGGGTTCAGATTATGGCCGATGTGTTTGGACAGGCAATTCATGTGCCTGGTGAGCCAGAAGGATCAGCCTTTGGCGCTGCTGTTCTGGGAATGTATGCGTTAGGTATGATTAGTGATCTTAAAGAGGTTGAGAAGTTTATCACAATTAAGGAATCGTACTATCCTAATGAAGCCAATCGGGAAATATATCAAAAGCTATTTGGTATTTATGAAAGAGTATACTGGAATCTTCAAAATGAATTTGAGGAAATTGCTGAAATTCAACGCAATTGGAAAAATAAAAATTAAGTCCAGCGGTAATA
>DJJR01000021.1:0-22241 GCA_002434245.1 Pelosinus fermentans
GTAACACAAGTATATTGTGTTACGTCATTACTATGAATAAATGACTTGTTAAAATCGCGTAAAATGGAGGCAAAGCCTCCATTTTGTGCGATCTTTTAATCTATTATCATTTACTATTTGCGGATTTTGGTGACTACACAATTTCCCATACTATTTAACTCCATTTTTGCCGTATGATAATTCATCAGAGTGCTGCGGTGGCCCACACTTATAATGGCTGCATTTGACATGCTACTAACAATCATTTTATACATGGCTTGCTCTGTACTCTCATCTAAAGCAGATGTAGCTTCATCCAAGAACAGCCAATTTGGTTTTTGCAATAGCACTCTGGCAAAAGCAACCCTTTGCTGTTCTCCTAAGGAAAGAGTATGACCCCAATCGGCTACGATATGTAATTTATCTGTTAAATGGGCTAGCTTACACATGAATAGAATTTCTCGCATCACTTTATCCTTATCTTCCTTGACGATATCTGGATAGACCAGAGTCTCCCGCAAAGAACTGCAAGGCAGATACGACTTCTGAGGAACAAACATTACTTTTTGCTTATCAGGTACTATGATCTTGCCAGAAGCATAGGGCCAAATCCCGGCAAAAGTACGTAATAATGTACTTTTCCCGCAGCCTGATTCTCCCATGATTAATAATTTATCAGCAGGTTTTATGGATAAGGATAAGTCTTTTAAGAGAAGAGACCCATCTGGTAAGAATATCTGAAGATTGCATGCAGAATATACAGAGGACTTTTCCCGGGAAATATTTAGTTTGTATGCTCTAGGCAATTGACCGCGAACCATTTCCATACTTACTAAAAAATTATTAAGGCGATTAACCACCGCCCGCCACTGGGCAAGAAGTGTAAAACTATCAACAACAAAGGAGAATCCTGTTTGTACGTGTCGATAGGCATCTACAATCTGAAACATTTGTCCTAAATGAATCTGACTGGTAAAGTAACGGGGTGCCGCTGCAATCGAGGCAAAAATGGATGAAACTTGCGTATAGGAAGATGTTAGCCAAGTGAGTGACCTGCGAACCTTCATAATCTTTTGATAGGTAGCGACAATTTTGCCGAAGCCTTGATGAAAACTCCATTTTTCTTGCCTTTCACCGCCATATAAAGCAATACTTTCTGCATTTTCTCTTAATCTCATTAAGCTAAAACGAAAATCAGCTTCATAACGTTGCTGGTCAAAATCTAATTTCACCAAAGGACGCCCTGTCTTAACGGTCCAATAGGTCCCCCCCATTGCATATAGCATAGCTACCCAGACCAAATAACCTTGTATAGGAATTTCATATCCAGCAACGGATAGGGTAATTATACCTGATAAATTCCACAAAATCACAATAAACGACAAAATAGTTACTAAATCTTGTAACAAGTCTAAAGAGAGCCTAAGAGTAAGCCAAACAAACATCTCAATATCTTCGCTAATACGCTGATCAGGATTATCCATATCATGTTCTTGAGAAAGCTGTAGTAAATAGTAGGTTTTATGAGCCAGCCAATCGGATAAATATCGTTCTGTCATCCATCGCCGCCATCCGATGTGAAGCATCATTCGGGTATAAATTTGATATCCTCGTACCACAACCAAGCAGGCTGCCAATACACAATAATGGCCAATGGACTCCATAAAACCTTGATAATTATGACTTTGTATAACCTCATAAAAATTAACTTGCCAGGTATTGATTAAAACTAACATATATACAATTCCCAGATTCAAGGTAATAACCGTAACGAGCAATCCCCAAGCAGACCACTTTTCCTCTGAAAACCAATAGGATCTGGCAATTTTCCAGCTAGTTAATAATAAGGCAGCTTTCCCTCTCCTCATATATTTCTATCACCTCCTTATTGTATATTCACTTAATAGTAAGGCCATAACAAAAACTTAGAAATTTTGCCACTTGTCCAGGCAACAAACTTTCTTCTGCCTTTTTAGGGGGGATTCTGGATAATGAGCGGAAAAAAGATAAAAAGACGTGAAACGCGAAGGCACGACGAAGCAATCCCCTGCTTAATCTGCAACAATAAAGTATATAGCCTTGTGGGGATAGAACGCTAACCACAGAGGACACAGAGAACACAGAGAACACGGAGGAGGATTTTCTAATTCCTATCTCTGTGTTCTCTGTGTTCTGTGGTTTCTGTGGTTTCTTTTATTTTTTATACATGAAATAGAAGTCTCTTGCTTCTATTTTTTTAAATAAATACTCCAGTTCCAATCGGTAATAATTAAAAAGGAATGAATGCATCTTTAAATAATGAGTCTAAGGATGAAATACCAAGGGTTTTTTTGACTCTGGCAAAGAAATAACAAAAAAGATTAGCCGTACTTTGATTGGTCAGGGGCAATAATATTGCTGTTGCTTGTTTATATTGCTCAATTTCAGCTTCTGCATTGACATAGGGATACAGCTCTAAGGCAGTTGCTGCATTTTTTATAAGCATACTACTAGGATTCATACCATCAATCTCCATATTTTGCGAAAAAGAAAAGTTCGGCAAGTTCTTCTCCACCCATAATTCATACTTTTTGTGCCCATCAAACAGTTGGCATTTTGCATGATGAGGCACGCACATATCTTGTACCAAGTGAGCTGTAGCCCCTAAATAAAAAATGGAACTTTCGATACAACCTTGCTGTATATGTTTGATCGCCATAGAAAAAAACTGCTGATAATCACATGCCGCATTGGAAAAATGCCAAAACCCGCGGCGAGTAGTGGGATGTAGGAAATGATGGATATTTTTCCAGTTTAAATCAGCCCAGATTACGCCATTCTGAAGCTGTTGATAATATGCAGCAAGTAACATTGCCTCTTTTATAAATCCATTCTTCTGCAAGATACCTAAGGCTTGATCATTGCAATATTGATGAGTCACACAGTAAGAAGAATCAATTTGCTGCCATACGGGATGCTCCATAAAGGATATGGTTTTCAAACTTGTTGCAACTACTGCTTTTAGCATTATTGAACACCCGCTTTCTGCCAAGATTCCAAGCCAGTAAACCTTTTTCGGCGGTTTCCAACAAGACCATTTATTTTTTCAGTTATTATTCTACCAGCATCATGGGGGCTTACTTCCCTGCATTTATCTTGCATTTCTTTTAACACATTTGACTTTTCATTTAAAATGGCTGCAACCTTTATAGCAATATCATTCTCGTCTTGTACCCATAATGCAGATCCTTGGCAATGTAGATAGTTCGCATTTTCTTCTTCCTGCCCCGGTAATGGATTAAGTAAAACCATGGGCAAATTCACGGCTAAAGCCTCACTGCAGGTCAACCCTCCAGGTTTTGTGATTAATAGATCTGCCTTCTTCATAAGGGAGTCTATGTGAGATGAAAAAGGTAATACGGTAATTTCATTATGCGATGTGGCAGCTAATACTCTTAGGTGTTGTTCTAGTTTTTCATTTTTTCCTGCCACAACTGTGATATGAACAGACTTTGGCAGTTGTTCCAGCCTGCGCAATGTTTCTTCCATGGGCCCAAAACCTAAACCTCCGCCCATAAGTAAAATTTGTGAAAATTGTTTTTTTATGCTCCTGTCAGCAGGCATAAAGCTTCGTTTAACGGGAATACCGCTGGCAGTGATCTGATTTCTCTGAATACCATATTCCTGCAGATCATTTGCCATCATTTCATTTGCAACAAAATAGTGATCAACCCCGCTTGAAATCCACCAAGGATGAACCGCAAAATCGGTAATGATCCCGGCAAGACTAAAATAGCTGCCTCTCTTATATCGCAGGGCAGAAGCCGCACCAAGAGGGAAAGGATGGGTACAGACCACGCCGTGGGGACGATACTCCTCAATTAAACCGGCCATCATTTTTCGATTGGCTGCATTTATAAAATCGATTATTTTGCGAGTCTGTTGATTCTCTGTTATTCTATAAAGTCCCTTATACAGATTTGGGGCTACTTTCAAAATTCCATAATAGGACGATTTCATGAGATTCATCAGCTCGATTTGCAGTCGATTTAATGTAGGATAACGAAATTGGCCAACCTGTAAGAAATCAACAATTGTTACACTGCAGGAATCAGCTGCCTGCAGCTCCTCACCGATCGTCGAAGCTGCTTGCATATGTCCATTGCCAATTGACGCTGAAACGATGAGAATCTTTTTTGATTTCATAGTCCCACCTCTTAATAATATTTTGTATCTATATTGACAATATCATAACCATAATAAAAAAAAATTAGGATTACATTAACATTTCGTTAATATTATCCCTTGCTTTTCAAAATATTACTCTTTGAACCTAAAGAACATACAGATAAAAATATTCCTTGTTTTTTGTCATTATCAAGAAAAGTCCTTTAAAAAGGGTATAGAAAATAATTGAACCGCAGAGACCACAGAGAAAAGATAGATAGGGTTAAAAATCTCCTCAGCGTCCTCTCCGTCTCTGCGGTTAAACCGTTCTATTTGCTCTGCTTGTCATTATCAAAAAAGCCCCTTACTTATAAGAAAACAGGCAGTTTCCTTCTGGTGGGGAAACTGCCTGTTCTTTCTATGACCATTATTCATATCGTAAAGCTTCAATCGGATCAAGCAATGCCGCTTTGCGGGCAGGGTATATGCCAAAAAACAAACCAATGAATACGGAGAAGGCAAAGGCCGCAACAATGGCCAGACTCGAAATCACTGTTTTCCAGCCTGCGACAGATGAAATTCCATAGGATGCACCAATGCCTAAGACAATACCAAGTATTCCTCCAGTGACACTGATTACAATAGCTTCAATCAGAAATTGCAATAGAATATTTTGGTATCGCGCTCCCAGTGCTTTTCGAATGCCAATTTCCCGTGTCCTTTCCGTCACTGATACCAGCATGATATTCATAATACCAATACCGCCCACTAGGAGGGATAATCCTGCAACAACGGCTAACAAGGAAGTAATCATACTGGTAGTTTCATCGGCAGCCTCCATGATCGCTACCATATTCCGCACGGTAAAATCATCTGGAGTTGTTGCTGCTAACTTATGACGTGCCCTCAGCAGAGTTGTAATATCATCCTGAACCTGATAAATCACATCCGTACCAGTTGCCTGAACATTGATATTTTGAATGTACGTAATCCCCATTAAGCGTTCCTGTGCTGTCTTTAATGGAATGATAACCGTATCATCCTGGTTGCCTCCGGCTGATTCCCCCTTGGCTTCTAACACACCAACTACCCGAAAGGGTGCATTGTTAATTCGAATAGTTTGTCCGATTGGAGTTCCACCATTAAACAAGTTTTCTGCCACTGTCTTTCCCAGTACTGCAACTCTTGCCCGAGTTTCTACATCCTGATTCGTGAAGAAACTTCCTTCTTCTATGCTGTAATTACGTATCCCCTGAATATCAGGAGTGGTACCCTGGATGCTTGTGGTCCAGTTCTGATTGCCAAATACCACCTGATAGGAACGGGTAACTGCTGGTGCTACCAGATTAATACCCGATATCTCTTGACTTATCGCCAACGCATCCTTCTCATTCAAGGTGATGCTTGATCCTGCGGCTTGCCTGGAACCGCCAGCATTAGAGGCACCAGGTGTTACCACCAGCAAGTTACTGCCCAGTCCTGCAATAGAGGTTGCTACTTTATCTTTGACCCCCATCCCAATGGATACCATTGCAATTACTGCACCAACACCAATGATGATCCCCAGCATGGTAAGCATCGCTCGCAATTTATTTGCTTTAAGCCCGGCTAAGGCGATGGAAATACTTTCACTAAACACAAACTCACCTCACTTTCCATTCATCCCGTTCAATCAACCCATCACGAACGTAGACAACCCGCCCGGCATACTCGGCAATGTCTGGTTCGTGGGTAACCAGAATGATGGTTCGTCCTTGGGAGTTTAACTCTGAAAAAATATTCATAACCTCATCACCAGACTTGGTATCAAGGTTCCCCGTTGGTTCATCCGCCATAATAATCGTAGGGTCATTTACCAGCGCTCTGGCAATGGCAACACGTTGACGCTGACCACCAGAAAGTTCATTAGGCTGATGATTCATCCGTGATTCCAGTCCGACCATTGCCAAAACCTGCTCTGCCCGTGCCAATCGTTCTTTTTTTTCAACTCCGGCATACACCATAGGCAGAGCCACATTTTGTAATGTAGACATCCTGGGCAGAAGATTAAAACTTTGGAATACAAAGCCTATTTTTTTGTTTCTGGTGATAGCAAGCTGATCATCATTGAGCGTTGCTACTTCTTGTCCATCCAGCATATACGAACCCTTTGTCGGCCGATCTAAGCATCCTAATATATTCATTAACGTTGATTTACCCGACCCAGATGGTCCCATGATGGCAGTAAATTCGCCAGGGCTTATATTTAAGGTAATCCCCGCAAGGGCATTGACCTGCTCTCCGCCTAGTTGATAAACTTTAGTAACTTCTGAAAGTAAAATCGACAAGATAAGCCCCTCCTTTACATGCCACCAGGACCACCAACCCTCATACCGCCCTTGGTAGAATTTGTTGTTTGCGTTTTAGCCGAAGATGCCACGATATCATCGCCCTCGGATAATCCGCTTACAATCTCAATTTTACTATCGCCTGTGATTCCCGTAGTAACAGTTACATTCTGCGGCACATTTTGTTTGACTACCACTACATATTGTCCATTATTATTGGATTTTACAGCAGCGAGGGGCACAACCAGTGTATTTTTACTTTCTGCCACATGAATAGAAACCCTGGCTGTCATCGTTGGTTTCAGCAAGTTTTCGGCAGCATCCACGTCAACTAATACCTTATAGTACACTACATTAGAAACAACAGTGGCTTTTTGCGAAACATTCGATACCACTCCGCTGAAAGTCTTTGCCGGATATGCATCGACTGTAAAGGTTACCTTTTGTCCGACTTGTATTTTTCCAATATCCGATTCATCCACCTGCGTTTCAATCTGCATTGTTGACATATCAGCGATTGTCAGCAGTACCATCGGTGTTGATACTCCGGGTGCTACCGCTTGGCCGGCCGGAGTCGGCTTACCAATAACCTGCCCATTGATGGGAGAGCGAATGACTGTATCGTTCAATTGAGATACCGCATCTTCATAAGCTGCTTGGGCCACACTGTAATCACTGCGGCTGGTATCAAGAGCCTGCGTTGTTACCGCTCCAAGTGCTTCTAATCGCTGGGTACGCTCATAGATACCCGTCGCATTGGATAAACGAGCCTGGGCCTGAGCAACAAGTGCCTGCAGATGCGTATCATCCAGCATCAACAGCACCTGACCCACTGATACGATATCATTTTCCTTAACCTTTACTTCTTTGATTAAACCTGTGATTTTAGAACTGACATCAACGAGATTTACCGGTGAAATGGTTCCCGTAGCTGAAACCATGGAAGAAATATCGCCACGCTCTACCTTTACGGTTGGTCCCACCTGAACGGGAGTTGTTTTTCCTTTATAGATATAAATAGCACCGCCAATTGCTGCTACAAAGATCAATCCAAGAATCCATCCTTTATTTTCAAGAACTTTTTTCCATACCAAGGGCATACTCGTACCTCCTGCTTATCATTAGCAGCTTTTAGGGCTGCGCTCATTCTACGCCTGCTCCAATCGCTTTTTGCAATTTCGCCTTGTTTACACTGTAATCATATACGGCTTGGGTAGCGTTGGTTTCGGCTTGTGTAAGAGCCACTTGCGCATCAATAACATCTAAGTTGGTACCTACACCAGCATAGTATTTAGCCTGAGAAGCTTTAAGGTCTTCATTGGCTTTGCCTACCGCTACTTTTGAGGTTTCAATACGAGCCTCCGCTTCTTTCATACTTAAATATGCTTGACGAACTTCTAATTCAACTGCAGTACGAGTTTGTTGATCACTGTGGTTGACTTTCTCCATATTTGCCTGGGCTTCTTTGATTTTGGCATTGGTCACGCCAGCATCAAAGATATCCCAGCTGGCAGAAAGTCCAACCGTCCAATTGCTATTGTCGCCAGGAAATTTAGAGCCGCTCCAGCCTTGTGTACCACTTGCTGACACCGTTGGCAATTTTCCGCTATCGGCAACTTTAATGCCTGCTTTTGCTGCATTTATCGTATCTTGAGACTGCATGATTTCTGGTCTCTTTTCTTTTGCCATTTGAATACTGTCTTCCAATGACATATCATATTGGACAAAAGCAAGATCATCTTTCATGGTATTCTGACTATCTAAAGGCAAGCCTATAATATTATTAAAAGTCGCAACAGATACATCATAAGCATTTTGCGCTTTTGTTAAATTCTGCTGTGCATTTGCCAATTCTACTTCTGAACGCAGTACATCGGATTTGGCGATGGTTCCTACTTCATATTGAGCCTGAACATTTTTCAAATGCTCTGATAAATTATCAACAGTCTGTTGATTCACTGTTACTAATTTATTATTTTGTAACACACTAAAATAAGCAGTCGTAGTATCTAACTTTACCTGCTCTTTCACTTTGGCTACACCAACGGTAGCGATATTCGCATTATATTTTGCCTGATCAATCAGTCCTTCTGTTCTTCCCCCAGTATATAAAGGCCAATTTACACGAAGGGAGGTGTTAAAATTCTCACCCGTAGATGTTCCCTCTCCACCAGATCGATTATTACTATTGGACAAGGATAGATTCGGCATTTTACCAGCTTCATTTTCCTTTATACCCCAAACCGCTTTATCTTTATCAGCAATCGCCATCTTTATTGACGGATTATTTTGCAATGCTAAAGCAATACTATCATCCAGCGACAGCTCGGCAGCGTCCGTAAAAGGTATAGCGGTATTGAAAACCAGCAAGCCAGTTGCCAGTAAAACAGCAGGTTTCACGAAGGCTTTCTTTCTTGACATTTCTATGTGTCCTCCTTAATTTGCTTCCTATCAGTAGTCGGTGACTATTGAATTCATTCTACTGTTCCTTTTTTTGATTTTCTTTAGATTCTACTTGGTAAGTACTGTATGATGAAACAAGAAAACGTTTTTTAACCCTATCTATTTTTTCTCTGTGTTCTCTGCGTCTCTGCGGTTCCTTTTTTTCCACGTATTTTCTATACCCTTTTAAAGGGCTTTTCTTGATAACGACAAAACATCAAGCGTACTTTCTGGTGAAGCCCCATAAAGAAAGACACTTTTTCAAGTGTCTTTTTGCTGATTATGATGTTTCAATAGGAAGAGTAACATAGACTTGGGTACCAATGCCTGCCTGGCTTTCCACCCATATTTTCCCTTCATGCTTCTCAACAATCCACTGTGCAATGGCTAACCCTAAACCGGCTCCCCCATTCTTACGAGAACGAACTTTATCACCACGAAAGAAACGTTCAAAAATGTAAGGTAAATCAGGCGGCAAAATTCCACATCCTGTATCCTTCACCTGGATTAAGACCTTACTGGAATATTTGCAGCAAATAATTTGGATGTTCCCATCTTGGGGTGTATATTTAATCGCATTATCCAATAAAATGACGAATAATTGGTGCAGTCTTTCCCGATCTGCTGACAACCAGATTGTATCACTGCATTTTACATCTAAGGAAACACCTTGCATCTGGGCCAAAGGTTCAAACTGTTCTACAACCCTATCAATGATTTCATTTAATAGTATCGGCACTGCTTCAATTTCCATTTGATTTGCATCTGCTCTCGCTAACGTAAAAAGAGTGGAAACCAATTTGCTCATGCGTATGGTTTCTCGAATGACGTTGGTAATGCGGATGGTTTCTAACTCTATGGTATGTTCAGGACTACGCAATAAGAGTTCTGCATTACTTTTGATAACAGCAAGGGGAGTGCGCAGTTCATGAGAAGCATCAGCCACAAACTGCTGCTGTTTTTCCCATGCCGCTTGAATGGGCACTAAGGCACGGCGAGCCAAATAATAACTGCCTAACACAATGGCTGTCATACCAATAAGCTGTCCGATGAATATAATAATTAAAAATCGCCTTAACATGGCTAACTCGGAGTCAACTATACTAATGGCTATAACATCTTTGACTTTAATGGGACGATCCTTAAACTCTATGGTCTCATCTGTATAAGGATAGGGATTCGATAAAATGCGGTACACATGATGATCGATTTTTTGTGTCTGCCATTTTCCGGTACTGGCCGTTTCAAGAAAATCCAGGACTTCGGGTGGTAATCCTTCAATGGGATAGGTATGAAGATTGATAATCTTTCCCTCTATATCTCGCAGCAAAATCAGTATGCGGGATTCAAAAAAAATCAGGGGCGGTCCTCCATCCCGTGGGCGTATGTTTGGAATTCGAAAAGCATTTACTCTGCGTTCCATGGATTCATCAATATCATCAAAAATCTGCCTGGCTACGTATCCATACAAGGTTCCGCCAAAAATAATAAAAATCACTAAAAATACTATGGAATTTACCAACGTCAATCTTCGTAAGGTTTTCTGGAACATGATTACTTCTCCTTCATCATAAAACCTGCTCCACGAATCGTTTGTATTACGATCTGGCTGCCTAGAGCCGTTAATTTCTTGCGAAGATAGTGAATATATAAATCCACAATTCCAATCGTGGTTTCTGACTCAAAGCCCCATATTCGATCAAAGATTTGTTCTCTGGTCAAGATATGACCTTGGTTTAATATCAGGTATTCGAGTAAATCATACTCTTTACTCGTTAACTGCAAAGCATTTTTATCTACAAAGCCATCTCTTAATTTGAAATTCACAGAGATGTCGCCATACAAAAGTTCTCCTTCTTTCCCTCCCATGCCTGTACGTCTTAATAAGGCTTTCACTCTCGCTAATAACTCTGGGATGGCAAAAGGTTTCACCAAATAATCATCGGCACCGCTATTTAAGCCGATTACCCGATCTTGTACGCTGTCCTTTGCTGTTAAAAGCATAATCGGCATGGAAATGTTCTGCGAACGCAGTGTTTTTACAATCTCTAAACCACTGACTTCTGGAAGCATAATATCAAGTATCAATAAGTCATGGACATTCTGCAATGCTAAATATAATCCTTCCTCGCCATTTCCTGTCTCATGAATCAAATATTCTTCTTCTTTGAGCACAGCAACAACCACTTCCCGCAGCATCTGATCATCTTCAACAACTAAAATTCTCACTAGTGCCTCCCCTTACGACCTGCCTTTATTCATTACACATAGCTTATCCAAGAGAAAACATCTGCATTCGGATCGAGAAGCAAAAACACCGATGCGAAAATTCGCAATCGGTGTTTTATATAGCATGTATTCAGTACGGTTTACAGCTCGGGATGATTTTTCAAAAATTTCTTGATGGAATCAGCCATGACTTTTTTACCTGAGATATCAGGATGCAATCCATCCTGAGCATATTTTACTGGCAGTATTCCATCCTCATCTGCCAGCAAGGAATAAATTTCAATGGCATAGGGTTGATTCCGAATAAACGCATTCACTTTCGCTAATTCCACCTGCCAGTTATCAGCGGTTGGCTGATCAAATACCCGCTGTATTCTTTCAGGATTTACAGGGGGAACCGTCAAGAAAATAGGCGTGATTCCATTTTCCTCACATTTTGTCTTTAGTGATTCTAAGGATTCAATGACTTCTTCTCCAGATACACCACCACGAATACTATTCGTTCCGCCCAAAATAAACAGATATTGAGGCTTAAAGGGAAGTACGTCATGTTCAAAACGCTCCACCATCGCCTCGCTGGTATCTCCGCTTCTGCCTAAATTCTTCACAGGAAAAGGCAAGTACGAGACATATTCAAAACGCTCATCCGAGGGCGGATTTGAAATGGCTCCGCCCCCATGGGTAATACTATCGCCAAATACGGCCCATTTTCGACTGCCTGTTGTCACTATTAACGAATGCGCATCAGAATATTTGCCAATCGGCTTTTTATTCTCATCTAACGCAAGTACTCGCCAGTAAAACGTCCCTGGCTCTACATAGGCATGAGTGTCATAATAATCAAATCCAAATCCGCCTTGTACTATAGAAGAACGGATTCTATATTTTGATGCTTCCACTCCGTTGGGGTTCTCTGGCAAAGCACTCAATATTTCCACTTCATAAGAATCAGCTCCTAATACTGGTATCCATGAATATACAGGATATAGCGGCAGGGGGTGATTCTTTTTTAAGCTGGATGTAATGGTTGGCTGAACAGGATTAAGAACTCCTTTGTTTAAAGGAATCGGATCTGAAAAAGCAGCACGAGGATTCTTATCAAAATCTAAAGGACGAACACGATAATATAGCTTTTTTAGTTTTTCGCCTTTAAATAAAGCTGTATTCAATTCAATACCAGGAGTAGAAATCTTGGTTGTACTATAAACAATCTGCTTGGCAGAAGCTTTCTTATTATTCTTAATGGGACGATTGGCGATCTCCAATTCATACATAACTGCATCCTCAGCATTATGCCATACAAGCTGTATTTTATCATTTTGGGCATACCCATTTACCGTTACCAAAAACAGCGCAATACTTAAAAATAGGATCCTTAATACTTTCAAAAACGTTCTCCTCTCTTTGTGTACAAAAAATAAAGATTGTCACAAGCATACGCTTGTGACAACAGTATGTATCTGCTACATTCTTATCGTGAATTATTCTTCATAAGAGCAACAATAATCCGCAATGGTTTTTACTTTTAACGAAAAACGAGAATTGGCCGGAACTTGGAAGCGATCGCCGCCTGTATATACATTCCAGGTGCTTTCACCTGGTAATAATACTTCTAGCTCTCCTGCCAAAATCTCCATAACTTCAGCAGCGTCAGTACCAAACTCATATTCCCCTGGCAGCATAATTCCCAAGGTCTTTCTAGTTCCATCAGCAAAAAGAACAGTTCGGCTCGTTACCTTCCCCTCAAAATATACATTTGCCTTTTTTACAATCGAAACATTCTTAAATTGATCCACACGTATTTCCCCCTTGTCTTTCCATCTTCATTATACAGTAGTAGGCGATCCATATTTTTTGCTTTTTTTCATTGTAACACACTGGTTGCCAAATGCAAAAGATAGAAATTCTAATATTGCCAATTGCCGTTAGCTTAAAATAGACCTCTTCTCCTTCAAACTCGAATGATTATACTTGGATTCCATTATGGCCAAAGATAATATCAAAACCATTCTCATACTTTAACACATCATACCCATAAAATCCTAAGCCAATAATAAATTTTTGCGATTCTATATCTTTGTTGTCTATCTTAACACTGTATAGAGGTTGCTTAAAAGGTTTATTAATATCTAAATGAAATATATAGCGAAGTAAATTATTGTACTTAAATTTTAGCCCTTTAATAACAAAGCCATTCATTATGCTAGCTTTTATCGAGGGATAGTTATGAGGAGCAATCCTAAGACATACATGTCTGTATCCCATTATTTTCAACATTTTTAAGTGTTCTTTAGATGCCCTAGTTAAAAGACCTTTATTTCTATGATCTGGGTGTACGGCGACTGCACCAAACTGAACAACTTGAGAAAGTTCATCTTCTTTAAGACCAATATCCATCCCTAAGTCATCTCCATATAGACCTGGATAAGACACAATATGGAAACCAACTAATTGATTTTCATAAAAAATACCGATTGTGCTATTTCTACTTTCTAGGTGTTTGATAAAAAACTCTTCTTCTACCAAATCTACATAATAACTTGATGGATCAGATAATTTTTTAATCACAAGGTGCTGTAAATATAGAACTTGTTCTAAATAACTTTCATCTAAGAATTTCAATTCGTATTGATCAGCTTTATCAATGTCTAGTAGATCTATCATGCTTAATCCTCCCAGACTATTATGATTTTTTTTTAGTTATTTCAAACTTAACAAAGAATTCTGTTCCCTTTGGTCCTGTTTTAAAGTTAATTTTAGCATTATGTCTAGCAGCAATACTATAACATACAGGCAAGCCTAATCCTGTGCCGCTATCTTTTGTCGTTTGAAACGGCATTCCAATATTATCCAAAATTTCACTTTTAATTCCAGTTCCTTGGTCGGCTATAGCCAAAACTACTGCTTGCTCTTCGCAATAAGTCTTTATCCTCACCTCTCCTTTATTTTCCATTGCTTCCAATCCATTGCGAACCATATTGAGAATGACTTGTCTAATTTCTTTTTCATCAATAAATAAATCAGGAATTTCATCTAATTCTAAGATTATATTTTTATTAGTTACTATCGCATCAGCTTGAAGAAGGGGCATAAGAGCTTTTATAATTTCATTCAAATTAGCATATTTACAATTAACTGCTTTATTCTTTGCCAAGGATAAGAACTCAGATATAATCCCATTCGCACGATCTAATTCTTCAATCATAATGCTGTAAAAAGATGCATTATGAGAGTTTTTTTCTTTCTTGGCAAGCATTTGTAGAAAACCACGTACTGTTGTCATGGGATTGCGTACTTCATGAGCAATCCCAGCTGCCATTTCCCCAATAATATTCAATTGGTCTAACCTAGCAATCTGCTTTTCAATTTCTTTTTGTTTTATTGTATTCCATAAGATCATTTCATTTTGTTGTTGAATTTTTTTGAAATTTTCCTTTAGTTTCTCAGCCATATCATTAAAAGCAGTGGCTAATATACCAAATTCATTTTTATCCCTAAGATCTACTCTATACTCTAAATTACCATTAGCTAGAGCTATAACGCCTTCTGTTAATCCAGTGATTGGTCCTATTACATATTTCTTGGTTACCAGAAAAATGGAACCTAAAATTAAAGCTAGCATTATAAAGTAAGCAATAAAGATCGGAGTCATAATTTTCTTTACTTTTCCAGATAATTCTGATTCATCAATAATAGCAATTGCTCTCCACCCTGATAAATCTGATGTATTTACACAAGCTAATTGTTTCTTGCCATCTATAGTAATTTGTTCTATCCTTCCATCACGCGCGAGATCCATCAATTCAGGAAGACCAATTTCCTGTGGGGTTTTCATTATCCATTCATCATGTTCAGGACATACAATGATTTTATTCTGAGGACTCAATATAATTACATAGCCACTTGTACCAATCTCAAACTGTTTTACTTCCTTTTCTAACTCATGCAATCCCCATCCTGCAACCACAACACCGACAACTGCATTATCACGTTCAACCGTGCGCGCAACTGCAACAGTGAATTCTCCTGTTGTTTGCATATAATAGGGCTCTGTCAAATAAGCGGTCCCTTTGTGCTTTACTGCATCTTTGTACCACATTCGAGATCTCGGATCATATCCTGACTCTGTAAAAAAGCTAGGGTACTCTATATAGCCTCCTTGCTCTGTTCCAAATCCTATTCCTAAGGTACGAAGGAAAATACTTTCATAATTAGCAAAAAAGTGATGTAAAGTAGGGTCAATCATTGTAGAACTTGCGATTTGGCGATCTCCTACAATATCAGCTAATTCTGACGTTCGATCATCCATCGCTAATAATGATATAGCTTCATAAGCTGGTTTAATTGCTCCATCATTGATCTTATTATGTATTTTACTTAATATTTCATAGGTATAATATTCAAAATTCTCATGTACCTGCTTCGTTATCACCTTCTCTATATAGAGTCCCCCCGCAACGAAAGGTGCGATACAAACCAGTAATGTCCATACAATAAACTGAAATCCGATAGATTGTTTTTTTATTTTCATAATAACCTCAAAACAAACGTAGGAATTATTTCTGATACGAATAGCAATACATGTAACTTTTTGTAAACTTCTCCGTTAATTTGAAATTTCCTTGTTTATAATGCTAATAAAAATTTCAAAAGAATACTTAACCGCTAAAATTAAATAGTATTAAGAATGATTAGGTAAGAAAAATGCTTCGCATCTTTAACAAATAAAGCCTTTTGAACCACGAAGACGCGAAGAATAAAAAGAACACGAAGTAAACATCAAAGAAGGCCAGCACCTTAGTAGGTTACTGGCCTTTTCCATTTCAGATTCTATTTTAGCTGTAATTTTGCCAGGGCTTCTGCCATGGCAGAATTAAACGGTCCATCGCTTCCTTTGCTTTGTTCTCTCATATATTTAGCGACTTCGCCCTTTGAGCTTTTGGTGCTTTCCTTCTTTTTTCGTTCATTGAACGTGGAAAGTTTTTCTCGGAAGCCGCAGCTGCAGACAAAGATCTGTCCTTCACCCTCACCGCGTAATTCCAATTTTTTATGACACGTAGAGCACCTGGCATTCGTTATTATGGAGAGATTTTTACGATGCCCGCATTCTCGATCCTGACAAACAAGCATTTTTCCTTTCTTGCCATTCACTTCTAGCATGAACTTTCCGCATTCCGGACATTTCGTTCGAGTAAGATTGTCATGCCTAAACTTATCTTGGCTGTTTTTGATCTCACTTACAACCACTTGCGCATATTTTTTCATGTCATTAATAAAAATATTTTTATTCAGACTTCCTTTTGCAATATAGCCTAGTTTCTGTTCCCATTGAGCAGTCAAGGCTGGGGATTTTAGATCTTCAGGAACCAATGCCAATAGCTGCTTTCCTTTGGCAGTAATAAAAATATTCTTGCCATTTTTTTCGATTAAGAAGCTGTTAAATAATTTCTCAATCACATCCGCTCTCGTAGCTACCGTGCCGAGACCGCCTGTTTCTCCAATGGTTTTTTTCAAGGCTTCACTTTCATTACTCATATACTTAACAGGATTCTCCATAGCTGATAATAAGGTGCCTTCATTAAAAGGCGCAGGAGGTTTTGTCTCTCCTTTGGTAAGATTCACGCTAGTAATCGATATGGTATCCCCTCGATTGATCTTGGGTAATAATTGCTCCACTACATCTTCTTTTACCTCATCGTCCTCACCAGCATGTTCATAAATTGCCTTCCATCCTTGGGCAATAATCGTTTTACCCGTGGCAATAAAGACTTCGCCGCCAATTCTAGCCTTTAGAGTGATTTGCTCATACTCAAATGGCGGATATAAAGCTGCTAAAAATCGTTTTACAACCAAATCATATATTTTTCTCTCCATATCACTCATAGAACTTAGCATTGGCATCTGCTCTGTTGGGATAATCGCATGATGATCAGAGACTTTATTATTATCAACAAAAGAGGAATTTCCTTTAATGGGCTTTTTCAAAATGGCAGAGGCTATCTGAGAATAAGGACCTACACTGCATGCTTTGACCCGATCCTTGAGGGTATCGATAATATCCGTAGAAATATATCTCGAATCCGTACGAGGGTAGGTTAGCACCTTATAATTCTCATACAATCTCTGCATAATAGAGGTAGTTTCTTTTGGTGACAAGCCAAATAAACGGTTACCATCTCGCTGCAGTTCTGTTAAATCATATAATTGGGGAGAAAACTTCTTTTTATAAGCTTTGTCAATTTCCACCACTTCAGCATTTTTATTCTTAACCGTATTTAAGATTGCTTCACAAACGCTTTTATCAAAGGTTCGCGTATTTTTTGAATTCTTGTCCTGCCAGATTAGTTTTAAATGATTGCTGCCAGTTGCAGAAATTCCATAATATTCTTTTGGTTTAAAGGTTTTAATTTCCTCTTCTCTGGCTGCAATAATGGCTAACGTTGGCGTTTGTACTCTGCCGCAAGAAAGCTGGGCATTGTATTTGCACGTTAGAGCGCGAGTCGCATTTATTCCCACAAGCCAATCCACCTCCGCCCGGGCAACGGCAGAAGCATAGAGACTTTCATATTCTTTGCCAGGCCTAAGTTTGCTAAAGCCTTCCTTAATGGCTTTATCCGTGACGGAAGAAATCCACAGCCGCTTAATGGGTTTATTGATATGTGCCTTTTCAATAATCCAGCGGGCAACCAGTTCCCCCTCCCGCCCCGCATCTGTGGCAATTACAATCTCGCTTACATCTTTGCGCGTCATTTGCGTTTTTACCGTGTTGAACTGTTTGCCGCTTTGCTTAATGACAACCAGCTTTAATTGTGTGGGCAGCATGGGTAAATCTTCTAGCTTCCAGGATTTATACTTATCATCATACACCTCTGGATCTGCTAAGGTTACTAAATGCCCTAATGCCCAGGTAACAATATGTTTTTCTCCCTCAAAATAGCCATTTTCTTTTCGATTACAACGTAACACTCTGGCTAAATCCCTACCAACAGAAGGTTTTTCCGCTAACACTAATACTTTACTCATTATACAGTCCTTTCCCTATACAACTGCTCTGGCAAAACTTTTTGATTCAACAAAGTTTCTCTTGCAGGAGTTTATTTCCTTTTTATACAATCTATGCTTATATTAATCTTTTACACGCTATAAGTCAAAATGTACCCCAATTATACCTTCCTCATTCAAAGCAAGTCAACAAATGGAAAACGTTCTTTCCTTAAATAGAGTTCCAAGCATAAGAATCATAGTAATAATCCTGACATTTATGAAAAATGCCAGGATTATTACTATGATTCTATTTTTTAAAGATATGTGTTAAGGCATCGGCAAGGCAAGGATACTGAAAGGTATAGCCTTGCTGCAGCAAGCGCTTAGGATACACCTTCTGGCTCTTTAATAAGACCTCTTGTGCCATATCGCCGAACAGTATTGTTGCTAAGAAAGCTGGAATACGAGTACGGCTTTTACTACCCAGCACTCTTCCCAGTTCTTCCATAAATTCCTGCATCGTGACAGCATTGGGAGTACAAGCATTATACGCCCCCTGCCATTCTTCACACTCAACTGCCTGCAGAATCAAGTTCACAAGATCATCAAGATGAATCCAAGACATCCATTGCTGTCCATCTCCAATATAACCGCCAACACCAAAGCGAAAGGGCAGAACGACCTTCGGCAGCATGCCGCCATCCAATCCAAGTACATGACCAAATCGTAAACGCAGGACACGTACTCCCAAGCTTTCCGTTTTTACAGCCTCCCCTTCCCAGGCTCGACATACATCGGCTAAGAAGCCATGACCGTTTCCACTGCTTTCTGTGAATCGCTGCTTAGGATGAGAGCCATAGTAGCCAATCGCTGATGCATTGATTAATACCTTGGGATAGGGCAGCCCCAGTTTTTGATTTTGAAGAATGCTATCAACAATACAAGAAGTGATTTTTACTCTACTGTTTATGATCTCTTGGCAAACACCGGAATTCCATCTGCTGCCTGCAATACTTTCACCAGCTAGATTAATAATACAGCTTGTCCCCGCAATCGCAGCAGAAGTGAATAGTTTTCCCGGCTCAGGCAATTGAACCATAGAGTCTCTTGGGTGATTCTTACTGTCACGAGAGACGATCTGAAATGTATTTCCCCGGGCTACTAATTGTTTGACAACGGCTCGACCTACAAAGCCAGTCCCTCCGATTATCAATAGACTCACCAGCTGCTCACTCCTTTAGTCATCCTTCTCTCACCCTTCATTTCTACTCATCCGGCCAAACTCCTTCATTATGTATCCCAAAAGAAATCGGGCTTACAGGAGTCAGATTACTTTCCATCCTTTAATATATAAGTTTTTAATTTTTAAGAAACTTCTTACCTCAACAGTAAGAGGAACATTTGTATAAAAATCCTGGGGCACATATACAGTAATTCCATCAATTTCATTTATAGTATACCCCTGATCGATTGATGGATTTCCCAAATATACAGAGGGTCCAAAATCAACACTGCCACAACAAAGTCCAGTCGGGCCGTTTTGAATCACATACACAGGCTTCTTTTTCGTAAGTATATACTCCTTGGCCGCATCACTAACTCTAAGCATACTATCCCTCTCCTCTTTAATTATCAGCAAACATGGGATTGCTTCGCTCTGCTCGCAACGGCTATGAAATAAATCATAGGAGTATCAGAAAAGACACGCTATTTGGGCTTTTCTTGATCATGGCAAACAGAGCAAATAGAACGTTTAACCACAGAGACGCAGAGGACGCTGAGGGGAATTTTTAACCCTATCTGTCTTTTCTCTGTGTTCTCTGCGTCTCTGCGGTTAAATTTTTTCCCCCAAGCATTTTTTATGCCTTTTTAGGGGGGCTTTTCTTGATAATGACAAATTGATAGTACTTCCTTCTTCCACTATTGTATCCCCACCTCATTGCACTAGCAATACTTGTTTTTAATCTGCAATGAGGGGGTGCGCTTTTTATATACATCCTAACAGCCATGATCCTCCAAAATAAAGTGCCGCTAGAATCAATAGCAGAAAGATAAAGCTGCCAAAATTAAAACAGAGCAAACATAACAGTAAAAAAATAATAGTAATACCAGAATGATCCATTACAAAGCTGACCCACTCCATCCCCATTCCCCCCTCTTCTTAAACGTCCCTGGTTATGTATTATATGCTTTGCAATCCTATTATGTTTTCAATCATAAGATAAAAAATATTCAAGTCTTCTTTATGCTTGTACTTTATGATATCCTATATTTAGGAAAGAAAATTATATGAGGTGAGATTATGACTCGTTTTAAGAAATTTTTGATTCTAATTGCTTTTCTGCAGCTTTATATTATTTTAACCCCCTTACCAGCTCTTGCTTATAACACGTATCATGTTGCTGTGGTACCTTTAGTTAATACTGCAAATTGCCAAGATGAAGAGATTCTAGAATTGATTCAAACAAAAGTTACGAATAAATTCAAATTTCCCTTTTATGAAATCATTCCCATAGAATCCGCAGCTGGGACAGTACAAAAAGACACGCTAAAAAAGCTAAAAAATAAAGTTGCCATGGAACAGCTGGCAAACGATCTTTCTGCAGATATCGTGATTGGTATTGAACTTGTCGATGCCCAATCAGCAACTGTAACCCCTTCCTTCTGGGGTCTTTATTCTGATGATGATGATACCTATTTGGATACCAGAGTCTTGATAAAATGTTATGCATATACGGTCAAGGACGGTACATATTTGTCTCTAAGAGCTTCCAGTTCTGGCTTAGAGCCCATGAGAGTTGACACAAACCTTTACAACTCTGTCGGGAAAGCAATGGATGAGCTCATTGGAAAATTGCCTTATAAAAGAGTTCCCGATGACGCTCTTACACCGAAGGTGAATTAAAAGAATAAAACATTTTGAATCGCGAAGGCGCGAAGAGGTGCAAAGAGGTGCAAAGAACACGAAAAGGAATTGATCACAATGCAAACAGAGCAAATAGAACGATTTAACCGCAGAGACGCAGAGGACGCTGAGGGGGATTTTGAACCCTATCTATCTTTTCTCTGTGTTCTCTGCATCTCTGCGGTTCGATTATCTTTTTTCACGCATTTTCGATGCTCTTTAGAGAGACTTTTCTCTGATAATGACAATTTGAGATAACACCGCTGCGATTGATTCATCAATAAAACTTTAAAATCATAGGAGTGCTTTATGAATACAATTACGAAAAGATGCTTATGTTTATTCTCTATTCTGATGCTTACTGTATTTTCTCATACGGCCTTAGCTGTGGCAGCAGATCCCGCCCAGGTCAATACCACCTTTCATATGACTGGCCAAGTAACCGCCCCTACTGCTATTCAAGGCTTTTACGGCATAATCGGGGACGATGGGGTAAAATATCAGCCAATCAATTTACCGCGTAAATTTAAGAAAGAGGGGCTCATCATTCAATTTGACGCAAAGCTGAAGGTAAATACCATGAGTACCTTCCAATGGGGAAAAATTGTAGAACTCTCTAACGTAGCGCAAATTACATCATCCATTGCCCCAGAAGAGCGTAAAGCCATTCAACTATTACTAAAAAGATTGGATTCGTTTAATACAAAAGACTTAGAAAAATTGCAGGAAATCGATATTGTGTCCAGGCAGCTTACAAAAGAGCAGTTTGATAATTGGGTAGCGAAATATGATCATTTTACCCTTCTATATGTTGATATTTTTGATGCTGATTCTACTTCTATTACCGGTTCCTGTTACTATACCCGAGAACTTGTAAATGGAATGACCCTTCATGGCAATACGGATTTAGCAGCTATGACCTTTACACTATCCCAAACTTCAAGCGGCTGGAAATTAACAGAATCAGGATCTTTGTCTAATCAACCCATTCAATATAGCGCCGATACCCTTGCCGCACTTAAAGAAAAATCCGTTAAAAAATATAATACTGACAATTTAGCTGCTCTTTGGCAACGGATTTAACTAGACCATACTCTTGGGACTTGCAATAGTAGCGCTATTCTTCCCGCTGTAAGAAAAACGCTACGCGTCCTTTAAAACATAGAAAGTAAACTGAACCGCAGAGGCGCAGAGAACACTGAGAAAAAATAAATATAAAATACCATGAG
>DJJR01000021.1:22469-28482 GCA_002434245.1 Pelosinus fermentans
CTCATGGTATTTTATATTTATATTACTTTTTTGTAAATATTCCGCTGAATATTTACAATGAAATCGATTGGAAAGGCGAAACATGAAAAATAATATTGTAATTTTCTTCTTATCTTGTATAGGAGGAATCATCTTTTTTAGTGCCCATATACCTCTTCCTTGGACCATTGGTCCCTTGGTGACCACCTTACTTTGGAAGACAATCAGAAAGAAACCCATTCATTGGCCAAAATCCATACGCAATACAGGTCTGATTTTTCTTGGCTATGCTATGGGCAGTCCCTTTACCCTTCAGGTCGGTCAACAAATATTAGACCAGCTCCCCGGCATGCTGCTAACGACCTTCACTACTATGACACTGAGCCTTTTGGCAGGATGGTTTACTTGCCGTTTTACAGGCGTGGGAATGATAAATGGTCTAGTTGGCAGTATACCCGGCGGTCTTTCCCAAATGGCTGTCATTTGTGAAGAAATTGATGGTGCCGATGTTGCTGTCGTTACTCTTATGCAAATAACCAGAGTACTAACGGTTGTATTTATTGTACCAATGCTGGCAATTTACGGTCTTTCAAACAATTCTACCCCTCTGCCGCTTTTTGCATCTACTGCCTCTTTACAATTTGAACAATTTCTGCCCTTTGGAATTGTATGTATTATTTCAGCCTTCCTAGCCAGAATCATCAGAATTCCCACGCCTTACCTTATGGGACCTGTTATTGGAACCATTGCCCTTATCATTCAAGGCTATAACGCTCCTCATCTTCCTCAATACATTACAGCATTAGCACAGATATTCATTGGAATACGCATGGGAGCCGATATTACTTTTGATGGATTAACAAATTGGAAATCCATTGTCTCTTATAGCTTTGGAGGAGTCATTTTTGTCATTGCAGGTTCATTAGGGATTGATTATATACTGGTGAAGCTCTATGGAATTCCTTTTCTAACCGCTTTTATCAGTACTGCTCCAGGCGGCATAACAGAGATGGGTCTCACAGCCATGACGGTTCATGCTGATGTTTCACTGGTTGTTGCCTATCAATTATTTCGCTTATTATCCATGCTGCTTATCGGAATTCCCCTGCTGCGATGGTGGCTAGGGAAAAAAGCAGGTCACAAAACCTTGCAGCCTACCCTCTAAAATCCAATGCCACCTAAGAACAGCAAGATTCGCCGGATCTTCGATATCCTCGGCGAATCTTGCTGTTTTATTTTATATCGATCGCCAGCTTTCATCATTTGGCTGCAGCATTAACGTCTTAACAGCTTGCCTAACTTAGGTCCTAAAATAAGTGCTACGATTAGTCCTGCACCTGATGTCATCAAAGAACTAGGTATATTCCCCAGCGCAGTAGCAAAACTACCCGTAACATACCACCAGGCTAGAATATATCCGCATAACGTCCAAAGAGCAGCTAAAATACAAGCCAAGAAAGCCCGTAGCAACGACTTGCTGCCTGCTGGATAAGAACTGGCCGTGACCTCCGGCCATAATCCTTTAGCAACCACGCCAACGATCAAACCTGCAATTCCTTTAATAACAAAAGACCATAGTGTATAAGGAGAAAAACCCATCAAAAGATCATAAAAACCTGATCCAATGGCTCCTGCCAATCCTGCATACACACCACCAAAAATAATACCCATTGTATATAAAAATGCCGATCCCAAATGCACCATTGCCCCAACACCAAAAGGTATTTTAATGGTTGTAGCAATCGTACACATAGAGGAGAGTACACCGATAAATACGATATCTCTTACATCCAATTTACGCTTGCGATTCATAGTCGAGCCTCCCTATTTCCTCTTTATTCTTGGCTGGTATTTCGGCAAAGCCAAGGCAGCACCTTTTCTACCAATACACCTTCCCGGGAGGGAGTCTGAGCGGCAAAGGTCGTTTGAATAGAGATCCTGACAAATTCGGCTGCCCGTTCCATAGCTGCTGACAGACAGTCCTGCTGCAGCAAAGCCCCCACCAGCACACTTGCAAAAATATCTCCTGTTCCAGGATATTTGGCTGGAATGTGATCGCTGTAAACTTCCCAGAAGGTATCTTGCCTTTTGTCATATCCTATGGTAAGAATTTTATCATTCACAAAGGGAATTCCTGTGATTACTATCTTAGATGGACCAAAACCTCCTAAGTCCACAAGCCATTTCTTCATTTTCTTTGTATCATAAATTGTATTTTGATAACTCTCTCCCAGTAAAAAACATGCCTCCGTATAATTGGGTGTAATAATATCTGCTTTTCCAACTAAATCCTTCATTCGTTCTTGCATGTGAGGCGTATAAATAGAATATAACTTTCCTTCATCCCCCATGACTGGATCTACAACTACCAACGGATGGTTGGAAGAAAATTCATCAATAAAGTGCTGTACTACATCAATTTGTTCCTCTGAAGCCAAAAAGCCACTGTAAATACAATGAAAATTAATTCCTTCTTTCTTCCAATGATGAAAGAAATCCGGCATATGGTTTGTAAAATCGCAAAATGCTAAGTCTTTAAAACCACCTAAGTGAGTACTTAATACAGCTGTCGGCAGAGGACAGACTTGAATTCCCATTGCTGATAATACGGGCATAATGACTGTTAAAGAGCAGCGTCCAAAACAGGAAATATCATGAACAGCTGCCACTTTGGGCACGAAATGTTTCATTACTTTCTCCTTCTCAGCATAAATCTCCTATATTTTTTAACACCAAAAATTAGTATATCGCAAAAGAAAGTCACTCGTCAATTTTGAAGGTACTGCCAGATACGCTCCTTTTCCATTGGCTTACTAATCAGATAGCCCTGGATTTTATCACACTTTTTCTTTCGCAGGAAAAACCGCTGTCCTTCCGTTTCTACTCCTTCAGCTACTACTTTTAATTGCAGGCGGTGAGACAGTTCAATGATAGTTTCGATAATCGCTGCATGAGCACTTTTCTTCATGGCGTCAATCACAAAGGTTCGATCAATCTTTACTGTGTCAATCGGCAGCTCTTTGAGGTAACTGAGCGAACTATATCCTGTCCCAAAATCGTCAAGAGAAATCTGTACTCCCATCGCTCGTAAATGATGAAGCTTAGGAAGTGCTACTTCAAATTTCTCAATCAGTAAGGTTTCAACAATTTCTAATTCCAAATAGGAACTCGGAAATCCCGTATCATTCAGAACCTTTGCAACCTGCTCCACAAAATCTGGCTGCAAAAGTTCTTTAACAGACACATTTACGGCGATAGAAATATCCCGTCCATGATCTCGCAGTTCTTTGCCAAATAAGCAGGCTGTCTTTAGAACCCATTTGCCCATATGAATAATCAATCCGCTTTCTTCCGCAACTGACATAAAGACATCAGGAGAAGCAAGACCATGCTCTGGTCTATTCCACCGAATCAACGCCTCCAAACCAACAGTTTCACCAGTATGTAAGTCTATGATGGGCTGATAATAAAGTACAAATTCTTCCTTTTCAATAGCAGCCCGCAGCCCCTGCTCAATACGCAGCTTCTCTAACATCTCATGTTCAAGTTTTTCTTGGAACCATGCATAACAGCGTTTCCCGTCCCTCTTTGCCTGATGGAGCGCTAAATCCGCACTCCGCATAATCTGATCGGGTTTATTGCCATCTTTAGGATACAATGCAATACCAATACTAGAAGTGACCATAAAATAGTTTTTATCTCCGCCAAATGGCTGATCAATTGCCAGAGTAATATGTTGAGCTAAGTTCTCAATAGTAGCAGCATCCACAATGCCTTTCACCATCATAATAAATTCATCACCGCCCAGACGGGCAACAAAATATCTTTTGGCAATTTGCTTTAACCTCGTTGCTACTTGAACGAGTAAGCGATCACCATTTTCATAACCAAAGGAATCGTTGACGAGTTTAAAATTATCTAAATCAATAAATAAAATAGCACCTTTCGCTTCCTTCTTCTCTAGTTCTGCAGATAAATGCTCAGCAATCGATGCCCTGTTAGGCAGATTGGTCAAGGAATCATAATACGCCATATGCTGGATTTGCAATTCACGCATCTTATGTTCCGTGATGTCCGTATAGGACCCAGCCATGCGTATTGCAACCCCCTGTTCATTAAATAATGCTTTTCCCCGAGTGAGTACCCATAAATATTTACCGGATCGCCCTCTTACGCGATACTCCCATAAATAGTCCTCTGTTTTGCCTTTCAAATGTGCCTTTAAACTTTCACGGGTTTGGAGCTGGTCTTCTGGATGAATGCTTTTCCACCAGGATAATAAGAAGTTTTCCTCCTCTTGTTCAGACCACCCTAACTTTTTCAGCCAGCGTTTTGATATCACCATCTCTCCACTTTGAATATTCCAGTCCCAAATAGCATCATTAGCTCCTTCTGTTGCTAACCGATAGCGCTCTTCACTTCTTTCTATTGTATTCTGCTTTTCCCAGAGCTCATCAAATTGAGCACGAAGTTCTTCCTCCGTGCTGGCCAGCTGCTCATATAAGCTCGTCAATTCTTCATTACTGCATGTTAATTGCATTTCCGCTTGATAGCGGCTTTGCTGCATGCTGTCTATTGCTTGCGCCACTTTCCCAATTTCATCCTTTTGCTTTAGCAGCGTATCTGAAATACGCAATGCAAAGTTTCCATTCGCTATCGTTTCCAAATGATGAACCACTTTTTCTAAAGGCTGGGTCAGATACAAGGTTATGAAAAAAGTTCCTCCAAAAGTAAAAAGCAGCAAGAGCAAAATGAACACACCTGTGACAAGTGCTACATGCCGATTCTTAGCAATAAGCACCGACTCGTCTATTACAGTAGCTATTTTCCATCCTGTAGCCGAAGAGGTTTGAAAGTTGATAAACACTTTTGTTCCATTAATCGTCGTTTCCAGAAAACCTTTAGGCTCATGGAGCAATCTATAGAAATCACTAAAGCTCATTTTACCACTGTTTTCTCGCTGGCTATTTCCCTCTTCCATTGCTAAGAGCGAAATATTTTGGAAATGAAGATCTTTATCAGGATGAGCCAAAATAGTCCCGTCTCTGGTAAACATGAATTGGTAGCCTGAATTGCTTTTATTACTCTCTTCAATCATCCGGGAAAAGTACTCTAAGCTAACGTCAATCCCCATAACGCCAATACGTTTTCCATTTGGGTCTTTAATCGGGTTGGTTATGCTGACAATAAAATTATCACCAAGGTATGATTGGTATGGCTCTGAGATCATAATTTGATCTGGATTTTTAATAGACTGCTGATACCATGGGCGTTTTCGCGGATCATATCCCGACTTCCTTACTTTTGTAGCAGGCCATTGAATATATCCCCCTGATTCCGTTCCCATGTATACATAAGTCACACCCTGATGAGTAGTTGCATATCTAGAGAATTCGGTAAAAATGCGATGGTCAATCGAATCTCCTGGCTCTTGATAGGTAACTGGTGTATCTGCTTTAGTATCAAAATAAATCGGCGCTGCACTTTCTCCTTGAGTAACAGCAGGGAGAGCTGACATCATTTGCGTATCTTCTTTTATACCTTTTAACATATTGGCAATCAAGTAATCCAATTGCGTCATTTGGTTACTCGAAGTAAGTACCATTTCATCTTTTAATGAATTCGACATTTGTATATAAGTGCTAAAGCCTAAAAGTAATAGAGGAACCATCGCTACTAACAGAAAGCTAATAATTAATTTTTCTCGGACTGTACGGAACATGATCATCTCTCCAGTCATCTATAAATAATATGGCGTAAAAAGCTGCATAACTAAAAAGGGCCTTAATTTTTCATTACATTCCTAATACTTTCCATAACTTCTATCCATACTACTTATTTTCCTCCGCTCACACCTGTATAAATAAAAATATAGCGATAATAATAATCATTTATTTCTATAATTAAGACAGATAAACGAATCGAACCACAAAGGCGCAAAGGACACAAAGGGTTATTATTGTGCCTTTGTGGTTCAAATAAACATCTTTTTCCTTATCCAAATGGCATCTATAAACAGCAAAAGAAGACTTGA
>DJJR01000021.1:28671-40617 GCA_002434245.1 Pelosinus fermentans
TCAAGTCTTCTTTTGCTGTTTTATTTAATTAACCCTTTGGATTGCAGCCATTCTTTGGCTACTGCCTTTGGATCTTGCTTTTCCAAGTCTACCTTTGCGTTTAGCTTAGACATTTCTTTGTCATCTAATTTTCCTGCCAGCAGCTTTAGCGCATCTGCAATTTCAGGATGTTTTTGTAACACATCTGCTCGTACAATAGGTGCTGCATAATAAGGAGGGAAGAAGTTCTTATCATCCTTTAAGATCTTGAGATTAAATGCTGCAATCCTTCCATCTGTCGCAAATGCATCAATTACATCAACTTTCCTGTCACGTACTGCTGCATATGTCAAGCCGGGGTCCATGCCGCTGGTAGCGCCAAATTTAAATCCATATTTCTCTTCTAAACCTTTTTGCCCATCTGCTCGTTCCAGAAACTCTGAGGTGCATCCAAGCATAAGCCCATCCGCCTTAGATGCCAGGTCAGAAATGCTATTAATTCCTAAACGTTCCGCTTCGTCACTGCGCATAGATAAGGTATAGGTATTGTTAAAGCCGAAAGGCTCAAGCCAAACAATCTGCTTTTTTTCTTTGTACATTTGTTGTACTTTGTCATAGGCAGCCTGAGGATCATTCATTGCCGGCTCTCCGAGAAGATTAATAAGTGCCGTACCTGTATACTCAGCATAGATATCAATATCCCCACGCTCAATTGCTTGGGCTACAACACTGGTCCCTCCAAGAAAAGCTTTTGTTTCTACTTTCACTTTGGTTTGATCTTCAATCACATATTTCATCATATAGACCAGAATATCTTGTTCTGTAAAGTTTTTTCCGCCAATTACAACTTTATTGCTATCCTTGCCTGATAACAAAGAGCAGCCGGTAAACACCATGACCATAAAAACACTAAGTAACAAAATAACAATCTTTCTCATGCTGTCATCTCCTCGTTTTATAATCTTCTCAATCCTTTTGGCTGTGCTTTATCCTCCAAATGCTTTAGTGCAAAATCAAAGGCAATTGCTAAAAAAGCAGCAGGAAGTGCGCCAGCCAGGATTAATGGGGAATTTGCCATAGCAATGCCGCGGAAAATCAAATCTCCCAGCCCCCCTGCACCAATCAGTGCTGCTAATGTAGCCACACCAATAATCAATACAGTTGCCGTCCGTATTCCTGCCATAATGACAGATAGAGCCATCGGCAGCTCCACCATAAATAAAACTTGCAGTGATGTCATGCCCATGCCAATACCTGCCTCTACGGCAGCAGGTGTTACCCCGACAATACCCGTATAGGTGTTGCGAAGAATCGGCAGCAGCCCATATATGGTCAATGCAATAATGGCAGGCAATGTACCAATGCCAAGAAAAGGTATCATAAAACCGAGTAACGCCAAGCTAGGAATGGTTTGAAAGACTGCTGCCACACCAATAATCGGCTCTGCCCATTTTTTATGACGTGTCAACAAAATACCTAAAGGAATGGCAATCAGATTCGCAATAAAGAGAGCAATAAAGGTTAGCTGCAAATGTTCCCAGGATGCTAATAATATATCTTCATATCGGGTTTGAAAAATACTAAATAGATCTGTTAACATACAATCGCCCCTTCCTCAATGACTGGGCCACTCTCAACTTCTTGGAACCGCTCAGCCATAACATCTACCAAGCTTGACCGAGTAATAACCCCTACTAATTCATTGTCTTCACTAATGACAGGAAGATAGGCAATATGCTGTTTACTAATGATTTGCAGCGCTTCTGCTAAAGACTGATTCACATTTATTTTATGAATAACGGGATTCTGTACATCTTTCAGTAGAATTTCTTCCTTCTGAAAGTTATTATGTATATCCCATACACTCACTTTTCCAAGTAATTTTTGCTTATAATCCACGATAAGCAGCGTATCCACTTTCTGCTTTCTCATCTGCACGATGGCCTCGGCAAGTCCCTTGCTAGGACGTGCAGTAACTGGTTTTACCATGATGTCCTGAATGGATGGCAATACCTCTGCTTTTTGCAGCCGGTTTACACCAATAAACTCTTTAACAAATTCATTCCCTGGGTGACGCAGTATCTTCTCAGGTGTATCCACTTGAACAATATTGCCGTCTTTAACAATACAAATACGATTGGCAATCTTAATTGCTTCATCAATATCATGAGTAACAAAGATAATTGTCTTAGAAATTACTTCTTGCAGCCGAACCAGCTCATCCTGCAGCTGCTCACGACTGATCGGATCCAATGCACTAAATGGTTCATCCATTAAGATAATTGGCGGATCTGCAGCCATTGCGCGAATGACTCCGATTCGCTGTTGCTGCCCACCGCTTAATTCATTGGGATAACGACTGCCGTACACTTCAGGATCAAGATTGACCATGCGAAGCAATTCATTAACACGCGCTATATAGGCATCCTTATCCCATTTTTTCAGTTTCGGAACCAGAGCTACATTTTCAGCAATTGTCATATGAGGCAGTAATCCTATATTTTGTATCACATAACCAATATTTCTCCGCAGCTGGACAGGGTCTAATTTACTAATGTCCTCATCTTTTATAAAGATTTTTCCCTTCGTTGGCTCCACTAAACGATTAATCATTTTCATCGTTGTCGTTTTTCCGCAGCCGCTAGGACCGATCAGTACTAGTATTTCACCTTCCCGGATGTGCAGATTCAGACCATCTACTACTGTTCGCCCATTTTCATAAGTCTTAACTATATTTTCGAAACGTATCATTAAATCCCCCTCTTCCTATTATCTTGTGCTAGTACCTTACTGACAAGGTACTAGTTACAAAGATCTTCAAAACTATAAGAGATTCTCATAGCATTTCTAAACTGACAACTTATACTATATCATAAAATTGTTAGTCCCACAAGACACTAGCAATTTTTTTCATATCAATGAAGTTGTTAGTATCAATATAAGATTCTTCGCGACCTTCGAGGTTTATTGCTTTTTATATTGCGCATAGTAAAAAACCCCCTTGATAAATAGCACAGGATATGTGCTGCTTATCAAGGGGGGGGGATTTTATACATTTATTCTTGCAGTACTGTGTTCACTTTTTCCAAAATATCACCGGAACCAACCACGATTAAACGATCTCCAGCTTGCAGGAGTGCACCTGATCCTGGAGATATGATGACTTCCATTCCTCTTCTGATGGCAATAAGAGTGGCACCTGTACGCTGCCAAAGTCCAAGTTGAGCAACAGAACGTCCTACTGCGCTGGCATTTTCTGAAACATAAACCTCAACAGGATTAAAGGGTTGTAAATTTCTCAGTCGATCAGTATAACGCGTAATTTGAACGATAATTTCATCAAAACGGTTATTGATTTCGTTTTTCTTTTCCATTAAAAATTCTAGTTCTTGTTTTAAAGAATAAGCTGAATGCATAGCTAGGTGATGCCGTATAAATTCCTCAGCCTGCTCTTGGGATTGTACTAGAATTTCTTTTCCCTGGGATACAGCAACAACATTTGCCTGCCCGAGTAACCCCATGGCCTTGCGAATGGTTTCAGGAGAGACATTGTACTGGCTGGCCAGCAATGTACGTCCTGATATCTTATCACCAACAGCAAATTCACCATTAACAATCCGCTCCGCTACATCCATTGCAATGGACTCATATACGGGTATATTACTTTTCATTCTCATTTTTCGCCTCTGCTTTTACATATAAGTCCCTATGTGCTAATAACTTACACATCTCAACAATTTGTAATCATATACTATTCTAATCATGAAATCAAGTTCTTTTACTCATAATTCATTCTAAGGATGTATTTCCAGCCTGCTATTAACACCTTTATTTCATTATAACATATTCTAGCTTTCATTCGATTTTCACAAAAAAAATAACCTGACCTTCCTTATAGAAAGTCAGGTTATCCTGCATTGCTGTTCATTCTTTTGGGGTGTTTACCACATATACTTTTACTGGTTTTATGCCAAACTCAGTGGCTTTGTCCCGATTCATTATAGCAATATCAATTCGATTTCCTTTAATAGCACCGCCAGTATCTTCCGCTACTGCATATTCACCATGTCCATCTGGATACTCAACATATAAACGTGAACCCAAGGGAATCACCTTTGGATCTACAGCAACAACTCCTGGACGAATGGTTGTTCCCAAATAGGTTTTATCGCCCCATTGGTCATTATCTAAAGGACCGGGAGAATAGGCAGTTGCTTTAATATCCAAGACTTTTTCATATTTTCTGGGTGCATTTTTCGATTGCTTTTTCTCCGTATTTTCTTTAGAACCAGAATTGTCCTGTGACTTTTGCAAATCTTTTTTTGTTTTTTCTGACTTCTCCTTTGTTTCAGGAGAAACAGTTGGAGCTGCCTCCTTAGGGGTTGGCTTATTTGCTAACTCTGGCTTTATTGAAGCATTTTTTTCTTGGGAAGATGAAGCGGGAGGATTCGATGGATTGGTTTGCTTGTTTGTCTGCCCTTCTCTTTTGAATGAAGAGGATACTTTTGATTCTTTTTCGGCACTGGGCTGGACAGCTATCTCTCTTTTACTTTCATGGGATGGAGGCTGAAAAGTCCCGGGCAGAGTTTTACTCATTCTAAGATTTTGTCTAATGGTGTTTTTTATTTCACTGCTGCTTCGTTTCCCTTTCTTCCCTTCCAAACTCTTGACGCGGTTCTCATTTTCCATTTTTTCTGCACTGTTATCCCGGGCATTGCCAACATTCGACTTCATTGCAGCATGGGCGGTAGAAACAGGTATACCAGGCAATAATGCCGATGATATAAGAATTGCTCCAGCAAATGCTGCTGCAATATGCTTATATCTTCTTTTTAAATGTAAAATACGCTTATGAGCCATGTGTTTCATATGGATTGCCTCCTTTTTACGAGGTTATTATCCATAGTATTAACTGTTTTATTTAGAGCATTCTAACTATTTTCAGGGAAAAAATACAAATACTCCATTTATACGCTCCTTGGAATATCTGCATTTTTTTACTTACAATTTACTTGTTTTATAAACCTTTTAAAAGCAGCCATTCCCTGCTCATTGCGTTTGAAAACGCCAGCATCTTCTAAAACCCGCATAAATTTAGCCGTTACTTCTTTTTTAATAATTTCTCCAATATTCTCTGTATGCGCTTGTTCTTTATATTTTTCGCGCAGCTGTTCTGCCCAGGCTCTATGATACTCTGCAATTTCATGTTCCTTACCGAGTATATATTTTTCGACTTCCTGCAGTTCAGGGATCAGTCTTGCAGGCAAGACTGCCAATCCCATCACTTCAATTAAGCCAATATTCTCTTTTTTTATATGCTGCACATCACTGTGAGGATGAAAAATTCCTAAGACATGTTCGTCACTGGTACGATTATTGCGCAATACAAGATCCAATTCCAGTACATTATGCCGTTTTCTGGCTATGGGTGTGATCGTATTATGCGGCGTTTTTCCTGTATATGCATAAATATCTGCAGTTGGATCGTCATATTCTCTCCAAGACTCTAGAATACAGTCAGCAGCGGCTACCAACTCCTCAGCCTTTTCACTTCTTAAACGAATAACAGACATGGGCCATTTCACAATTGCACCTTTCACATTGGGGAACGGCTGTAATGCAAAGAGATACTCATCCGCTGCTTTTGCCATAGCAAACTCGTATCTGCCGCCTTGGTAATGATCATGAGATAAAATAGATCCTCCTACAATTGGCAAGTCTGCATTAGAGCCAACAAAATAGTGGGGAAATTGCTCCACAAAAGATACTAGACTCAATAATCCCTGGCGATCAATTTTCATATCACGATGTTCTTTAGAAAGCACAATGCAGTGCTCATTATAATAAACATACGGTGAATATTGCAGATACCAGGGTTCGCCAACCAGATTCAAATGAATCAAGCGATGATTAGAACGAGCAGGATGCCCGATTCGCCCTGCATAACCTTCATTCTCCACACACAGCAAACATTTTGGGTAATTTGTGCTTTTTATTCCCTTTTCCTTCATAATATCTTTAGGGTTTTTTTCAGGCTTCGATAAGTTGATCGTAATATCTACTATTCCATAATCCGTTTGAGATTTATAATTAATATTCTTTGCAATCCGTTTGGTTTGGATGTAATTACTATTCTTACTCAGTGCATAAAAGTAATCTGTTGCCTTTGCTGGATTCTGGTGATATTTTTCATAGAAACATCGATTAACGGCAGACGGCTTCGGCATAAAGCAATTTATGATATGACTTGATAAGATTTCTTTTTCATCAAATAAATCTTCAATGATACCGTTTTTCCATGCATAATCCACCAACTTTTCCAGCAAGTCAGGGATTTTATCTGCATTTTTTTCTATTTTTTCAGGTACAATAAAATCATTCATTCCCAGAAGACATAGTATTTGATTTCTTACATATATCTCATCTTCCTGCTCAATGAAGTCTAATGCTAATGCCTCATCAATCAATTGCTGAATTACTTGAAAGATATTCATCTTGATCTCCTTACTAGTCATTATAGCCTGCTGGATGATTTTGATGCCAATTCCAGGCATCTGTAATAATTTGCTGAATCAAAGTACGCTTCGGCTGCCAGCCTAGTATTTTTTTCGCCTTTGCCGCAGATGCGATTAAGGTACTAGGATCGCCTGCTCTTCTCTCACCAATTTTAATTGGAATAGGATGTTTGGTGACTGCCCTTGTTGCTTCGATAATTTCCTTAACCGAAAATCCCTGGCTGCTGCCAAGATTGAAGATATTGCTTTCACCTTTATTCCGTAAATAGTCCATTGCTAAAATATGGGCTTCTATCAAATCTTCCACATGGATGTAATCACGAATGCAAGTACCGTCTTTTGTTTGATAGTCCTCACCAAAAATCGTAATATACTCCCTTTTTCCCAATGCCACTTGCAAAACCAATGGTATCAAATGCGTTTCCGTACTGTGATCTTCGCCAATTTCTCCATTTGCTCTTGCCCCTGCCACGTTGAAATAACGCAGCGACACATACTTCATGCCATAGGCATGATCGCACCATTTCATTAATTTTTCCATTGTCAGCTTGGTTTCACCATAAGTATTCGTGGGGTTTGTTGGCATATCCTCCGTAATTGGAATTTTCTTAGGCTCACCATAGGTAGCTGCTGTAGAGGAAAAGACAATTTGTTTAACGCCAAATTCATTCATAACTTCCAGAAGCACTTGTGTTCCATATACATTATTATCAAAATACTGAATAGGATTTGTCATAGATTCTCCAACAATGGAATTAGCCGCAAAATGAATAACGGTTTCAATCTTCTCTTTGGCAAATACACCTTGTAGAAACGTTTTTTCGCGAATATCCCCTTGATAAAAAGTGGCCTGAGGATGAAGGGCTTGTTTATGGCCTGTTTGTAAATTATCCACCACTACGACTTGGTAGCCTTTATCGATCATCTGATATACAGCATGTGAGCCAATATAGCCCGCACCACCTAGAACTAAAATACTCATATTATGACCTCCCTGTTTATTTCTCTTGCTCCAACACCGATGCTTGCAATGTAGAATGTTCCGCCATAGCCAATTCTTTCTTCGTGTTTTTTCCTGATTCAATGCCTCTAACGCTTTTATCGTCCGAGAATTTTCATACACTGCGTGTTTTGCACGTTTTATCCCCGCAGTCGTCTCATACCCATCTCTAGCAAATAGCGAATCATACCTTTCGGATAATTCGCCCATTCATGTTCTTTCTTATATTCTAATTCTTTCAACGAAAATTTTAAAACTCCTTTATCTGGAAAACTCATCGAATACACACGAACGATATTGTCATTATTCTTTATGCAATCGCATAGGTTCCAAAAGTAATGTACAAGGAAAGGCATGACCGCCATTGTAATTCGTATGCTCGCCAATCATTAAAAAGACTCTTCTCTTATACCATTGAAAAAAGCCGGTATAATAACCGGCAATACAAAATATATAGTAAAAAAATCCAATATTATATAATGGTTTATTCAGTATTAAGTACCTGTGAATAGGTTTGGCGCGAGAAAATTACAGTATTATTAAACAGGCTTGTATTTAATCTTTTACAGATTTATCACAATGATCATGTTACTAGAAGGTTATATTTACGCGTAAATTCTTGCCCAGAATCCAAACTAATAATACCTTCCTTCTGGCGAAAATCCCTTGGTTCACCAACCGTATCGGCAATACCACACCAGGGCTCAATACATACAAACGGTGCTCCTCCCGCTTTTGACCATATACCCATAAAGGGAAAATCTTGATATCTTACTGTAATTGTTTTCTCTGATTTCCTACTTTTCAAAGAAATCTGCTGCGACCGTAAATTTTTAAATATAAGGGCACCATCTTTGAACAGTTCATCTGATAAAGGAACAATATTTTCATTTTGTAAAAATAGTTCTTTTTTTGAAATTAATCCATTTTCCAAGTAGTATCTATATGTTGTTTCTTTTTCTTGAAATTCTAAATAATAATCCTCAAATTTTTCGTTGGATAACAGGGGACAATTAAACCCTGGGTGTGATCCTATCGAGAAAAAAATGGGGTACTTATCAATGTTTTTTACACGATATTCAACAATAACGCCGCAATTCTTTAATCGATAACTGATATCCAATTGAAATTTGTAAGGAAATTTTACCAAGGTGCACTCATCACTAGTCAACCGATATATAACACTTTCAAGCGTCATTTCCACTTTTTTAAAGTTCATATCCCGAGCAAATCCGTGTTGTGATAGTTCAAAAATCCTTTCACCAATTTTATAATGATTGTCTATCACACCACCGACAATTGGGAATAACACCGGAGCATGCCTGCCCCATATACCAGGATTAGCATTCCATAGATATTCCGTCTGATCATTTTTCAAAATTAGACTTGCTAATTCTGCGCCTTGGCTATTTATAACAGCACAGATATTTTGATTTTCTAATTTTGTAATCATAATAAATTCGACCTCCTAAAGTCGCAACATATAACGCTCTTATATTACATTTACTCCTTCTTTAACTGCCTGCTAATTCGCTATTTTATATTGACATAGGGAATAACAGTTACTTGTTTTGCAAATGTATCTACCTGTATGGGATCAATCTGCCCTACGCCCTTATGCAATGCATTGGAGATTCCACAACCATTTGCAAATTGCAACATCTCAATGATATTATAATCTTCATGCAATGCATATGCCAAGCCGGCAACTAAAGAATCACCACAACCAACTGTATTAACGGCTTCCACTGTTGGAATATTTACTATAAATCTTCCTAAACTCCCATTTAACATCATACCTCGCTTACCCAACGATACGCAAACATTTTCAGCTCCCATTTCCAGTACCTTTGATGAAGCCAAGAATACATCTTCATCCGTTTTAATGGAAATGCCTGTAATGTATTGGAGTTCTTCCTCGTTTGGTTTTATCAAAAACGGCTTGTCTTTGATGGCTAAACGCAAGTTTTCCCCGGAAGAATCTAGGATAAATTTTATGTTATGTTCTATGCAAATTTCCGCAATTTTTCCATAGTAATCGTTTGGCAACCCTTGAGCTAAGCTACCCGAAGCAACTAAAATTTTTGTATCCTTTAGTACATTGTGTAATTCCCTTTCAAATTGGCTAATTTCTTCTGGCATAATTTCCGGCCCGTTTTCAAGCACCTCGGTAGATGTGCCATTGCGATCTCTAAAATTCATACAAATTCTAGTTGTTCCGTGAATTGGAGTAAAGCGATCAATCATCCCCTCTGCCTCAATTTCTTTCTTCAGAAATTCTCCGGTAAAACCACCCATAAACCCCAGACAGCAGACCTTTCCGCCGAGAGAGTTAGCAACTCTGGAAACGTTAAGTCCCTTTCCTCCTGCCGTGGCGATGACACTTTTGGCACGTTGAACTTTTCCGGTTGCGAGATCATCCAACACATAGGAACGGTCGATAGATGGATTCATTGTAAGTACCGTAATCATCGTTAACCTCGCTGAGCACTCTTGCACATTTTCACTTTTTCTTCTACAACTTTTGCCATTGCTTCTTTCGCTGGGATTAAATATTTTCTTGGGTCAGAAGCATCCGGATGTTCAATAAAATAATCTTTTATTGCGGAAGAAAATGGAATCTTTAATTCTGTAGCGATATTCACTTTACAAATACCTAAATCAATCGCTTTTTGTACCGCCATGAATGGAACCCCGGAAGCACCATGCAGGACTAATGGAATATCAATAACCTGACGAATGTTAGCCAAACGTTCAAAATCCAGTTTTGGCTCTTTTTTATATAAACCATGGGCCGTCCCAATCGCTACAGCCAATGTATCGATCCCTGTTCGTTCCACAAATTCTACGGCTTCATCCGGATTAGTAAAGAAAGCATCTTTTTCGTCGACCTTTATGTTGTCTTCCTGTCCGCCAAGTTTACCAAGCTCTGCTTCTACCGTAGCCCCGCAAGCATGTGCAAAATTAACGATGTCTTTTACAATTGCAATATTTTCTTCAAGCGGATGTTTTGATGCATCAATCATAACAGAACGGCACCCTTCAGCAATGATTGCTTTGATATCTCCTACATTTTCAAAATGATCGAGATGAAACGCAAACGGAATTGTTAATTTTTCCATTGCTTGCTGCATAATTGCAATGAGATCTTCTCTGTTCGCATAATCTACCGTAGAAGGAGTTGCCGCCAAAATGACCGGTGATTTTAATTTTTCACATGTTTCTAAAACAGTTTGAATGGTTTCAAGGTTATGAATATTAAATGCCGGAACAGCATAGCCATTTCTTTTGCGCATCTAAAATCAATTTTTTGGTATTTTTTAATTTCATGTATTATTCAACTTCCTTTATATATGAGTTAATCGTGGTAAAATCCCTCATCCCATTTTTTCTGGAATTCATCAAATATTGCATCGTTTTTTATCGTATCATTTTCACCGATCAGTCCATCAATTTTCTGAATCAATGCTTGATTTTCAGCAGTCGGCTTATATTCGGCAGCAATAAAGGCATCCAGTATATATTCAATTGTACCTTCACCGACAACCCTGCCGCCCACACCGATAACATTTGCATTAAGCTGCTCTTTTGCATACACAGCAGTCTGTACATCTCTGACTAATGCGCCACGTACACCCTTGACTTTTTCTGCTGCTATATTGATTCCTACACCAGTACCGCAGATACATACTCCCATATCCACTTCGCCTTTTGCAACCGTTACACCAACTTTTCTGCCAAAAATCGGATAGTGTGTACGGACAGAATCATATGTGCCGCAATCTACAACTTCGTGCCCTTTTCCTATCAAATGTTTTACGGCTTTATCTTTAATCTCTGTAACAATATGATCACAACCAACTGCAATTTTCATTTTTTTATCCCCCATTCTTTTATACCATTCTGTCCAACATATCAATCCGAACTTGATGTCTGCCACCATCATATTCAGCTTCAGCAAAGTTCAAAGCTAATTGGCAGGCAAGTTTTTCTGCTGAAATAGCTGAACCTAGCGTAATGATTTGCGTAGCGTTATGCATTCTTGTCATTTTTGAAGTGTAATCATCATAAACAGGTGCACAAATGATGCCATGATTTTTAGTGGAAATCATAAATGGTGCAACACCATATTCATCAATCACAATCCCTTTATCTGCTGTCTTATTTTTGATTGCTTCAACGATATTCATTGTAGCTTCAAAAATATCAGAAGAAGATTGATCCATCATTTCATAATGATGTTCTGCTAGGAGCCAAATTGATTACTTGTACCTGCGCTGAGAATTCCCCCCTAGTCAAAATGGCAAACATTCCTCTTTGGGGCTATAAACATAAACATACTTCTATCACAACCGTGGATGTAACTTCTCGTTTTCCCCTGTATGTATTATCAAGAATCATTATCGACTATTTAATAATAAAAAAATAAACAATATAAAAATACACGAAATA
>DJJR01000021.1:40705-41332 GCA_002434245.1 Pelosinus fermentans
TATTTCGTGTATTTTTATATTAGAGTCTGTTTTAAAAAGTACTTTCTCATTCCAGCATTGTACCAAGTTGATTTGCTACTCGGCACAATACCAGTAACTGAATAAATCTCTTTATTCGGTTACTTCTGAAAAGTAAATAACACTTACAATATCGTTAGGTGATATCGATTTACAATACAAGGTTTCAAAAAATTTAATCAGTTCCTCAGTTGTAGAGATACTGGGATTTTGATGTACCAAATCATCAGCAGTTAATTGGGAAAATTTCTTTATCAATATCTTATCAATAATAGCTTGATACAATTTTCTTCTCGGACTTAATTTTTTGCCAAAAGTGATCCAAACTAAGGAATTTTCCGCATAGACATCCCTTAAATCCCCTAATCGAACGGTACAGTTCTTAACCCGATTCTGCAGCAGCTCCTCATGATGTGATGACTGAAAGTTTAATGCAAACATATTTTTCCTCCTTCATCTAAAAAAACTTGACTCACTTATTTCTCTTGATTACACTGAGCATTTCTTTTAAAAATGGCACTAAAAACTTACGTCTTTAGCGCCATTGCTTTGTTGATGAAATCTCAGCATCATCTTTGCTATTTATTTATTATAGTATATCATTCCTGC
>DJJR01000030.1:0-31289 GCA_002434245.1 Pelosinus fermentans
ACTTAAATATATTATACGAGGGGTGGTAATAATGAAAAAACAAAGTATCGTGATGGTAATGATGCTCTTTTTTATAGTAGGTTCGGCTTCAGCTTGGGCCAATAAAATACAACCGGCTGAGGTGTTGGATGTTGCTGCTATCAGTGTGAATGAATTTTTCCAAAAGAATGAAGGAACATTCGTCCTCAAAGATTTAGAATCAGGAAAAATGTTTATTTATAACAACGAGAGAGTCAAAGAGCAAAGAACCCCAAACTCTACATTTAAAATTATGAATTCATTAATTGGTTTGCAGGTAAAAGCAGTTAAAGATGAATATGAGATTAAACATTGGGATGGAACTAAACGCACATTAGATAACTGGAATCAAGATCATACTCTTGCTTCTGGCATGAGAAATTCTGTTGTCTGGTATTATCAAGAAATGGCTCGTGACATTGGTGAAGGGCGTATGCAGGAATGGCTGGAACGATGTTCTTACGGTAATCGTGACATTAGCGGGGGTATTGATCGGTTTTGGCTCAATAGCTCATTGAAGATTTCTCCATTAGAGCAAGTTCATTTTCTTGAAGAGTTGTATCGGGAAACTCTTCCCTTCGATAAAGGTGTAATGAAAACCGTTAAACGGATCATGATTCAGCGGGAAGGTGATGAGTACATACTATACGGAAAGACAGGAAGCTCGGGACTTGAAGAGGGCTTGTCAACAGGGTGGTTCGTAGGCTTTGTCGTTATAAAGGGACAACCTTATGTATTTGCGACTAATCTTGACAGCCAGGAAGAAATTGCAGGTCCAGTCGCTAAAAAGGTGACGATAGGAATTCTTCAGAAATATAATTTGGTTACCCGATAGCAGTTGACAGTTGCCGAACCCGGTAAGATACAATCGTAGTCAGGCAGTCTTTTTAGTATTGAAAGAGCGGGACTAAAAGAGTATAGTAAAATAAAAGGACTGCGACTATGGAGGGGTGGTTTTGTAATTGCGTGCTTGTCTTATAGTAGAAAGAGGAGAACCTTACGAAGCGGGCACTCGCATCGAAATTCCTAATGACGAAGTGTACCTCGGTCGTTCCAGTCTTGATCAGCAAGTCGATGTGAGTTTTTCCAATCAATTGATATCTCGTAAGCACTGCTATATTGTACAGAATGAAGAAGAAGTAATACTGTGTGATTTAGGCAGTAAACATGGTACAATGATCAATGGAAAAGCAATCACTCCTTATGAAAAGTATATTCTTCATAGAGGGGATATAATCAGCTTGTCGATGGGGATTGCGGCAATACGAATTGTCAGCGCTTCCAAAAATGAAGAAACAATGGATTTAAGTCAAACACAATCCATGTTTTTGAAAAAGGATACTTCAATTGTTGTGGAGTGCGCTAAGTGGGAATGCCGTATTGATGGTCAGTTGGTTAGCTTGACAGAAAAAGAATGGCGCTTCTTTAAGCTGCTATATGACCATGCCAATACAGTAGTGACCTATGATGAAATCAGGGCGGCGGTATGGCCGGAAAGAACTCTTGGCAAAAGTACACTTCCTGATGCAGGAGTCGATGAAATCAACGTGTTGATTTATCGTGTGCGCAAAAAACTGGGGAAACGGTCGGAAATGTTAAAAGCTATGCGAGCTCGCGGATATGTGCTGAATTTATAAGATTATAGTAGAGAAAAAATTGTAATAAAAAGGAACCCGCGAAGAATGCGGGTTCTTTTGTTTGACATTGCGAGCATAGGACACAATCCCCTGCTGCTAAAAAATTGCATTTATCTGTCCCAATGACGAAATACTATACAACATTTTCGTATAGTAGAAGGAGCATAAAGTTTTACTGATAAAATTAATAAAATGTTAACTTGAAAATAATAGTTAACGTTAATTTTTGTGTTATCTTTTAATTACACCGATATAAAAATTGTTTTATTTCGAGAGTCATATAAGTGAATCCTGTCAGTCATTGGTAAGACGATTGTGTTAGGAGGAGAATTCTTTTGAGTTATTTACATCTTTCAGAAATCAAGCTTGGAATGACTCTTAATCAAGTACTGGTAAGTCCGGATGGTAATATGGTTCTTGGTCAGGGGACCGTGATGAATGAGTATTTACTATCGTGTTTAAGAGAGTGGAATGTGAAGGGTGCCGATGTGATCCAACATGCCGAGGTTGAATTTAATCTTGCTGAGATTGAAAGAATGATTTCTGATATTGTGGTATCTTTAACTGATAGCGCATCAATTGAAACCCATTTGCAAAGCGCTGCCCAGGTGCATTCTGAAATAGAAACAGAATTAAAAGGGATTTTCTTACGTGCCAGGTATCAGGGAATCATACCCTTAGACACCATTATTAGTTTGGTCAATATGAGAATATATCCAAGTCTGTCTCGAAAGGATTCTTTCATACAACTACATACTGATGGAGCTGCTGAAGATTATCTCTACAGGCATGCATTAGATGTTGCTTTTCTTTCCGGTTATCTTGGACGCTGGCTTGGTTATGGTGACAGTGAGATCTGGAATCTTACTTTAGCCGGCTTATTGCATGATATTGGAAAAACTCGAATTAAATTTGAAATGCTAAGTAAACCGGATAAATTGAACTTGGAAGAGTTCAATATTGCGAAATTTCATGCGAATTATGGCTATCAACTGCTGGCACAGACCGGCATTGTGCCGAATGTAGTCTTAGATGCTGTTATTCAGCATCATGAAAGAATGGATGGATCAGGATATCCTTATGGGCGCAGCGGCACAGAGATTAGTATGCTGGCCAGGATTATTGCCGTAGCTGATGTATACGATGCTCTCATTAGCAATCGCTACTACCGAAAGGGTGTTTCACCAAGAGAAGCAATCAAAATCATGATGTTCCAGATGGAGGGGCAATTGGATACTCACGTCTTGGCTTGCTTAATCGAGTATGTGGGGAAACTTGATGGAACAAATTCACTGTTGATTTTTCATGACCTAGCAATGTAGAAACCCTGTAGTGTCGAAGCGCAAAGGGACGCTTTTTAAGAGTGCTGTCGATACAAAATCTTCGCGGTTCAAAAGGTTCTATTTTTTAGTACGCTTTCAGAGTTTTTCTTATAAGGAGAGGATTTTTTTGCAGAAGCCGTTAAAGATTTTAATTAGCGATGATTCTTTGTTGTTACGAAAAAAACTAAGAGAAGAGTTAGAGAAACTAGGCTGTCAGGTATTTGAAGCTAAAGATGGACAAGAAGTAATCGAAGCATATAGCCGATTTCGTCCTGACGGAGTTTTTATGGATATTGTCATGCCAAAAGCCAATGGTATCGATGCATTGAAAAAGATTAAAGAAATAGATCCAGAGGCAAGGGTTATTATGCTTTCCTCGACAGGTACTGCTGTCAATTTATTAGAGGCTCTTAAATTAGGTGCAATTGATTTTATTCAGAAACCATACAATAGTAGTCAAATCGTGAAAGCGGTAAATGACATCATTCGAAAGGAGAGCTAAATGTTTAGTCAATTTTTTGCTCAATATATATTAAATAAAGGGTTGTTAGCACCAAGTCAAGTGCAGGAAGCTCTTGAAAATAGACGTGCAGTACAAGTGAAATTAGGCGTATTGGCCATTAACCAAGGCTTTCTAACTGCTGAGCAAGTAGAGGAAATTCACAGGCTGCAACAGCGGATTGATAAACGATTTGGTGAGATAGCCTTAGATGAAGGCTATCTGTCAGAAGAGCAATTGATCATTTTGCTGGATACGCAAGAAAATGATCATCTCAATTTTGGCCAGACATTAGTCGATAAAGGTTATATGACGTTAGGGCAGCTGGAGAATGTCTTAGAAGAGTACAAAACAGAAGGCAGCTTAGACAAACAGTCCGATGCATCCTATCTTAAAGAACAGATTCGGGCTCAATTAAAAATCCCTAAAAATGATGAGAATGTAGAATTGTATTACGACTACATATCACTTTTTCTCAGGGCTATGGTTCGCTTTTTAGATACCAGTCCTTTACTGGCAGCAATTACTTATGAACTTGATTCAAATCAATGGTTTGTTTCACAAAGCATGACGGGAGACATCACTTTGCATAGCAGTTTTACTGCCGAGGAGAGCGTATTATTGGAAATAGCATGCCGATATAGTGGAGAAAAAATTTGTGAAATGGATGAGCTGGCCATTGATAGTGCAGGAGAATTTTTAAATGTTACGAATGGTCTTTTTTGCATTAATCTTTCCAATATGGGACTCGATCTTGATTTACATCCTCAACGAGTTACGAGAGGTGCTGCTTTTAGGGGGAAATCGAATTATGCAGTGGCAATTGATACTGACTTTGGCAGGATCAATCTAGTGATGGCCGGAGCATAATCACTTTTCTTATAGAGGAAAATATACGATCAGTGCGAATACTTTCCTATAGCAGAGAGGAGTGACAAGATGAAGAAAAATAGTGAAGTTTTAAAGCATAAGGTGAAAGCGGTTATTTTTGATCTGGATGGAACGTTAGTGGACAGTGAGCCTAATTACTCCAAAGCAGATGATGTGTTATTGGGGGAATATGGGATACCAGCATTGAGTGAGGAAATGAAAAAGAAATATGTTGGCATTGGAACACTAGAAATGATGGAAGATGTCAAAGAGATATATGGGATGAATGAATCGATTGATATTTTAGTAGCCAAAAAAAACCAATATTACCTTGAGATTGCCAAAAAAAATACGATTGTTTTTCCTGAGATGTATCGGTTTTTACAGTTTTTAAAAGAAAATAACTATCCTTTAGCCATTGCTTCCGGTTCATCTTCAGAAATCATTGACATAATTTTAACTATTACCAATTTGAGAGAATATTTTGATGTGATTGTGTCAGCAGACGAAGTGGCAAAAGGAAAACCTGCGCCGGATGTATTTTGGGAAGCCGCCAAACGACTGGACGTGCCCTTTGAAAATTGCCTGGTAATGGAGGATTCAGTGCATGGAGTGGAGGCTGCGAAAAGTGCTTCTATGTATTGTATGGCATTACCTTACATGATGGAGGAGCCTTTTGACGACAGCTTTCTCATGGCAGATGTGTTATTTAAGCAGGGAATTAATGGATTCCGGGCAGAAGAAGCAATTGATTGGCTGCGAAAAAACAGCTAGAAATTGAATGTTCCTGTCTTGTAATATGTATTTCAATAGATAGGCGGATAAAAATGCTACATTTTTATCCGCCTATCTTTTAAGCATAGAAAAGGCTTTTAAGGAGAACGTAAACACATATCTTCGCGCTTCAAAAGCTTTTATATTTGAATAAATTCTTTTTATCGTGGCAATAATAGGCTCATTACGTTTGTACCTAATGAGGTAAAGATGGCTTATGTAATTGGTTGTCTCATGGCAGCACTGAGTTTTTTATTAAATAAGATATTATTAAAATATGTGGGAATGAAAGCGGTTATTAGCTATAGTCCAGTAGTAGAAGAAGTAACGAAGAGCCTTTGTTCTTATTATCTAGCTGCAGATATTGTAGTGACTCACCTGGTATTTGGAATGTTAGAAGCAGGTTATGATTGGTATAATACCGCTGATGGACAACGAGGTAAATGGGCTGCATTATTCAGTATTATCGGTCATAGTGTATTTGGATGTTTGACCCTTTTGGCACTATACATAAGCAGCAGCATTTGGATTGCCATACTAATGGCAAGTTGTGTACATGTAATGTGGAATGTTACCTTAATCCGTTTGTCGTCTCAAAAATGAAATACCATCTCTTCTTAATGACAGACTTATTATCGAAAAGGAGGAAGACTTTTTTTATGAAAATCTTTTATAATTGTGCCCATTGTGGAGCTGCGATTGATGTAATTGAAGTAGATCAAGTAGATGAAGTTAAGTTTGGCTTTGATTGCTTGACGGCTGAAGAGCGTCAAGATATAATAAAAGTTGATATGAAAGAAAATACCATGCATGTTCATTCCTTGTGCGATCAGTGTATAGAAACTTTGGGACTTCATGAAAAAAAAGCGGTTCAGCAGCAAATTAATTTTCTACATTAAAAAAATGGATTAAATCAATAAGGTTGGAAGTATAATGAAGTAATGATGCAGGGCTTTAGCAACAGCTAAAGCCCCTTTTTACCTTTTCACTTTAGGGCTCCAAGGTTTTTTTATGCACAAAATTGTCCAGTGTGAAATGCTTTCTTATAATAGGAAGAGGTGCTATGAACAAATTATTTGAAATTATGAAACAAGATCCTGGAATGAAGCGGGTTATTGCCGTTTCCCAATTGACTGCGAGTCAAAGCCAAATCTATGGTGTAACAGGTGTGCAAAAAAGCGTGTTATTAGCAGCGGCATATCAGTCTGCCCCTAAGCCTACTGTGATTGTTACTGGTAATCATGAGTCGGTAGAACAGCTGCGCGCAGATTTTGCTACGCTGCTTCCCAATACTCTTGTTCTCGAACTGCCGGCTTTAGATATTATTACATTTACAGCGGTTGCAAAAGGTGTTGAATTGGCAGCTCAGCGTATGGATGTTTTGGGGCGTTTGATCCGGGGAGAAAATATAATCGTTTTAGCCACGCCTGAGGCAGCCATGCAAAGAGTACTGCCCCGGGAACACTTTGAAAATAATCGTATTACAATTAGTAACGGATCAGAGATGATACGTGAAGACTTGCTGGAGTCGCTGGTACGTTTTGGTTACGAACGGGTGGATCAAGTAGAGGGGCTTGGTCAGTTTAGTGCCAGAGGCGGTATTGTTGATATTTTCCCCATCAGCAGTAAAGTACCGATTCGTTTAGAGTTATTTGGTGATGAGGTGGATTCCCTGCGGGAGTTTGATCTTGCCTCACAGCGATCGATGCACGCCGTAGAGCAAGTGGATATTCTTCCTTTATCTGAGATTGAAAAAAGTGGAACTCCAACAGTGTTTTTATCGTATTTACCAGCGATTTCAACCATTGTGTTTGACGAGACTGCTCGTATCCGCGAACAGATGGGTAAACTGGTAAAAGAAAATCCCGAGATTAAGAAAAGCACTTTTACGTGGTCAGATATAGTATCGGTGGCAGTGCATTACAATGTGTTATATCTTTCCTTAATGCTGCAAAAGATTCCTTATACCCAGCCTGATGAAATTATTAGCATTACAGCCAAAGGCATTGTGCCGTTTCATCGTCAAATGGATATGCTGATTGCAGAATTGAAAAATTGCCAGGAGCATAAGTCTTACCCTATTATTTTTATGTCTAACCAGGAAAAGGCCGTATCGCTGCAGCATACCTTGGCGGAGGACGGTATTTCTGCTGTTTTTTCTGATGTCATCCATACGCTGACCGAAGGTACTGTATTAATAACAGTTGGACTGCTCTCTGCAGGTTTTGAACTGCCTCAAGCCCGTCTTTTAGTAATTGCAGAAAAAGATATTATGGGCCGCCAGAAGAAAAAACCTCGTCCCAGAGTAGGGAAAGGTCAACAAATCGTTTATTTTCGTGATATTAAGATTGGCGATTATGTAGTTCATATCAATCATGGGATTGGTAAATATGTAGGCGTAGAAACTTTGATTGTAGGAAATGTACATAAGGATTATCTGCATATTCGTTATGCGGGGGAAGATAAACTCTATGTTCCCACGGATCAGGTACATTTACTGCAAAAGTATATTGGCTCTGAAGGTGATGCACCTCGTTTAAATAAAATGGGTGGCAGCGATTGGCTAAAGGCCAAGGGGAAAGCAGAAAAAGCAGTCGCAGACATGGCGAAAGAATTATTAGAGATCTATGCACAAAGGAAAGTTGCATCCGGTTTTGCCTTTGATCCTGATACGCCTTGGCAAAAAGAGTTTGAGGATGCCTTTCCTTATGAGGAGACACCTGATCAGCTCAGTGCTATTGTCGAGATTAAAAGTGACATGGAAAAAAGCCAGCCTATGGATCGTTTATTATGCGGTGATGTGGGATTTGGCAAAACAGAGGTGGCCATTCGTGCTGCGTATAAAGCCGTCATGGGCGGTAAACAGGTTGCGATACTTGTACCGACGACTGTGTTAGCTCAGCAGCATTATCAGACGATTAGTGCCCGCTTTGCCGGCTTTGGTCCAGTCGTAGATGTAATCAGCCGTTTTAGGAATGCAAGAGAGCAGCGAGCTACTATTGAGGCATTGGTCAGTGGGCAGGTAGATGTATTAATTGGTACCCATCGTATTTTGCAGTCAGATGTTATATTTAAAAATATCGGACTGTTGATTGTCGATGAAGAACAGCGTTTTGGTGTAAAACAGAAAGAAAAATTAAAAAAATGGAGTGCGGGGATTGACGTATTAACATTAAGTGCGACTCCAATTCCTCGTACCTTGCATATGTCATTAGTCGGTGCAAGAGATATGAGTATTATTGAGACTCCGCCGGAAGAACGATTCCCCGTCCAAAGCTATGTAGTAGAATACAATGAAGAAGTGATGCGTGATGCAATTAAGCGGGAATTAAAACGAGGCGGCCAGGTATACTTTGTCTATAATCGAGTACAGACTATAGATAAAATGTACCGCCGTTTAGCAGAGATGCTGCCTGATGCTAAAATTCGTGTAGCTCATGGACAAATGCCGGAAGAAATGTTAGAACAAGCTATGCTTGATTTTTATGAAGGCACTGATGATGTATTATTATGTACAAGTATCATTGAAAACGGCCTTGATGTGCCGAATGCGAATACGATTATTGTATATGATGCTGATCATTTTGGTTTGTCTCAGTTATATCAAATGCGAGGGCGGGTAGGACGATCCCATCGTATGGCTTTTGCTTATTTTACCTACCGCCAGGATAAAGTACTGACGGAAGTTGCAGAAAAGCGGCTGCAGGCAATAAAAGAATTTGCAGAATTAGGGGCTGGTTTTAAAATTGCTATGCGTGATTTAGAAATCAGGGGAGCTGGTAATTTGTTAGGGGCCCAGCAGCATGGACATATTGTAAGTGTAGGTTTTGAAATGTACTGCCGTTTACTGGATGAAGCTGTGCAGCAGTTAAAGACAGGGCGGACGTTAGAAGCGCCTGTGGAACCTGTGCTGGAATTTAATATAGATGCCTATATAAGTGGCGACTATATTAGTGACGCCATGCATAAAATTGAAATATACCAGCGGATTGCTGCCTGCAGAAATGAAAAACACATTTCTGATCTTGTGGATGAATTAATTGATCGTTTTGGGGAACCGCCTAGTTGTGTATTAAATTTGCTCGAAGTAGTGAAAATTAAAAATTTCTCCAGGGCCATTGGTATTCGTTCTGTCATTCAGCAGCCCAATTATATAGAAGTAGCATTTATTGATAAACCAAATGTAAAACCTGAGCAGATCATGGCATTGAAAGAAGCATTTCCTGCTCGTGTTATGATTTATCCTGAAGGTATACGACTCAAGACCGTACAAATTAGCAATGATAAATTACTGAATTGGCTAGTCAAAGTGTTTACAACTTTGCTTTGTTAAGAAGTTAAAGAGAAGGTAATCCTAAGATCCCTGCATGCAAATGATATTTTTGTATTATATACCTGTTTTTAGAAATTTTTAGGCATCATGTATGTGAATAAAAATGTCTCGTAAGATATATACTATCACTGAAATCAGATGTCAAAAACTGTAGAAAAGGGGGGATACTGGTGAAAGCCACTGGAATTGTAAGAAGAATTGATGACTTAGGCAGAGTTGTAATACCTAAAGAAATTAGGCGAACACTTAGGATTCGCGAAGGTGATCCATTGGAGATATATGTTGATCGAGAAGGGGAAGTGATCTTAAAGAAATATTCTCCAGTAAGCGAACTAGGTGATTTTGCAAAGGAATATGCCGATTCGTTATATGAAGCAGTCGGCCATATCATCTTAATAGCGGACAGAGATACGATAGTTGCTGTCGCTGGTTCTTCAAAGAAGGAGTTTATGAATAAACCGTTAGGATCAGCTCTGGAAAAAGTTATGGAAGATCGTAAAGCGGTTTTATTGAACAATCTTGCAGAAGCCAAAGGCTCTAAGGGTTCGATAATTGACTCTGGTGAAGAAGAAGAGGTATCGAAATTCACTGCTGAAGTGATTGCGCCGATTATTGTAGAGGGGACTTCCATTGGTGCAGTGGTTATTTGCACGAAGCAGCAAGGAGTGCAGATGAGTGAAATGGAAGTAAAACTAGCAGAGACTGCTGCAGGATTTTTAGCAAAACAAATGGCCACATAATATGAAAGTTGTAAAAAGTAGCGGACACAGATTCGCTACTTTTTTGCTATGATCCACTCTTTCTTCTTCGCGTCTTTGCGGTTTTTAAAATTTTATTTTTACAAAAGAAGTATTAGCAGTAATTATATTTTGCGATAATATAATGTTCATCTTCTGAATAAGTAGTAATAGGAATGCTTTAGGAGGAAGAAATTACGTGAGTAAAGATACATTTTTAAAAGGGGCATTCATTTTAACCCTTGCTGGTGTTGTGGTAAAAATTATTGGTTCGGTAAACCGCATCCTTCTCTCCCGCTTATTAGGGGGCGAAGGAATTGGATTATACCAGATGGCATACCCAATTTATTTATTAGCCTTGAGTATTTCATCTGCCGGTATTCCGGTAGCTATTTCTATTATTGTTGCTGAGAAAGTGGCCTTATCTGACTTTCGCGGTGCAAATCGGGTATTTCGCATTTCATTAGGCTTATTAACGATAACGGGAATTGTTTTTACATTTCTATTATATTTTGGTGCGGGATGGCTGGTTGAAAATCAATTTGTACGTGATCCACGTGCATATTATGCAATTGCTGCTTTGGCTCCAGCGATCTTCTTCGTTACGATTTTATCTAGTTATCGTGGTTATTTTCAAGGAATGCAGATGATGACACCTACAGCTGTATCGCAAATTTTTGAACAGCTGATTCGAGTCGTAACCATGGTATTTTTAGCTTTTTACCTATTACCGATTGGTCTTGAATATGCAGCTGCTGGTGCCAGTTTTGGTGCAGGACCTGGTGCCTTAGCCGGTTTATTGGTATTAATGTATTATTATTGGCGGCATAGTACCGCATTAAAAGCAAAAATAGCTATGCAGCCGATTATAAAACAAGAAGCAAGCGGGAAAATTATTTCGCGGATTGTAAAATTGGCCCTGCCTGTGTCACTGGCAAATATTATGCTGCCAATCGTGTCCAGCATTGACTTGTTAATTGTACCGGCACGGTTAGAAATTGCCGGCTATACGGTAGGTCAGGCAACGGAATTGTTTGGATACCTGACGGGCATGGCAATAGCACTTATCAATGTCCCCACTATTTTGACGGGATCATTGGCATCCAGCTTGGTCCCCGCCATATCGGAAGCCTTTACGCTCAAGGATCACAAGCGAATCTATCAGCGCACAGCTATGGCGATGCGATTTGCCAATTTGATTACCATACCCAGTTTTGTCGGAATGTGTCTGCTGGCTACACCGATATCGCAAATGCTGTATGGTACGCCCAATGCTGGAGTACCTATCGCCATATTATCAGGCGGTGTCATTATGCTGGGGATACATCAGATTACTACGGGAGTATTGCAGGGATTAGGGTATACGGCGATTCCTCTTATTAATATGATCATTTCTGCTGTTGTAAAAATTGTTATGAGCTGGACATTAACTGCGATCCCTTCTTTTGGCATAAAAGGCGCTGCTTGGGCAACAAATGTTGATTTTGCCTTGGCTGCTCTTTTGAATATGTATTTTGTATATCGCTATGTAGGATTTAGTATCAATATCAAAGATACATTAAAGACGGTTGCAGCTGCCATTATCATGGGCGCTATGGTTTTGTTAACCTATGATGCGGTGATGGCAAAAACCTTGCATAACACAATGGCTACCTTGGCTTCTGTTTGTATAGGTGCTATAGTATACAGTATTATTCTTTTATTATTAGGAGGTATCGAGCAGGAGGATATCGAAAAAATACCTAAAATAGGCAGCAAACTAGCTCGTTTATTAGCTAAAATAGGTATATTACGAAAATAATAAAATTTTTACTTTAATTATGAATATGAGGCGATAATGTGGGAGAAATTACAATTGTAGGATTAGGACCTGGTTCTTTTGGTCTCATCACCGTGGAGACATTAGAATTATTAAAGACTGCAGAAAAATTGCTTTTGCGTACTGCAAAGCATCCAACTGTAACAGCAATGAGGGAACGTGGTATTGCATTTACTAGTTATGACTATGTTTATGAGGAGAAGACGTCATTTGAGGAAGTTTACGAGACGATCGCTCATGAATGTTTACGCCAGGCAGCACTGGGGAAAAAGGTAGTATATGCCGTACCAGGCAGCCCCCTTGTAGCAGAGAAAACTGTGATGCTAATTCGAGAATTGGCAGGTGAACAGGGGATTGCCGTTAGGATTTTGCCTGGGATGAGTTTTCTGGAAGTCTTATATACAAGACTTGCCATAGACCCCATTGAAGGCATTACGGTACTGGATGCTGCTGATTTAGCAGCCATACCTCCGGAATTAATGACTGCTTTAGTGGTAACACAAGTCTATAATCAGTACATTGCTTCAGAGGCTAAACTGGTGCTGATGGAATATTATCCCGATGACTATGAAGTGATTGTTGTGAAAAATTTGGGGTTACCAGATGAACAGTTATTAGCAGTACCTTTGTTCGAACTGGACAGAGTGCAGGAGATTGATCATCTAACCAGTGTGTATGTGCCGCGACGGAGTACTGCAGTGAATCGCTTTTCCTTAAATCCTATACTCAATGTGATGGCTAAGCTTCGCTCGAATGAGGGATGTATATGGGATATTGAGCAAACCCACTCCAGTCTTAGAAGGTATATTGTGGAGGAGGTTTATGAAGTTCTAGAGGCCATTGATTTACAAGAAGGAGAATTATTATGTGAAGAGCTAGGAGATTTGCTATTACAGATTGTATTTCATGCCCGCATTGCAGAAGAAGCAAAGGTATTTACCATGCAGCAGGTAATTGACGGCATTGCAGAGAAAATGATACGCCGTCATCCTCATGTATTTGGTGATACAAGCGTCCGGGACGCAGGCGAGGTAGTACTAAACTGGGATGCGATAAAAAAGCAGGAGCACGGCAATGAGAGACCGTCTGTGCTTGATGGTATACCGAAGGGACTGCCCAGTCTCATGAGAGCTTACAAACTGCAGGCGAAAGCTGCTAAAGTCGGATTTGACTGGGATAGGATTGAGCCTGTATGGGACAAGATATATGAAGAATTAAATGAACTCAAAGATGCCTGTTCCCAGGGACAAGCTGCTAACATGGAAGCGGAATTGGGAGATGTATTATTTTCAATTGTAAATTTGGCAAGATTTTTGAAAATTGATAGTGAAGTTGCCTTAAATAGTACAAATAACAAGTTTCGCCGTAGATTCTTGTACATTGAAAATAGGATGAAAGAAAAAATGCTAAAATGGGAAAATATGTCACTAAAACAGCTCGATTTCTTATGGGAAGAGGCGAAAAGTAACAAAATATAAAGAAATTGGGATATTTTTAGTATTTTTTTAAAATCTAGACAGGAATAAAAAAAATGATAGCGAATAAGCTATTCGTAACGATTTTTCATAAGGAGGCTATTTTTGTGAATAAAACTGAATTAATTGCAAGTGTTGCAGAAAAAGCGGGTTTGACTAAGAAGGATGCTGAGAAAGCAATCAATGCTTTATTTGTTAGTGTTGAGGAAGCTTTGGCACAACAAGATAAAGTCCAAATCATTGGGTTTGGTACTTTTGAAGTAAAAACACGTGAAGAAAGAAAAGGCCGTAACCCACAAACAGGCGCTGAAATTACTATTCCAGCATCTAAAAACCCAGTTTTCAAAGCTGGTAAAGGCTTAAAAGACGTAGTAAATAAATAAATTTAATTATAAATAGAAACCAGGTTAATATAACCTGGTTTTTATTTTAAGGAAGTGAAGTATATGATAAGCAACATATTGGTAGTTGATGATGAGCCTTCCATTGTAGAACTAATTGATTTTAACTTGCAAAAAACAGGTTACCACGTTCTTAAGGCAGAGAATGGTCATGAAGCATTGCAGTTGGTTAGGACCAATAAGCCTGATTTGATTATACTGGATTTAATGATACCCGGCATTGATGGTATAGAGGTATGTCGCAAGTTGAAAGGACAGCAGGAAACTGCGGCGATTCCCATTATTATGCTGACAGCCAAAAATGAAGAAGTGGATAAAATTGTAGGCTTAGAGTTAGGTGCAGATGACTATATGACTAAGCCTTTTAGTCCTCGGGAACTTATGGCTCGCGTAAAAGCGGTGCTGAGACGAAGTCATAAAGATAGTATACAGCACGATGGCGAGTTAGTTGTTGGAAAACTGCGATTGAATTTTTCCAGTTATACGGCATATTTGGATCAAGAGAAGTTAGAGCTTACTCCTAAGGAATATGAGTTATTGAAATTATTTATTACAAATGTAGGCAGAGCCTATACACGTGAGCAATTGCTGGAGAAGGTATGGGGGTATGAATATTTTGGTGATACTCGTACAGTGGATGTACATGTCCGTCACCTAAGAGCAAAAATGGCAGCTGAGCCGAAAGTGGCAGAAGCAATTGAGACAGTTCGGGGAGTCGGCTACCGCTTCAGCGAAATTTAACAAAAACATAATAATAAATACCTGCATTTTGTGGTATATTTTCTATATCAATATATATCTGATGACTGGATTTCGATATATGAAGAATCGCCCTAAGTGGCAGGAGGACATCTATGGATTATAAGATTCATGTGAATAAGTTAAAATTATACTATGGAGATGCATTGGCATTAAAGAAAATTTCTCTTGGTGTGGAAGAAAACAGTTTGTTGGCCTTGATTGGACCTTCAGGTTGTGGTAAGTCCACATTTATCAAGACATTAAATCGTATGAATGATTTAATTGCTAATGTAAAAATAGAAGGCGAAGTCCTGTTAGATGGAGTTAATATTTATCATCCAGACACAGATGTAGTGCTGCTAAGGAAAAGAGTGGGGATGGTTTTTCAAAGACCGAATCCGTTTCCTATGTCGATTTATGATAATATTGCATATGGTCCCCGCATTCATGGCATCACTAAAAAAGCACGGTTGGATGAACTGGTGGAAAAGAGTCTAAAAGGGGCAGCTCTTTGGGAAGAAGTACGAGATCGTCTCCAAAGCTCAGCCATGGGCATGTCAGGCGGACAGCAGCAACGTTTATGTATTGCAAGATTATTGGCGATCGAGCCGGAAGTGCTGTTAATGGATGAACCCTGTTCAGCCCTAGATCCTATATCAACTATGAAGATTGAAGAACTGCTTTCGGATTTAAAACAGAGATATACGATTGTTATGGTTACTCACAACATGCAGCAAGCTGCTAGAGTATCTGATTATACAGCATTCTTTTTGAATGGTGATCTAGTGGAACATGATCAAACGGATGTTATATTTACAAGACCCCAGGATAAACGTACGGAAGACTATATTACTGGACGATTCGGATAATGGAGGCGAGAGCATGACGGTTACCAGGCAAAATTATAATCAAGAGTTAGAAGAGTTGCGCAATGATATCTTAGAAATGGGCACCCGTGTTGAACTGGCCATTGGTCAGGCTGTAGCTTCGTTAACGACCCAGGATATAGAGATGGCTAAACATGTAATGGCTGGTGATGACTACATTGATGCCATGGAAAGCAGCATTGAAGACAAATGTATGGTACTCATTGCCAGGCAGCAGCCCTTAGCAAGGGACTTGCGAATTATCGGTACAGGACTTAAAATTACGACAGACTTAGAGCGAGTGGGAGACCATGCTTTTGATATTGCTAAAATTGCATTAGGCATTGCAGAGCAGCCGCTGATTAAACCGTTGGTGGATATCCCAAGGATGTCTGCAATGGCACAAAAGATGTTAAGAGATTCCTTGGCTGCTTATATCAACCTTGATATTGCTTTAGCAGAAAATGTATGTACAGCAGATGATGAAGTAGATGATATTTATCATCAAACCTTTCGTGAACTTTTAACGTATATGATGGAAGATCCTCGTAATATTACACAGGCAACTCAGTTATTATTTGTAGCACGCTATTTAGAGCGAGTTGCTGACCATGCTACCAATATTGGAGAATGGGTTATTTACTTAGAAACAGGACAGCGAATGCGCAAAAAATAAACTGCCAAATCGGCAGTTTATTTTTTGTACAGGATTTAAATTTTAAAAGATGACAGACAGAAGTCACAAAGATGCACAAAGAACACAAGAAGGAGTTTACCCTGACCCCTTTGTGTTCTTTGTGTCCGCGTAAGCGGCTTTGCGTCTTCGTGTTTCAAATGTCTATGTTTTATAATCTCATAGCTGCTTCGGCAGCTAGTGGTGAGCGTTCGCATTCATCATGCTGCAGCGTTACTTGGAAACAAAGCTTGGATCCTCGCATTTTCTCGCTGGCATACACCAAGCCATTGGATTGGCTGTCTAAGTATGGATGGTCAATTTGGGCGGGATCACCAAGAAGAATGATCTTGGTACCTAATCCCGGACGAGTGATCACTCCTTTAGCTTGGCGAGGTGTAGCATTTTGCATTTCATCAAAGATGACCCAGTATTTTTGTAAGGATCGACCTCGCTGAAAGGCGAGTGCTTCTGTTTGAATCGTATGCTTGTCAAATAGTAATTGAATTGTATCTTCCGCTTGCATTAGATCTTTGCTGTCATCGAGTGTATTTCCATTCATCAGGGTAAACAGATTATCTCTGATACCTCTCATAAAAGGACTTACTTTATCGACTTCTGATCCAGGAAGAAAACCAATATCTTCATCCATAGGGACGTTAGGACGACAAATAAGTATGTGATTATAATCCCTGGGACGGCATTCAAAGTGCTGATGTAAGCCTACAGCTAAGGAATAGAAGGTTTTAGCTGTACCGGCAGGACCTTTAATAATGACTAAAGGAGCTTCACTGGCGCTCATCATAAGACATTCTTGCATGAAAATCTGACCGATGTTACGGGGGACAACACCAAAGGGATTGTGGTGCTGATAACGCAGATGGACGATTTTTTCGCCGTCAAAGCGACCTAAAGCTGTATGACGGTCATTATCTGTAGAACGAATCAGAAAAAACTGGTTGGTTTCTAAAGGTGTGTTTATCAATATCTGAGCATTTTCATCATAGGTGAATAAGAGAGTAGGATCAATGGTATTTAAAACAGTTTCATGAAAGCGATTAATGACTTCTGAGGTGGTATAAATGATGCCTCGGCCAGTATATTGCTCCTCGATGCTAGCGACCTTTTCATTGCGGAAATCTTCGGCGTGAATCGTAAGAATGGTTGCTTTTACACGCATATTGGTATCGCGACTGACTAAAATCGGGTAATGACTACTTTCGGATAACCCTTTACACACTTGCAAAATACGGTTATCGGGTTTGCTTCCTGGCCAATTAGCAGGAATTTTAGTATCCAGATGGTTGGTTTCAATTCGTAAGATGCCGCCTTGATCATTCAAGGGGACTCCCTTAAGCAAATTGCCTGTAGCTCGTAGGTTGTCAATAATGCGGCTGACTTGACGGCTATTGGCGCCTCGTTCGCTGCTTTCCGATTTGAAACGATCCAGTTCTTCTAGAACTACTTCGGGAATGATTACAGTGTGCTCGTTGAAGGTAAATATTGCGTTAGGGGAATGTAGGAGAACATTAGTATCAATAATGTAACATTTATTCAATGTAATCCTCCTCTACTTAAGAATTCACTTCTTATGTTTTATTATATGCAGCATCAAGAAGATTGAGTTAATATGTAATGATATTTTATATGTAGAATGCTCCGAAGTTGGATATTCTAAGTAGAGAGAGCAGGATATTGTTACACCAAGTTAATTTTTGGCAGGTTAGTACCTTGATCGAGTTAAACTTGAGGTTAGATTGGGGATTTTGTCCTGCGAGGCGAAGGAGCCGCGCATATCGGCTATATGTAAGGTGACGACAACGAAGCTGGGCGGAAAAAGATCCTCAAGATAAACAAAAATATAACTTCGTCAAGGTACTATACTTAACAATTACTTAACAATCCCTTAACAAAGGGAAATTAGGAATCGGTTACAATTTAACTACGAGAAGTCTTGATGTAGCTTTCTATGCATAGGCTTAAAGGTTGGCGTAAGCTTAACAGGAGGATTTAAAATGCAATTAGTAAGTAAAGAACATAAAACGAAACTATTATATGATCATTATATGAGGTATCTATTTATTGCCAGCGCAAGTTTAATGACGATTATTATTGTTACAATCATTGTTTTTGTCGGTGGACAGGGGCTCTTGACTTTTAAAGAAGTAAGTCCTTTAGACTTCTTTTTTTCAGCAAAATGGGATCCAATGGGGCTGGAGTATGGTGCCTTAAGCTTTATTGTGGGTTCTTTAGCAGTTACTGTACTATCCATTTTATTGGGGGCGCCTTTGGGATTGGCTGGCGCGATTTTTATGGCGAAAATTGCTCCAGCTTGGTTGAGTAAAATTATGAGACCAGCTACGGATTTATATGTAGCGATTCCTTCTGTCGTATATGGCTTTGTGGGCCTGACAATCATTGTACCTTTTATTCGAACCTATTTTAATGTAAATATCGGCTTTGGTTTATTGGCAGCTTCGATTATTCTAGCAATTATGATTTTACCTACGATTGTGAGTATTTCCGAAGATGCTCTTCGAGCCGTACCAAAGAGTCTGGAGGAAGCTTCCTTAGCTTTAGGGGCAACAAGGTGGCAAACGATTTGGCATGTACTTTTGCCTTCTGCATTGCCTGGAATTTTAACCTCGATTATTTTAGCTATGGCAAGAGCGGTAGGGGAAACTATGGCAGTTCAAATGGTAATTGGCAATACTCCGCAATTAGCTACATCCTTATTTATGCCTACTTCTACACTGCCTAGTGAAATTGTTGTGGAAATGGGCAATACTCCCTTTGGTTCAGCCTGGGGAAATGCGTTATTTCTAATGGCGTTTGTGCTGTTAGTGTTATCCTTGTTAATGATTTTGATTATTCGCCGAATTGCCAGAAAGAAGGTGATTTAAATGTCTGCAAAATTGTTTGATAAGCTAGCGACGCTGCTAATGTGGCTGGCAGGTATTGTAATTTTAGGTATATTGGCAGCTTTCCTGCTTTATATTTTGTACAAAGGCGTACCTGTATTGTCATGGGATTTTATTTTTGGTAAATCCAGTGATATTCAAGCCGGTGGCGGTGTAGGAGCTCAGTTATTTAATTCTTTTTACATTTTACTTTTATCCCTTTTGGTTTCCATACCATTGGCCATTGGCGCGGGGGTGTATTTAGCCGAATATGCTCGTGATAATAAACTGACGGATTTGATTCGGTTGAGTACAGAGAGTCTGGCAACGGTTCCGTCCATTGTATTAGGATTATTTGGCATGATTATCTTTGTCAACGCATTAGGCATGGGATTCAGCATTATCGGGGGAGCTTTAACATTAACTTTGCTAAATCTACCTGTTCTAGTCAGAGTAACGGAAGAGTCCGTGCGAAATGTTCCCGTGCATTATCGTGAAGCAAGTTTGGCTCTTGGTGCTACGAAATGGCAGACCATTTGGCGGGTGGTTTTACCAAATGCGTTGCCTGGCATTATTACAGGAATTACGCTGACTGCGGGGAGAGCTTTAGGAGAAACAGCCATCTTGATTTTTACAGCTGGTACGACCGTTGGGCGGCAAATTGTCAATTTTGATGTGACTGCAGCAGGTGAAACCTTAGCTGTACATCTTTGGTATGTTATGGCTGTAGGACTTGTACCTGACAGAGTGGAAATTGCAAATGGGTCTGGAGCATTATTAATCATTACAATTCTTATATTAAATTTATTGTTTACCATACCAAGTAAAATCCTGCAGCGCAAATTAGGTGCTGGCGGACATTAGGAAAAGTAAGATATTGCAATATATCAAGACAAGGATTTAGGCGAGTTTTAACTTGCTTAAATCCTTGTTTTTTTATAAGCATAGAGCGAGTTACTTTATGGAGAACGTTAAACACAGAGGGCACAGAGATCCACAGAGCACGCTGAGGGGGATTTTACCCCTATCTATCTTTTCTCTGTGTTCTCTGCGCCTCTGCGGTTCAAAAGGCTTTATTCTTTAGGACATCCAGCTTTTTTTATACAAGGCTGATAGTGGCTGCTGCCGTCTTTGGTGGAAGTAGCCTCTATTTTCGTATTTAAGTAGTAAAAAAATATATTTTGGTAAAAGCTATAATGAAATATTGAGGAGGTGGCGGTATGGGAAAAAGTATGATCAGTAATCTGATTACAGGAATCAAAGATGTACTGGTATATCAGCCGCCTGATCAGCCTACTCCTTTTGTTTTGAATGAGACAGCGACAGAAAAAGCAGAAATTGACGGTGAATTTTTCCCTCCTGCTGCTGTCGCAGAGGGTATACGAGAGTTAGAATTCATGATCAATTATGCAAAAAAATTAGATGCGTTTATGAAAAAAAGCAGTAAGGATTTACGAAGTAAAGAAAAACATGAAATCGTCAAGAAAATTAAAGCCGAGTTTGAAATGATACAGACTGAGTGGAAGGAAATTAAAAAGTATACGCAAAAGAATCACAGCATTGACGGTATGTACAATAATACCGTGATAAGTGCAGACATAAGCGAAAATCAGAGCATGCTAGAATCGATTTATCAGCTGCCTGTGAATAAGGATGTGGTAATTCGCAGCATTACCATCTCAGACCAGCCTAAGATTAAAGCTCTTGTTGTATTTATGGATGGACTTATTGATAAGAAAATTATCAATATGACCTTATTAGAACCGTTAATGTTCATGAAGAATATTCAAGAGCATGTGCAAGGTGAAGATTTCATCAGTTTTGTCATGGAAGAGTGCCTTCCTAGTGGGCAAGCTTCAAGGATAGGAAGCTTTAAGGAAGTGCAGCAAGCAATCAATACTGGTGATGCAGTCGTGTTTTTTGATGGCAGTGGAGAAGCGGTGGCGGTAGAAACAAAAGGGTATGAACATCGCAGTATTGGCAACCCTACAACGGAGCAATCAGTTCGTGGATCGCAAAATGCATTTACAGAAGTATTACGTGTCAATACAGCCCTTATTCGAACCATGCTTCATGCCAGTGATCTGGTAACCGAAATGATTCCTATTGGTGCAAGAGGACATTCTAATTGCGCTGTTATGTATATCAAGTCAATTGCCAATGAAGAACTGGTTGAAGAAGTAAAACGACGTGTTAATAGCATCAGTACTGATATTATAACGGATTCGGGTGTACTAGAACATTTTATTGAAGATTTCCCCAAAAACCCATTTCCTCAAACCTTATCAACAGAACGGCCAGACCGAGTAGCCATTCACTTGTCAGAGGGGCGGGTAGCTATTTTTATTGATGGCAGCCCATTTGGACATATTCTGCCTGTCTCCTTCTTCACTTTGATGCATTCATCGGATGATTTTAGTTTGAATCTGTATTATACCAATATGCTTCGTCTGGTTAGATGGTTTGGTGCGTTATTATCCTTACTGCTCCCTGGTTTGTATTTGGCTATCAGTACCTTTCATCAGGAAGCGATACCTACAGAGTTATTGCTGTCCATTGCTGCGGCCAGAGCACAAGTGCCCTTTCCTACAATCGTTGAAATCTTGTTTATGGAATTTTCTTTTGAGTTAATTCGTGAAGGCGGACTGCGGATTCCGGGTATACTAGGCTCGACCATCGGTATCGTAGGAGCGTTGATTTTGGGACAGACAGCTGTGACAGCTAAGATTGTAAGTCCCATCATGGTAATTGTCATTGCCCTGACGGGTTTAGCATCCTACAGCATTCCTGATTATCGATTGGCATCAGCCTTTCGTTTATCTCGCTTTGTATTTGTGTTGTTAGCAATGTCCATGGGACTCATTGGCGTTGCCTGTGGCTTTTTAGTGTTTATTGCTATGCTGTGCTCATTAAAGTCCTTTGGCATGCCTTATTTGGTGCCGCTGGCACCTAGGACAGTGAATGGAGGAGATACGATATTCAGAAGTTCTGCCTATCATCAAAAGCGCAGATCAGATGCACTGAATACTAAGGATGAAATTCGACAAAAAGACACCAGTAGAACTTGGATTACAGACTCATCGAAAGGAGGCAACGATCATGAATGATCTGCATCCCGGCAAGTTAGGCGTAGCTGAGGGCATTGCTCTGGTATTTGGTATTGTGATGCCTCGTGTGTTCCTATCTACCGTTTCGAATCTCATTCAGCAGGATGGACCTATTTTATGGCTGGCAATGGTGATTTATACAATCATTCCTCTAATTGTTTTGTACATGATGGCCTATGTGCATAAGGGAATAACTGGGGATATTTTTATGGTGTGCCAGAAGCTGATCGGTACAATTGGAGCATGGGTCATATTATTAAGCTATAGCGTCATGTTTTTGAGCAATGGTGCTCTCATTTTACGTTTGTATTCCGAATATACGTTGCTGACCGCCTTGCCGCGAGTGGAGTTTCAATTGGTTATCGTTTGGTATGCAGTATCAGCAGGTATTGTATGCTACTTAGGAATTGAAGCCTTGACGCGGACGAGTTATATTGTCATGCCTTTTTCCATAGCAGCAATTGGAATGATACTACTGCTGCTAGTGCCTTTTTATATTACATATAATCTTACTCCCTGGCAAGGGAATGGCGTTATGCAAGCCGTGCAAACAGGTATTAAAGGAGCAGGATACAATGTAGGGGTCTTAGCGTTAATTTTCTTAGCTCCAGCTTTTCAAAATGCAAGAACCATTAAGAAGGCAGCTCTGTATGCGTTAAGTTATGCAGGAATACTGCGTGTTAGTTTTATTCTTGTATATATTATGGTTTTTGGCACCAGCGTCGGTGCAGAAAAGACAATGCCGCTTTTTGAATTGGCACGTTTGGTGTACCTGAACCAATATCTCCAAAGGATTGAGGCTTTATTTATTGTCGTATGGGTGATATTTGGTTTATTAGCCGTCGCAGGCAGCCTATATGTTGGTTTATATCTTCTTTCTGTATTATTAAAACTGCCCACGCTAAGACCCATCGTACCATTAGGAGCGATATTAATCGCAAATTTAGCAATGATGCCTCCTGATATTGGTTATGTTTTAGAAGTGGATCAAAAACTAATTACGCTGTTTGATGTTGGTATCTATGTGTTTCCTGCCCTGTTATTTATCCTGGCATGGTGGAAAAAGAGGAGGGGAAAATTATGTGGATCCGCCTCATCTTAGGAATGATGTTGCTGACTATGGGAATATTTCTTTCTGGATGCAATGGTGCCAGAGAGAGTGAGGAAGTCGCTTATATCGTTGCAATTGGCATTGATAAAGCAGAGCAGGAAGGTATGATTAAAGTAACATATCAGATCGCCAAGCCTAATGTGGAAGGGAACAAAGGAGAAGGGGAAAAAGATACAGTTTTAATAAGTAATTCGGCGGTAACCATTGCAGAATCCCTTAATTTACTCAATTCCACTACTTCACTGGTACCTTCCATGTCTCACGTTAAAGTATTAGTGGTAGGGCAAGAACTGGCCCGGGAAGGATTGGCTAATATGTGGGGATCGCTGAAACGTTATCGGGAATATCGCGGGTCGATGTTCGTTTTAGTGGCAAAGGGAACAGCAAGAAATTTTCTAGAGGCGAATAAACCTAGTTTTAATATATCTGCATCGAAGTATTTTGAGACCATGCTTGATTCGGGAGTAGAAGCCGGATACTATTTACGTGTCAGTTTTCATCAATTTTATATCAGGCTTAAAAGCAATAGCGCAGAATCCTATGCAACATTTGTAGATATCAGCGATTTGACCGGTAAAGGAGAAATTGCAACCCCAAAGGTAGCTGGCAGCAAAGTTGATGGTTATACTGCCGGCGGAATACCTCTTCAAGGCGGCAATCCTATTCAATTTGCCGGTACTGCCATATTTAATGGTGACAAGATGGTAGGTACATTAAGTACTACAGAGACACGCATGATGGCGATGTTGTTAGGAAATTTTAATAATGGCTTTCTTTCAATGGAAGATCCTCTGGTTCCAAAGAAATTTGTAAATGTGAATCTGCGATTAGGATCTGCACCTAAAATTAAGGTGGCCCTGGAAGAGGGACGTCCAGTCATTGATATTAAGATTAGGTTAGAGGGAGAGATTACAAATCTTCCTTCGGGGATTAACTATGAACAGGAGAGTTACCTTCGATTGCTTGAGGAACAAGTAAACCAAGTCTGTCATGAAGAAATGGCAAACATGATTCACCATACTCAGGAGCTTAAATCAGATGTAATCGGTTTTGGTTATTATGTAAGAACGGAATTTACAAATTATCAAGATTTCTTGCAGTATTCTTGGTGTGAGGAGTATAGTCAGGCAAAGATAAATATTACAATTGACACAAAGATTCGCCGTACGGGCTTAATGATACGAACCTATCCTGTAAAATAAACCATGAGAGGAGAAGGCAAGAAAATGGATTATATGTTTTTAGCAGCGTCAATATTGGCCGGTTTTCACGGATTTACTTTCTCTCAGTGGTTATGGAAGAATGAAAACATGGCAGGGGCAGTCGGGGTGCTTCTGTTAATCTTTGTTTGTATGGGAGTGCCGATCTTTCGCTTAATGAATAATGGACAATGAATGTATTTAGGTTTTTCGAACATACTAACAGGTAAGAAGACTTGTGCTAAATGGAGGTCAAGTCCATTTGACGCCTGATCCCGCTTATCCGCTGGATAAAGTAAGTTAGGAGGTAGACAGATGCATAATAAAAGATGGTACATTGTAATTGCTTTGGCAGTAATCATCGCTTTTGCTGCGAGCGGGTGCTCTATGATGAATCCTCAGTCAAAACCAGAACAGACTCCTGCAGCGCCGCAAAAGCAAGCAGTTGAAGGAAACGAACCTGAGATTTTGGTGTTTATGCATGAAACAGGTGAAAAGAAGAAAATGAAAATGGAAGAGTATGTGGCTGGCGTGGTAGCAGGAGAAATGAAGAATGATTGGCCAGTTGAGGCCTTAGCGGTTCAAGCTATACTAGCGCGAACCTTTACCCTGCAAGCAATGGATGAAAAAAGTGGGGTTCCTGCAAGAGGAACTCAGGCATCGACAGACATTAAAGAATTTCAAGCCTATAATGCGAAGGCCGTAAATGATAGTGTGAAAAAAGCTGTTGAGATGACCAGAGGTATGGTGATTACCTATCAGGGAAAGCCGATTCAAGCCTGGTTTCATGCTTCTGCCGGCGGCATAACAGCTACTGCGAAGGAGGGCTTAAATTACAAAGAGGATGAACCTCCTTATATTCAGTCTGTAAAGTCTCCAGATGATTTAGCACCGGCTGATGTACAAAATTGGACAGCCTCTTTTACAAAGAAAGAGTTGATGGATGCGTTGAATAAGATGGGAAAAACCATTACTAGTCTTGACAGCATCGAAATCGGTAAGAAAGGACCTTCGGGTCGAAGTATAACTCTCTTAGTGAATAAGAATATAGAGGTATCCGGGCCTGAGCTGCGAGTTGGTCTTGATAGTGTGAAGCTCAAGTCAATGCTGCTTGATAAGGTAGGAATCAGCGGTGATAATGTAATGTTCACTGGTAAAGGATATGGTCACGGTGTGGGGATATCCCAATGGGGTGTCAATAAATTGACAACCATGGGCAAGAAGCCAGAAGAGATTATTGGTCAGTACTTTAAAGATGTAACCATCGAAAAGCGCTGGAACTAGAAGAACAGCCGAATTTATTTCGGCTGTTTCTTCTTACAATCATAAAATAGTTACTTTCGATCTTTATAGTCTCTGTACCTACCTACACGTTTAAACTGCATACATTTTTCTTATCTTTGCTGCTCATAGTATAAAGAGGGAGTAAATTGTGGAAAATACTAATTGCAGGGAAGGGGGGGAGTGTAATAAAAAATAAAAAATGTATTCAAAAGCTATCCAAATATATGCCTGAAGCTTCTTTAGCAATAGCTAAGAAAAAGCTAGAACAATTACAGGATATTATTACACAAAGTGCAGAATTTGGTGAAGAGATAGGACAAATTATTGCGCAGCTGCGTAAAGTAGCAGCTCCTTCCAATGAGCCTTTTCTTTTTACATCCGTATTAACTGAAAATGAAGCATTGCTGCGAGCTGTTTTTAGAGACTGCGAGGATATTGAATTTCGTACATTTGATGCAGGCAATCGTAAGGCCTTACTTGTGTATCTGAAAGGAATGTGTGACACCTCCAATTTGGAAAGAAATGTACTGAAGTCGTTAATGGGACAGACATCTCCTACTAATGCCAATACAGTGAACGCATTAAATGGTCTTAATGATATGAAAGCTATTTCAGAGCAGATATTAGGTTCTGCTTCTGTAAGGATTGTAAAAAAAGCCAACACATTGATTGAAGCGATTATGGCGGGGAATGCCCTGCTGTTGATTGATGGCTTAGCGGAAGGGGCGAGTATTGCCGCTGTTAAGCATGTGAAACGCGACATTAGCGCACCCTATAATGAATATGCTTTGCAGGGACCGGATGAGGCATTTAACGAAGAGATTAATGACAATATTGCTCTTATCCGCCGTCGGGCTCGGGATACGAATCTCAAAGTACATATTATGAGAGTAGGAGAAAGGACTAAAACATCTGTTGCCGTACTATATGTAGCCAACTTGGTAAAGCCTGGTTTAGTGGAAGAAGTAAAGCGTCGTATCGGGTTGATTAAGAAGGATAAGTTATTAAATTCTGCTACCATTGATCAGTTTATAGTGGATCACCCTTGGTCCCCTTTTCCGCAAACCCAGACAACGGAGAGACCTGATAAAATGTTGGCTGCGTTATATGAAGGACGAGTCGGTATAATTGTAGATGGTACACCTGTGGAAATTCTAGTTCCTTGTACCTACAATGTCCTCATGCAGGCCCCGGATGACTATACAATGCAGCCAATTGTAGCAAGTTTAATACGCTTTTCCAGAAATGCTGCAGCTTTTCTTGCTATTTATTTGCCAGCTATTTATGTTGCAGTTGTTTCTTATCATCCAGGCATGCTGCCTACCACGATGGCTATTTCGATCGCTGAGCTTAGAGCCCGCACCCCCTTTCCTTCTTTTTTAGAAGCCATTATGATGGAGATATTGCTGGAATTGATACAAGAGGCAATTATACGTCTGCCTCTAAAATTGACCGGTGCTGCTAGTATGATCGGTGCTTTCATCATTGGTAATACGGTTGTGCAGGCTGGTCTCATTAATCCCTTACTAGTCGTTGTCATTGCGACTACAGCGATTTCTTCCTATTCTATGCCTTCTTATCATTTCAGTATGGCTCTGCGCTGGACAAGAGTACCCATGTTGATTTTAGCGTCTATGTTAGGGTTGTATGGTGTAATTTTAGGAGTTTTAGCCATTACTATCCACTTATGCTCCTTACGCAGTTTTGGAGAATCCTATTTGGGTGGGATGTTTAATGTTGATCTTCTGTCAGATTGGAAAGATAGCGTAGTGAGACTGCCTGCCAAGTTACTAAAAGAAAGACCTAAAGAGTTTGGTGCCCAAGATCAGATAAGGATAGGTGACAGTGATGGCCAATCTGGAAGCTAAATCCTATATGTCACCATGGCAGCTGGCAATTGTGGTATTTGTAACTTCTGTGGGTGCGCAAATTTTGCTGAGTCCTCGCAGCTTGATTGCTAATGCGGAGCATGGAGCATGGATTAGTGTATTACTTGGAGGAATGTTATTTTATAGTGCAACTTGCTTAATGCTTGTTTTGGCCAAGGAATACCCTGATGAGACAATCGTTGAATATGCTCCGCGGCTTTTTGGGAAAGTTGGAGGCAATCTTGTAGTCATCTGGTTCAATCTGTTATTTTTTCTGCAGGTCATTCAAATATTTTATGGTATGGGGAAAATCATAACTTTTTATATGTTTGACCGGACACCGCCTGAAGTCGTAATCGTAGCTTTGCTGGCGGTCTGTGCTTATTGTGCAGTACAAGATTGGGGAACCATTATGCGAATCCAGCAATTCATGTTTTTTGTTGCGTATAGTATACTCATTTTAGTATGGTTGGCTAGTATTTTGAATCTACAACCGGAAAATCTGCTGCCAATATGGCCAGTGAATACTAAAGCAGTTGTAAACGGTGGTTTTTCTACTTGGAATATGTATGCGGGTTATGAATGTGTATTGCTGCTCATGCCTTTGGTGTATAGACAAGTGAGTCTGGGGAGCTTAATTAAGATCATGGGGGGAGCTTTTGGCTGCTTAAGCTTACTCTTTTTACTCGTTATAGTGATTATCATTGGTGTATTGACCGTAGAGGGTGCTAAAAATTTATTGTATCCAGCATTAATCGTTATTCGAAGTGTGGAATTACCAGGTACGTTTATTGAACGTTTGGAAAATTATCTGTTAATCGCTTGGATACCGGTAGTATTTGATACCTTGGCAGCTATGATGTTCTTTATGGGACAAGTATGTATGCGGCATTGGCGTCAGGCTGACCATCGTCCTTGGGTACTATTTTTAGTGCCGATCATATATGTGGGCAGCACTCTTTTGGATAATCAGCAAGTTTATGAGATGACCAGTAAATTCACAATGTGGCTAGGACTGTCTTTCTCCTTTATTCTGATTCCTCTATCCCTTTTACTTGTCTGGTGGCAAAAACGGAAGGCAGGGACAGGTTGTGGTTAAGAAGAAAATTATGGGCTTTATGGTATTATGCTTTTTATGTCTGCTTATTGCTGGATGTTGGGATCGACGAGAATTACAGGATCGTAATTTCGTGCTGGGGGTAGCAATTGACATGGCAGATGCCGGAGAAAAGCCAGGCTTAGATCCAGAGCAGGCTATTAAAGTGAAAGAAGCAGAAACCTTTGTTCAACCGAATGGCAAAAAACGGTACCGTTTGAGTCTGCAGTTATTAAAGTTTGCTACGGGCGGGGCTGGAAAGGATGAAACCTCGACCTATGTTATATCCAATATAGGAGAATCTTTCTTTGAAATGGTGAGGGATATGTTGGGGCAGTCCAGCAGATCTCTCTGGTTTGAACATCTGCAGGTCATTATTATTAGTGATGCAGTATTAAAACAAACGGGATTGGCTGACATTGTGGATTTTTTTAAACGAGATTCTGAGATGCGTTCCCGGATTAAAGTATATGTAACACCAGGAACAGCCCGTTCTTTATTAGAATATGAACCTCCATCCAAGGAAGCTGGCGGTGTGTATTTGGCCGATCTTATACGTCTTCACAGTCGTAATAATCATATAGCAGGATCTCGTACTGATTTAGGATACACAGTTGGATATCTTGATAGCAAGAGTAATATATTATTACCCCGAATTGAGATTGCTGATAAAGTAGTGAAACTAGGTGGATCGGCAGTATTTAAAAAAGATAAATTTGTTGGTTACGTAGATGGATATGCCGTAGCTGGTTTAAAATTTATGTATGGAACGGAAGAGTCAGCGATTGTTGCTACCGATTGTCCTGATCATCCTGGTCATCAGATGGCATTTGAACTGTTTCGTGATGATACAAAACTCACGCCTCATGTAGACGGTGATACAATCTATTTTACTGTAGATATAAACATGTATGGTAATCTTGGAGAGCTCCAGTGCGATACACGCCAGGATGATACGTTAGATCCACAGTATATCCGCAGGTTAGAAGTGGCATTTGCGGAAGAGATTAAACAAAATGTACTCTATGCGGATCGTGTTTTTAGAAAAGAAATGCAAGTCGATTCCATTAGTCGATTTGCTGGTAAATTAAAAGCCTATGAGCCTAAGACCTGGGCGAAGATTCAGGATCAATGGGATGAGATATATCCTACAGTTCCTCTTATTGTCTCCGTAAATGTAACGATTCAGAAAGTTGGCAGCCATAAGTAAGAAGGAGCAAGGAATTACTAAGATTCGAGCATGTCTAATACTGCCTAATGAAGGGAGGGAGAATCGTTGTTAACTGACATGAGGGGCTTGATTGGGAATCGTGCTTTTAAGCGTTGGATTGGCTGTATTCTAACTCTTGTAATTAGTATGTGTCTTAGTGGCTGCTGGGATCGGCGTGAGCTGCAAGAGAGGCATTTCGTTCTTGCAGTAGCGATTGATAAAGCAGATGAAGGACTGGATTCTGAAATTGGGAAAGATGTTGCCCGAGTGGAAGATTTTGTTCAGCCTCATGGCAGTAAACGTTACCGTCTGAGCTTTCAAATATTGCAATTAACTCCCTCCAATAGTAGTGAAGGTCCTGGCAGAGGAAAAACATCAGCCAGCGTAATTTCTACTACTGGTGAGTCTATGCTTGAAATGATTTGGGATTTGCAGGGGCAGTCCAATAAGGAACTTTGGTTTGATCATGTTCAAGCGATTATCATTAGTGATGCTGCTGTCAGGCAGGGAGGACTGCGGCCTATGCTTGATTTTTATCATCGAAATGAGGAAATGCGCTGGCTTACAAAAGTTGTAATTACTAGCGGTGAGGCAAGAAAGCTATTGGATTATAAGCCGCCTAGCGGTGAGGCGAGTGGTATGTTTATAGCTAATAGTCTGCGAATGTATGGAAAAAGCCCTCATGTTCCAGGATGGCATACTGATTTGGGAGATATCTCCACATCGAAAGATAACCGGAGAAGAGTGCTGATACCACGGATTGAATTGGCAGAAGATGTGGTGAAGCTGGGGGGGATGGCAATATTTAAGGATGAAAAGCTTGTTGATTATGTAGATGAGTATGCTACACAAGGCGGAAAATTAATGGGCGGTGTCGAAAAATCAGCGATTGTTACATTTGAGTGTCCTGAACATTCTGGAAGAATACTGGTATTTGAGCTTTTTAGTCATACTACAAAAATGAAACCTCATATAGAGGGGGATAAAATTTATTATACATTAGATATTGCCATGAGAGGCAATATGGCGGAAATGCAATGCAGGCTCCAGCATGATACGATAGAAAGCCAGGATATACATAAGCTTGAACAGCTAATAGCCGATGCTGTAAAAAAAAATATACTATATTCTTTTCATATCTTCCAAGGTCTGAAAGTGGATGCTAGTTTTTTTGGACAAAAATTAGAAGCCTATGAGCCTCAAATGTGGGAACGAGTCAAGGATCATTGGGACGAGGAAGTTTTTCCTAATATTTCTTTGATTGTATCGGTTGATGTAGTGATTAACAATGTGGGAGCACATCAGTAATAAAATAGAATTTATGAACCGCAGAGAACACTGAGCAAAGA
>DJJR01000030.1:31442-43955 GCA_002434245.1 Pelosinus fermentans
TCTTTGCTCAGTGTTCTCTGCATCTTTGCGGTTAACATTCTGTTTTCTATGTTTTAAAATACCCGTAGCACTTTCTTATCCCATAATAAAACTAAAAATCCATAGGAGTAATGCCGTAGCGGTATAGCCTATAGCTGTTTTATGAGCCATATTGGCTTCACGGGCTCGCGCATTATGTTTATCTAAAAGATTACCAAGATGCCAGGATACTCCCGCAGTAGTCAGAAAGACTAATAAAGTCCAAATGGTGGTTTTATGCACCAACTGAAATGCTAATTTTTGCCAAAGATAAGAAATATCGATGTTCATAAAAAGAGCTCCTCGTGTATTTTTATAGATGTATAGCCTCATTAAAATAGTAATGAACTTCAAAGATTCTGAAGAACAAAAATCTTTTATTGTGTCGATCGTTTTTTTAGTATGCCCACATTCTTCTAGCTGTACTATTTTTATAATTGGCGGCATATACATACAATGAAAAGTTAGCATAGGGGAGGATTTTCTATGACGATAGATAATAAAACACCTGCTTGGCGCCATCAAATTATAGTGGTTGACCGGGAGGAAATGACAATTGATGGTGTGCTCAGTTTAGGGAGTTATGATGAAAAAGAAGTCATTATGGAAACCGAGCAAGGTGTGCTCATTGTAAAGGGTGAGGGGCTGAATATTAAACAGTTGAATTTAGATAAAAGTAATATTGTGGTAGAAGGATTGATCAAAGGTGTTTCTTATGACGATACTTCTCATAATAAAAAAGGCTTGTTAGAGAGATTTTTAAAATAGTAAATCTGCAAATCGCAAAACTGGCTTGGCGTAAGCCAAGTTTTCTTTATAAGCATAGAAGATATATTTCCGCTGTGCAATGCGCGAATGTAGCACTATATGAGTCGTATCGTGTTGCATATCGCGCCTTTATCTGTTTGGATTCTTTGGGTGAAAGGAGTAGTGTCTTGCGGCCCAGATTGTTGATCCTATGGCGTATCGGATTGGTTGTATTTGTGATTCAGTTGGTTACTTATAGTAGCATAGGCTATGGAATTTCCCGGATACATAATAAGGCATGGGAGATGTTTAATGGAAATTCTTATGTTATAGCAGATGTTGATAATAAGGTACCTTATGGAGAGTTGATCAATCGACGTGCCCGACAGGCTGGTATAAATGGTCAAATCGTTGCAAGTCTAATTCACGCAGAAAGTTCTTTTCAACCTCGGGCGCATTCGCCAGCAGGAGCTTACGGATTAATGCAGATTATTCCTAGTACATGGCGCCAAGTGAATGAACAAGCTAACGTGTGCGCGGGCCGCCATCCTGGAGAATGTACGGTTGAATGTTATTATAATGAAGAGCTTAATATTCGTATCGGAATCTTATATCTTAGTCAATTAGTAAATAAATATGAAGGAAATATGGTATTGGCTTTGGCTGCTTATAATGCCGGCCCAGGGGCAGTAGATAAATATGGAGGAATACCGCCCTATGATGAAACCGTAAATTATGTAAATCGTGTAATTGGCTATTGGTATGAATTATCTTCCTCTTCTATGCCTTATACTATTCTTGCAGAAGAACAATGGGAATATATTCGTACTGCTATAGGGTGGTGGTGTATGATTACCTTGCTGGGAATGGTATGGATAGCTGGGAAATTGTATCGCTATTATCATTCATGGCGCTGGAGGTGAGGCAGTGCAAGTAGAAAGTCAATTCTCAATTTTTTTATCTACGGTTGCTACAGGTATAACATTAGGCGTATTATTTGATTGCTATCGAGTATTACGCGGTACCTTTAGGCCGAAGGTTTTAATAACATGGGTTACAGACTTACTCTATTGGTTAATTGCGACTGCTGTTGTATTTATTGCTTTGGTGCTAAGTAATTGGGGGGAACTTAGGTTTTATGTATTTTTAGGAATTATAAGTGGTGTTGGCTTATATTATCGCCTATTAAGTTTATATGTGATCCGTTTATTTACTGGTATGATTAAGCTGACAAAGAGTGTAATCGCTTTTGTAAAAAATATGTTTATTGTGTTTATTATCAGACCAATCTCTTTGTGTATAAAAATTGTGAGCTGGCCTTTTCGATGGATTAGCAGCAAAATAAAAGCTTGGTATCAGGTTTGGTATCCCAAACCGCCTCTCGATGAGAAAAAATAAAAAAATCTATAAAAAAAGAGGAATGCATTCACTAATTGGCGAATAAAGCTGTCTTATACATAATAGTATTTTATATGTGGTGGTGAAAGTGAGTGCGGAAACAGCAAAAGTATCGTGTGAAATGGTTTAAACTATTTCTATTTGTATTATGCAGTTATTTTATTTATCTAACTGTTGGTCAACAAAGTCAACTTTCCTCTATTCGCCGTGAAAATCAAGCCACACGTATGCAGCTTCAGCAATTACGGGATGCTAATACCGTATTACAAGAAGAGCGTAAAGCATTACATGATCCTAAATATGTAGAAAAATTGGCTCGTGAAGAGCAAGGATTGGTCAAACCAGGAGAGATTCCTTTCATTTCGGTGGAAAAAAATAATTTATAGCGGCTTTTCTTGACACCTTTTCAGTGTCAAGGTTATAATATGGATGAAAAACATAGTTTTTTAAGGGGGAAGTTTGATTAGTATGTCCATTGAAGTTGGCAGTGTGGTTGAGGGCGTTGTGACAGGTATTACAAATTTCGGAGCATTTGTAGAATTGCCTGGAGGAAAAGTAGGTTTAATTCATATCTCGGAAGTTGCTGATGTATATGTTCGTGATGTGAAAGATTTCCTGAAAGAGCAAGATACGGTAAAAGTTAAGGTTTTGTCAGTTGATGAACGCGGGAAAATTGGGTTGTCGATTAAGCAACTTCAGCCGCCAAGTCCAAGTCCAGCTCCTAGTCCTATTCCCAGGAGAGCACCAGCCAATGATAATCGGCGTTTTGGGAAAGTAAATGCGCCGTCCTTTGAAGACAAGTTGACTAAATTCTTAAAAGATAGTGATGAACGTCTTGGAGATTTAAAACGTAATACAGAATCCAAACGTGGCGGTCGTGGCGCCGCTCGTTCTCAGTAATAGTTCATCAGAGCATTTCAATTTGAAATGCTCTTTTTGATATAAATTCTTTAATATCGCAGCCTAACTATTATATAGTAAAAATTTCCTTATGCCTCGACAAAAATAATAATATATAGTTCAAAAAAACCACCTGACATTGTAGTTGTCAGGTGGTTTTTTACCTTTTACTCTACTTTTTGTCGGAATTTTTGTTTCATAATGGACTTATTCAGACAAAGATTGAATACCAATATATGTAAAATAATAATACGTACTTGATGCGGACTATCTATCTCCTGTTGGTATTATATAAATAGAGGTGAATCATTATGCCAAAAGTAACTGTTATTACCTTGCCAAATGAGATGCTAGATGTACCACAACCAATAACGGAAAAGAAACAAGCACCTCGCCAGTTGTCGTTTAAGAAGGTTTTTTACAAAGGATATTGTGTATTGTTGTCTATCATGCAGACGGAAAATTGGTTTATCAATATTTTATCCTTTTTATTGGGACGAGTTACGATTATGGGGGATATTGCACCGATTGGATTGGCCTTTTTTGCTGCGGTAGCACAACTGCAAAAAAGACGAGCCTTTATGGTAGGACTATGGTGCATTGCTGGGGTATTGTCGGCAGGATACTACGTAGAAGTTGGCATCTATATTGCAACGATGTTCTTATATTTTTTGTGGGCAGACAAGCTGACACGATTGCACAAAAAAATAATGGCCGTGCCTTTATTGGCATTTTGCGTGATCATATGTTATGGATTCGTACTCAACCTATTTGCGCAGACAACGCTATATAGTTTCTTATTGCTGTTATTTGGTGCCGGTACTTGTATGGTGCTGTCCTATATTTTTATGTATGGGGTGCCGCTGTTACTAGAGAAGCAATCCATCTATTCACAGCAATATGTGACCAGTGAACGCCTCAGCTGCATGATCTTGCTGCTGGCAATTGCTGTGGCTGGACTGGGGAATCTTATGATTCTCGACTATAGTATTCGTAATATGGCAGGTTGTCTCTTAATTATGGTGATGTCTCTTGCCGGTGGTCCAGGACTTGGTTCTTGCGTGGGTGTAGTGGTTGGACTAGTCATAGGGTTAAGTGATGGAAATGCAACGCTGACTATATCCGTATATGCGGTAGCAGGTGTTTTAGCAGGAGCTTTTCGTGGATTGGGAAAATTTGCAGTCATATTAGGATTTATATTAGGAAGTGCCATTACTATATTATATTTTGGACAAGATCAGCAATTATTGAGAATACTAAGTGAATGTGCAATAGCAGGGGGATTGTTTATCTTTGCACCCAACAAGGGATTAGCCGGTTGGTGTGATCTTGCCTTTTCCTCTCCTTCGTCTGTATCTGCAGCCGACAATTCACTGCATGTACAAGAAACAGTATCGAAAATTAAAAATATTGCAGAGGTATTTCATGAGTTGGCTGGAACTTTTGGCAGTATTGTTGAAGATACGAAAGGAAAGATTCGAGATGATGAGTTAGCCAAAACACTATCTGCTGTAGGAGAGCAGTTATGTGTGAACTGCAGTAAAAGATCCCAATGCTGGGAGGCTGATTTTTATCGTACCTACCATGGCATCTTAGAACTGCTGGGGCAAACAGACATCAAATCCATGCCTGTGAGCACATTGCCAAAAGTCTTTCAAGAAAATTGTATTCGAAAGAAAGAGTTAATCGAGACGATTGGCTTGGTAACGGAACGGAATCGTACTACATCATTTTGGCAAAAGAGAATTATTGAGCAGCGTCAAATTGTTACTGAGCAAATGGAAGCTACGAGCGTGATTATTAATAACTTAGCTTATGAAATCGGTAAGGTTGAGCATTCAAATAAGGCTTTGTCTCTAGTATTACAAGAAAAGGCTGCTATGCTGGCATGTTCTCTTACAGGAGTAAGGGTGACAGGAAAACAAGGGGGAGCCGTAATCGAGGTTAGTAAAGCTCCATGTAATAATAAAAAAGAATGTGTGAATACTATTTTGCCTTTAGCATCGAGTATCATGAAAGAGAAATTAATGCTAAAAGCGGAATGTGGCGATGCCAGCAAGAAAAAAAGATGTACCTTAGCTATGAAAGTAGCGAAACGGTTTCAGGTGGAGACCGGTGTTGCTAGCTTTGCGAAAGAGGGACAAGGGGTATGTGGTGATACCTGCACGGTAATTCCCTTATATAAAGGGAAGATAGCATTGATATTGAGCGATGGTATGGGAAGCGGTAAGCAGGCAGCTCTTGAAAGTAATATGGCAATAAAATTTTTGAAAAGACTATTGTCAGTTGGTTTTGATATTGATATAGCAGTAAAGACGGTGAATTCTATGCTGCTATTGCGCACTCCTGATGAATCTTTCGTGACGCTTGATATGGCAGTAATTGATACCTATTCCGGAGAGGCTGAGTTCTTAAAGATTGGAGCCGCGCCGAGCTTTATTAAGAGAGTTAGAGAGGTTATGACTATCAAATCATCATCGCTGCCAATTGGTATTTTACAACAAATTGAAATTCAGCCGATCAAAGAAATGGTAGTCGAGGGTGATTTTATCATCATGGTTAGTGATGGAATTGTGGATGTTCCCCAAAGCAGCTTGGATAAGGAAAATTGGTTGGCTAATTTTTTACGAAGAGGAGTCAATACGAAACCTCAGGCCTTGGCAGAACAGATTATTGCTCAGGCATTACTGATGTCTGGCAATCGAGTACATGATGATATGACAGTTATGGTTGCAAAAGTGGTCCAAAATACAGACGTGTAACGGCAAATATACAAATTTTCAAGAAGACTTAAAAAAGATTATCCATGAATAAAAATAACCCAGGATATACTGGGTTATTTTTTTGCAATTGCAGGAAAATATAATAAAGCGAGAGAATAAAATAACACTGATTTAGATAGAGCTATGAATGGTGAAAATAGTATGGGCGGTGTACATACGTGGCAATCTCATTGGAGCAAATGGTTTCGTTAGCGGCACTGGCAGGTGAGGTTATGTTAAAAAATGGAGCAGAAACCTATCGAATAGAAGAAACGATGGATCACATGGCCAAAGCTTGTGGTGCCAGCACTGTGGAGAGCTTTGTAATTCCTACAGGTGTCTTTTTAACAGTAAGCGACGAAGTTGGTCATACCTTAACTGTAATGCGACGGGTACGAGATCGTACAATCAATCTGGATCGGATTTCAAAGGTTAATGAGTTATCAAGAAGCTTAGTAGCCCAGCGCATGGGTTATGAGGATGCTAAGGGGATTTTAACCAGTATCAGCAAAGAACGCACAGGATTTTCCTTATTGCCGTCTATGTTAGCTTCAGGGATTATTGGGGGAGGGACTGCGGTTTTGCAAAATGCGCTTTTTTTTGAGACATTAGCTGCTTTTGCAGCAGCTATGATCGTACGTTATATTGCCCATATCGTCTCGAAACTGCATGGTGTACAATTTTCTTTTGAGTTTCTTGGCGGTATGGCTGTGGCTTTTTGTGGTGTACTCCTACACTCCATCTGGCCTCATTTACGACCTGATGCTGTCATTATTGGTGGTATTATGCCTTTAGTCCCTGGAGTAGCCATTACCAATGCTATACGGGATGTGATTGCCGGTGATTTGCTGAGTGGAATGTCTAGAGGGCTGGAAGCTGCATTGACAGCAGCAGCCGTAGCTATGGGTGTGGTAATTATATTGGCACTTAAGGTATAATGAGGTGAAGCGGTGTTAATGGTAAAAATAATAGCGGTGCTATTAATTTCAGCATCCGTGGGTATATTATATCGTATTCCTCGTAAATTATTACTATATGTTAGTTTCGTAGGCATGGTGGCCTGGCTGATCATGTATATTACAATGAGACTGGGTGGCAATGGAATATTAGCTGATTTCTTGGCGAGTGTAGCAGTCGGGGTAATAGCAGAAATTTTGGCACGGATTCTTCGAAAACCGGCGACTATTTTTATTATTCCGGGATTTATTCCTTTAGTTCCCGGAGGTGATGCATATATGACGATGCTTTACATGGTGGAAGGGAATTATGTGGATGGTGTAGCAAAAGGGATGCAGACGATATTAACGGCAGGGGCTATTGCCTTTGGCATCTTTGTCAGTTCTACTATTTTTCGTTTGATCAAAAATTATAACTTGGAGAGTTGCAGCACTGATGTTAGAAAAAGTTAAAGCATGGATAGATCGAAATGGATTACTAGAGCAAGAAGATACAATTGTAGTGGCTTGCTCAGGCGGCCCAGATTCATTAGCGTTGTTACATATCCTTGCTAAGTTTCGCTCAGAATATAATATGCATATGGTTGTTGCCCATGTTGATCACATGCTTCGTGGAGACGAATCCGCCATGGAAGCAGCTTTTGTAGTGGACTTTTGTGCCAAGCGCAGTCTAATATGTTATCATAAAGCGATTGATGTCCCTGCGTTTATGAAAGAGACGGGTAAGTCAGGAGAAGAAGCTGCTCGAATTGTACGTTATCAGTATTTGCGGCAGGTCGCTAAAGAGGTGGGGGGGACCAAGATTGCTACAGGACATCATCGGGACGATCAGGCGGAAACCGTATTAATGAATATGCTGCGTGGATCAGGCAGCGCTGGGATACGAGGGATGCAGCCAATGAATGGTGATATCATTAGACCGCTGCTATCGGTCAGCAGGGCTGATATTATGGCCTATTGTAAAATGGAGCAGCTAGAGCCTAAATTTGATAGTTCGAATTTTGAAACCAATTATTTGCGCAATCGTATTCGAATTCACCTTTTACCTGAGCTGGAAAAACAGTATAATAGTGCTGTTAAAGATTCGTTGTGTAGAACTGCAGCCATTGTTGGCGATGAACATGATTTTATCCATCATACAGCTAAGAGTATTTGGCCGGAAGTTGTAAAAGAAGAGAATCATTGCTTGCTGCTTGTTGCAAAGCAGTTGAATTTGGTACATATTGCCGTTACGCGTGAAATAATTCGTTTAGCGATCGAAAAAAAACAAGGATCTTTAAAAGGAATAAGCTTTTATCATGTGGAAACTTTGATAGAGATGCTTTTTCATGGGCGAGTGGGAAGTATTTTACAGTTGCCTGGTGGGTTGACAATTCACCAAACTTATGATGGACTATACGTAGGCGAAAAGCCATTTGCTTTGACGAATCAGGCAGCCTATGCTGGACAAGAATTAACGATTCCTGGTATTACTCAAATTCCGCAATTGGGCATACAAATCAGCGCAGAGCTAACCGCCGTACGGATAAAAAGTCAGCTCAATGTGGCTGTTTTTGATGCAGATGAGCTATCATTACCTTTATTTGTTCGTACTCGCCGTTTGGGTGATCGTTTTATTCCTCTTGGTTTTGCCGGGAATAAAAAAGTGAAGGATTTTTTTATTGATGAAAAGATTCCTCGGGAAGTAAGAGATCTTGTACCGATCATTTGTGATGAAGGAGGCATCCTCTGGATTGGAGGTTATCGTCAAAGCCGACGTGGGGAAGTCACCGATAAAACGAAAACATTTTTACAATTAAAAATTTTAGAAAATGCAATAAAAAATAATTAAAATCCTAATTGGTTTACATTTTTTTATTGCGTAATATATATAATAAAACAGGAGGAACAATAGTGATAAATGATGTAGAAAGAGTCCTACTCAGCGAAGAGCAATTAGCGACGCGCATAGTAGAACTAGGGGCAGAAATTACTGCTGATTATGCTGGAGAAGAAATCTTAATGATTGGGGTGTTACGGGGAGCTGTGCTGTTCATGGCGGATTTAGCCAGAGCAATTAAAATTCCGGTAGCGATTGACTTTATGGCTGTGTCCAGTTATGGTGCAGGTACCAGCTCTAGCGGCGTGGTAAGGATTCTCAAAGATCTTGATGAAAATGTGGAAGGTAAGCATGTTCTAGTGGTAGAAGATATTATTGATTCAGGTTTAACTTTGAATTATTTGGTAGATAATCTTAAATCGCGGCAGCCAGCCAGTATTAAGATTTGTACACTTCTTAATAAACCAGATCGACGTAAGGTAGATGTGGATATTGCATATAATGGCTTTACGATACCCGATTATTTTGTAATTGGATATGGACTTGATTATGCTGAAAAATACCGGAATTTACCCTTCATCGGAATTTTAAAACCTGAAATTTATCAAGACTAAGTTTTATTGTTAATTATTAGATTTGATGGTATAATATTTCACTATGGAGGCCAAAGGACATGACAATGCCTATGGCAGGAAAATAACGTTGGTGCTTCAGTGAGAGGAGGGCTACTTTGAATAAATTTTTTCGAAATGTAAGTTTTTATTTGTTGATTATTATCATTGCTATTTCAATAATTGACTACTATTCCTCACGTACAACGAATAAGCAGGAAATTAGTTATACTCAATTTTTACATCAAATTGAGGAACAGAAGGTTCAGAGTGTCACGGTTGTCGATAAAGATATTCGAGGCAAACTGACAGATGGTACTGAATTTACCACAATTACGCCGAATGATCCTACACTTATTAATACGTTGCGAGAAAAAAATGTTGATATTAAGGCTGAACAGCCGCCTCAACCACCATGGTGGACAACAATCTTTTCCTCTATTTTGCCAATGCTGCTGTTAATTGGGGTATGGTTCTTTATTATGCAGCAGACACAAGGCGGCGGAAATCGGGTGATGTCTTTTGGCAAAAGCCGGGCGAAACTTCATGGTGAAGATAAAATAAAAGTCACTTTTGGCGATATGGCTGGTGCTGATGAAGCAAAGCAAGAATTAGAAGAAGTGGTTGAGTTTTTAAAACATCCAAAGAAATTCAATGATTTGGGAGCTCGTATCCCGAAAGGTGTACTGTTATTTGGACCTCCGGGTACAGGTAAAACTTTATTGGCCCGAGCAGTAGCTGGGGAAGCAGGTGTTCCTTTCTTTAGTATCAGCGGTTCTGACTTTGTGGAAATGTTTGTTGGTGTCGGTGCTTCCAGAGTCCGAGATCTTTTTGAACAAGCAAAAAAGAGTGCGCCTTGTATTGTGTTTATTGATGAAATCGATGCTGTAGGACGTCAAAGAGGTGCAGGTCTCGGTGGCGGACATGATGAGCGGGAACAGACATTAAACCAGTTATTAGTAGAGATGGACGGATTTGGCGTTAATGAAGGAATTATTATCATTGCTGCGACAAATCGCCCTGATATTCTTGATCCAGCCTTACTGCGTCCTGGTCGCTTTGATAGACAGATTGTCGTTGATAAACCTGATGTTAAGGGACGTCTGGAGATATTGAAAGTTCATACAAAAGGTAAGCCGGTAGCAAAGGAAGTAAGTCTTGATGTACTGGCGCGCCGTACGCCTGGCTTTACGGGTGCTGATTTGAGCAACCTAGTGAATGAAGCTGCTCTTTTAGCAGCACGACGTAACAAAAAACGGATTGACATGCCTGAAATGGAAGAGTCTGTTGAACGTGTTGTTGCTGGACCTGAGCGTAAAAGTAAAGTGATTAGTGAACGTGAGAAAAAACTCACCGCCTATCATGAAGCAGGTCATGCCTTAATTGGAATGCTGCTGGACAATACTGATCCTGTGCATAAAGTATCGATCATTCCTCGCGGACGAGCTGGCGGTTATACATTAATGCTGCCGACAGAGGATCGCTATTACGCTACACGTACAGAGCTGCTGGAACAACTCAGTGTATTATTAGGTGGTCGTGTGGCAGAAGCTGTTGTTCTTAAGGAAATCAGTACAGGTGCACAGAATGATTTAGAACGCGCCACTGATTTATCACGTAAAATGATTACCGAATACGGTATGAGTGAGAATTTAGGACCGATTACATTTGGTAACAGACAGCAGCAACAAGTATTCTTAGGAAGAGATATTTCTCGTGACCGTAATTATGGTGAAGAAGTAGCATCTTCTATTGATAAAGAAGTACGCAGATTGATCGAAGGTGCTTACAATAAGACAGAAGCAATGCTGCAAGAAAATATTGAAAAGCTTCATTTGATTGCTGCTGCTCTTATTGAAAAAGAAACACTGGAAGCTGACGATTTGGAAGAACTGTTAGCGCATGGTCAGATTTCTGAGAAATCTGGAACCGAAAAAATCGCTCTCACGAAGACTGAGAGCGTTGAGGATACTAGTGATACTAGTAGTCAAGCAGGACCGAAAATAGTATATATTTCTCGTTCCTAATGTTAAAGAGCAGGTGTAAGCCTGCTCTTTCTTTGTAAAAAAATTGTATAGTAGTATATAAAAAAGTAATGAACCGCGAAGGTCACGAAGAAAGGCAAAGGACGCGAAGGACTATTATAAATATTTTAATCTTCATAATTTCTTCGTATCTTCGCGGTTCAAAAGGTTTTATTTTTTGGAACGTCTAGTGTTTTTCTTATAATAGGTATTGGTATAGGAGAAACTGTCCGTTATAATAGAACTATCAATTGGAGGTGTTTGGGTATGAGTGAGGTATTATTGCATTATACGCGGGGAGGCAGGGTAGAAAGCAGGCACCATGCTGATGTCGCTGTCGTAGATAGTACAGGGAAGATGGTCTGGGAGCTTGGGGATGGTAAGAGACCGATGTTTTGGAGATCGGCTGCAAAACCCTTTCAAGTATTGCCTCTTATTGAAAAAGGTGGCGTAGAGCGATTCCATTTAACAAATGAAGAAGTGGCTTTTATGGTATCATCCCATAGTGGTGAGTCTGAGCATGTAAACCTTGCTTACAGTGTATTAAAAAAGATTGGCTTATCAGTGGATTCTTTGGCGTGCGGGGCAGCCAAACCTATGAGTAGTAAAATGGTGAAGGAATTAATGCTGCAGAAACTGCCTTATCAGGCGGTGCATAATGCATGTTCAGGTAAACATAGTGGTATGCTGGCTTTGGCTCAAATGCTTAAAATCGATCCTGAAGGATATACCGATCTTTCTCATCCAGTTCAACAAATTATGTACCAGGCTGTTGCTAATAGTGCAAATTTGCAAAAAGATGAAGTGGATACGGGAATTGATGGCTGTGGTGTGCCCGTGTTTTATTTGCCATTGTATAATATGGCTTGGGCTTATGCGCGTCTGGCTAAACCAGAAGAGGGGCAATGGGGAGGGCGTGAGACGTCAGTACGACTAATTCGTGATGCTATGCTGGCTCATCCTCAAGTGGTGGCAGGAAGTAAACGCTTTGATACGGTACTCATGAACATTACGAAAGGACGTATCTTAGCCAAGATTGGGGCAGAAGCGCTATATTGTCTTGCATCGGTACCTGATGGTCTGGGTGTGAGCTTTAAAATTGATGATGGCGGTTTTAGGGCCATTACTCCTGCGGGAATAGCAATATTGAAAAAATTAGATTTATTGTCAGCTGCTGAATATCAGGCGCTGATCGAATATTTTCCACCTGTATTGAAAAATCATCGCGGTGATGTAATTGGCACTGTAGAAGCGGTAATCTAACATAAAAAAGCAACA
>DJJR01000030.1:44123-55916 GCA_002434245.1 Pelosinus fermentans
TGTTGCTTTTTTATGTTAGATATTTTGGATTTTAGAACTCACGATCATCATCATCAGCAGCAGCTTGGTGCTGAAGTCCTTTATGGTGAGGACCATGTCCTGCTTTCTTGAAGTCCTTCTTGAATGTTTCTGCATCAATTCCTAATTGAGCTGCGACATCTGACCAGGTATTATTGATCTTTTTTAATGCGAGTACATTTTTAATTGGTTTTTTACTAGCTGTAGCCAGCTGGCTTGCCATTCCAATATCATGAGGTTGGTAGCCGTCTTGAAGCAGGCTTAGGGCAGCTTTTTTATCGATTCCGGTTCTTTTGTTAAGCTGATCGGCAGCTAAATCTTGATGTGCAGTTTTTATTTGCTCTTTTGTAATGCCTAGAGAATCAGCAACATCTTTCCAGTTGTTATCAGCCGTTTTTTTGCTTATGACACTGTCAATGGATTGGTTGCCGGCTTTGGCTAGAAATGCTGCCTTGCCAATATCTTTAAAGCTCATGCCATTATTGTTATACTTCAGAACAACCGATTGTTCAATACCGAATGTTTCAGAAATTCTTTTGGATGCGATTTGTGGGTCCAATTGTTTTCTTGCTTCTTTTTGGTGATATGCTGAAGGTGTTTCTTGCTCCTCTGCCGCTTGGACAATAAAAGGACTAGCAGCACCTGCTATAATAAATGTACCAGCGACCATGGCGGCAATGGTTTTTCTATTTACTATTTTCATGTCAGATTCCCCCTGTACAATTGTCAGCCGTATTGGCTGCTGAGATCAGTATACAAAGAAGATATGACAAAGATATGACAGCTGCTATTTTATTTTATAATAGGGAGTGTGAAAGTAAAGGTGGATCCCTTGCCGACATGGCTGTCTACACTGATTTCACCTTGCATGGCGTGTACCAATTTTTTAGTAATGGCAAGTCCAAGACCTGTACCACCATAGGTGCGTGCTCGTGATTTATCAGCTCGATAAAAGCGGTCCCATATATATGGGACATCGTCAGGAGAAATGCCTGGTCCTTGGTCAATAACAGAAATAGCAACTTGATGTTTTGTCACAGATAAGTGAATCGTGATAGTAGAGTTTTCAGGTGAATAGCGGATGGCATTTGTCAGCAGATTGGTAAATACTTGTTCTAGACGAATTGGATCACACCAAACATGGGGCAATTGTTCTGGTATATCCGTTTCCAGAGTAAGATGCTTGGGATTAAGTAATGTTTCTATTTTAGTTGCTTCTGTTACTAACCAGGCTTGCAAATCCAGCTTTTCGCAAAGTATGGATAATTCGTCTGCTTCTAATTGCGATAGGTCAAGCAAATCACTAATTAAACGGTCAAGACGCTGGCTTTCTTGCAAAATCGTAGCAATATAGCGTTGCTGCTGCTCTGGTTTAGGAGCTAAACCGTCTAAGATTGTTTCAGATAAAGCTTGGATAGAGGTTACAGGAGTTTTTAATTCATGAGAAACATTAGCTAAGAAGTTTCGCCGGTTTTGTTCAATTTCAGCTAAGGAGTCTGCCATGGTATTAAAGGTGCGTCCTAAACCACCGATTTCATTATTGCCGATTGCTGTAGTGCGGCTATTATAATTGCCGTCTGCAAAATTTTTGGCAGCTTGGCTGATATTCGCAATCGGCTTGGTAAGGCTGCGGGCAATAAGAAATCCGGCAAGAATTGCGGTAATAATGCTGGCGAGCAAGGAGTAAAGCAAAGTTCTTTCTAAAGAGGACACGGTTTTGTTTACTCCTATAATAGGAGCATCTAAAAAAATTACAATGGGTGTTGGGGACTCTGGCATAGCAAAGGTGACAACAATAGAGGGATCTCTCCGATAGGCAGGGCGTATCCAAGAATGAGGACTGTCAGTAAACAAGTCAATGTACTCTTGCCGATCCTCTTGAAAACGTCTCGACCAATTGTTGGGAGGGCGACCGGCAAGGACGGTACCTTTTTCGTTAATTAGCCAGATTCTTCCGCCGGCAAGTTCACTAATTCTGTCAAGAGCTTCATTAGTGGGAATATTCCCGGCTAAAAGATTCGGTGTTAATAGTTCTACCACTGCCCGGCCTTTAAATAATAGATCTTGCCGCTTAGTATCTACAGCATTGGATCTGACTAAATAGGACATAAACAATGTTAAGGTGATTGTACTTAATAAGATGATCCCGATATGAGAAAGAAGTATTTTGCTGAAAATAGAACGGATCATTTGCTTAGTACCTCAAATTTATAACCGATTCCCCATACCGTATGAATGTAGCTGTAATTTGAATTATGTAATTTTTGGCGCAGACGCTTAATGGTTGCATCCACTGTACGGTCATCTCCGTCAAAGTCATAACCCCAGACATTTGTGAGGAGCTGTTCTCGGGAAAATGCAATCTGGGGATGGCGGGCGAGAAAAAATAACAGTTCAAATTCTTTAGGGGATAGGGAGGCTGACTGTCCGTTGCAGTCTACTCCTTGGGATGCAGGATTAATAGAGAGTTCAGTAAAATCTAAGGTAACCCCATTTTGCTGTAATAAGCCGCTGCGGCGCAATACTGCTTTAATTCTCGCTACCAATTCTTTAGGACTGAAGGGTTTGGTAATATAGTCATCGGCTCCCAAGGAAAAACCTGTGATCTTATCAGATTCAGCGCTTTTAGCCGTCAAGAATATAACCGGCACGGAACGTTGAATGGTTTGACAAATATCCCAGCCTGATAGTTTTGGTAACATCACATCAAGGATTAATAAGTCAGGCTGTTCTTTTGTTTCTATGGCAATGGCGATATCACCATCTTCGGCCGTATAAACAATAAAGCCCTCTTTCTCTAAATATAATTTTACGACTTCACAAATAGCAGGTTCATCGTCAGCTACTAAAATTTTGATAGGCATATGCTCACCTCTATCATATTAATATTTAAAGCAGTATTTTTTTACCATATACTAATATTCTAATAGTATATATCATGAATATAATAAGTCAATCATGGAGAATGGAATAATGAAAGTCAACAGGTAATATTTAGTAGAATGTATAAGGTCTCATTGTATATTAATTTGGAAAATGATAGTATCATACTAGTACATGTCAGCCTTAATCCAGTGGATACTGACGGTCTATTCTACGCACCCCTTTGTTGTCGTCGGTCGGTATACTCCCGGTATGCTTTCCTCTTCCGCCTTGCGCTTTAAATCGCCATTATCCTGCTGTTTTAAAGCTGACAAGGTACTAGATTGACAAGAGGTTAACGAGAAGACTATTATGGAATTAATAATTATGAAAGACAAGGAGAGTGCACAGTGCGTACTAGCATTTTAAATATGTTGCGTAAATATTCAAATGAATATCTATCAGGTGAAGAAATAAGCAGGCAGCTGGCAGTATCTAGAACCGCAATTTGGAAGCATATCCAAACTCTCAAGCAAGGAGGATATGAAATTGAAGCTCATCCTCGCCGCGGTTATCGGCTTAAAGGTGTACCTGATTTTTTATTGCCCGATGAAATTCGTGATCAGCTGCAGACTAAGATCTTAGGACAAAAGGAAATTTTTTACTTTGAGAATATTGACTCTACTAACAATGAAGCAAAAAAACAAGCTAATTTAGGCTGTCATGAAGGAGCTATTGTACTGTCGGAAATGCAGAATGGCGGTAGAGGCAGAATATCTCGCAGTTGGTTTTCTCCTGCGGGTAAGGGTATTTGGCTATCTGTGGTATTAAGACCGCCCTTTCATCCTTATGATGCACCGAAATGTACACTGCTGGCTGCTGTGGCCGTAACAAAAGCGATTCGAAGCGTTACTCAGGTGCAATGTGGCATAAAATGGCCTAATGATATTTTATATGAAGGAAAAAAAATAGTTGGTATTTTGACAGAAATGAATGCTGAAATGGACGCGATTAATCATGTAGTAATTGGCATGGGAATTAATGTGAATATTAGTCAAGAGGAATTTCCCTTAGAACTTAGGCAAATCGCCACGTCTCTATCGGTTGCAGCCGATAAACCGATACCCCGATTACCCTTATTACAAGAGATTCTATCTGCCTTGGAAAAAGAATATCACAAAGTAATTCAGCATGGCTTTGTAGAAATGCTGGATGAATGGCGCGAGCTATCTGTTACCTTAGGACAAACTGTGGATATCATTGGGACAAGTAAAAAGTCTAGCGGTTTGGCAGTAGATATTGATAAGGATGGAGCATTGCTGGTTGAGATAGAAGGCCGGATAGAGAAGATTATTGCTGGTGATGTTTCTATACGGCCTCGCAAAAACTGCTTTGAGTAGATTGGAATACCATCTTAAAAGTGATATCTTTTCCTTTGTATAAATAAGTTGCAATAATCTAGTTATACTAGAAAGAACACTGGTTAAGTCAAGGTCTTCCTTTATAATATGTTGACAGGATGACGAACTGTTTATATACTGTCATGTGTGGGTTTTATCTTGAGATTTTACATAAATTTACAATTGGAGGCTAGACTCAATGCTATTAGTGTTTGATATAGGTAATACCAATATAGTACTTGGAGCATACGAAGGAGAAGAATTATTGCAACATTGGCGGGTGTCAACTGATAGGCAAAAAACAGGCGATGAGTATGGGATGCTAATTAATAATCTGTTTGCTTATGGTGGACTTAGTATTAAAGATATTTCTGAGGTTATTATTTCCTCCGTAGTACCGCCTCTTGTTGTACCCTTGGTCAAAATGTGCCAACGGTATTTTAAGGTGGAGCCTCTAGTGGTAGGGGCTGGTATTAGAACTGGTATTTTTATCAAATACGAAAATCCCCGGGAAGTAGGAGCCGACCGTATCGTAAATGCAGTTGCTGCACATCATAAATATAGTGGTCCTCTTATTATTGTTGATTTTGGTACAGCAACTACTTTCTGTGTTATCGGTGAAAATGGTGATTATTTAGGTGGTGCTATCTCTCCTGGTATTGGTATTTCTACTGAGGCTCTATTCCAAAGAGCAGCCAAATTGCCAAGGATTGAGCTGGTTAAACCGAAAAGCGTTATTTGCCGTAATACAGTTACCAGCATGCAGTCGGGAATTATTTATGGGTTTGTTGGACAGGTCGAAGGAATTGTCAAACGAATGAAAGAAGAAATGGATCAAGATGCTTATGTTATAGCAACAGGTGGCTTAGCTAATCTGATTGCACAAGAAACTTCTGTAATTAATGCTGTGGAACATTTTTTAACATTAGAAGGATTACGAATTATTTACGATCTTAATAGGTAACAAATGGATGATAGGTACTTGGTATTTAGAAGGGTGCTTGGTTTTCAGCCGGGTGGCGAGTATCAAGTATCGATTTTAATTTTAATACAATATAGAACGTATAGGTTTTAGAACAAACGTTGAAACGCGAAGTTGTGAAGATATACGAAGAACACGAAGACGTTTTATAGGGATCTTCGTGCGCTTCGTGTGCCCGCGTAAATGGCTTTGTATCTTCGTGTTTCAACCTTTTATTTTTTAGTAAGGAGTCGTTAGCGTATGCAAATTGGTGCAATTAAACTCGATAATCCTGTAATACTAGGCCCGATGGCTGGTGTTACAGATCTGCCTTTTCGGCTATTGGCTAAAGAAATGGGCTGTGGTTTGGTGTATTCCGAAATGGTCAGTGATAAAGGTTTATTATATGAGAATTGCCAGACCTTGCACATGCTTCAAATTGATGAACGGGAACGCCCGGTGGCTATGCAGATTTTTGGTTCCGATCCCGATAGTATGGCAAAAGCTGCAATCCATGTCGAAAAATCAGGTGCTGATATTATTGATATTAACATGGGCTGTCCAACTCCTAAAATTACGAAAAATGGCAGCGGCTGTGCTTTAATGTGCCAGCCAAATTTGGCATATCAGATTATGGCAAGTGTAGTAGAAGCCGTACATGTGCCAGTTACTGTTAAAATTCGTAAGGGCTGGAGTGAAGACTCTGTCAATGCGGTTGAGATAGCTAAGCTGGCTGAGAAGGCAGGAATTGCTGCAATTGCTGTTCATGGTCGTACTCGAGAACAGTTTTATTCAGGTGAGGCCGATTGGAGTATTATACGCCAGGTTAAAGAGAGTGTAGTGATACCCGTAATTGGTAATGGGGATATCCGTACGCCTTATGATGGGAAAAAAATGTTGGAGCAAACGGGCTGTGATGCCATAATGGTGGGGCGGGGAGCACAAGGGAATCCTTGGATCTTTCGTCAAATAACCCATTATTTAGCCTCAGGAGAGATTTTACCGCCACCGAGTATGGAGGAACGTTTTTCTCTATTGTTAAGGCATTTGGATATGTTAGTGGAGCATAAAGGTGAATACATTGGAGTTAGAGAAATGCGCTGTCATGGAGCGTGGTATACAAAGGGAATGCCTCATTCTGCTGAGCTGCGTCTAAAATTTAATCAAGCGGTGAGTAAAGACGATTTTATTGCTGTATTGAAGCAGTTTTCGTAATCGTAACGGTGGGGTGGCTTATTTATATTTGTGAAATTCGAAAAAAAATGCTAAAATATGTATGTGCACAACCTTGTGCACATATACTATATATTAGATTAGATAAATCAATATTCATCTTATAACAGATTGAGTTTGCATTGGGATGTAATGTAGGAGAGGATAGCAGATGTTATTGCGGATTGGTGAAAAGATCATAAATCGCCAAAAGATCAACCAGATCATCGACGAAATGTTCAATTTACGCAGCCAAGGTTTTTCTCAACAGGAAGTTGCTAACCGTGTAGGTATCGACCGAACCGTTATTTCTAAATTAGAAACTCTAGGAGAAGTTCGAAAGGGCGGAAAAGTGGCTTTAGTAGGCTTTCCTATTGAGAATTGTGAAGAGCTGCGATTAATGGCTAAACAGGAGGGAATTGATTATTCCTTATTGCTGTCGGAACAGGAACGCTGGGATTTTGTACAGAAAAAAAGCGGCATTGGTCTTTTTAACACCATTATGGAAATCATTGCTACATTGCGTAACTATGACATTGTTATTATATTAGGTTCAAATCTAAGAATTAAATTAATGGAGACCTTATTGGATAAGGAAGTTATTGGTATACAAATTGGAGAATCCCCCATTGCAGAGAATAAATATGTAGATCCAGAGAGTATTAAAAGTATTGTGCAGCAGTTGTTTAGATCATAGAGGGAGTATACATATTATGAAGCGGGTTATCAGTATCAGTTTGGGGTCGTCAAAGCGCGACCATCAGGCTATGACGGAATTTGGTGGAGAAATGTTTTCCATTGAGCGGATAGGAACAGATGGAGATAAAAATAAGGCTATACAATTAATTAAGGAACTAGATGGTAAAGTGGATGCCTTTGGCATGGGCGGGACAGACTTATACATATATGCTGGAAAGAAAAGATACACGTTTAAAGAGTCATCCCGAATTGCTGCAGCAGCTAAACATACTCCTATTGTTGATGGCAGTGGTGTTAAAAATACTCTTGAACGAAGAGTCGTACAACATTTGAAAGAAAAAGAAGGCATAACCTTTAATGATAAACAGGTCTTGGTTGTTTGTGCAGTAGATCGATTTGGTTTAGCGGAAGAATTAGTAGCTGCAGGCAGTCAAGTGGTATTCGGTGATTTGTTATTTGGTTTAGGATTGCCTATTCCAATCCGGAAATTGGGGACTTTAGCAATTTTGGCGCGGGTAATAGCGCCTATTATAACGAGACTGCCAATTGAAATGTTTTATCCTACAGGTGAAAAGCAAACGCAAAATATTCCGCGTTTCAGTCAATATTTTGAACAAGCAGAATTCATAGCAGGAGATTTTCATTTTATTCGCAGATTTATGCCGGTGAGCCTACAAGGCAAATCGGTTATTACCAATACTGTTACTCAAAAAGATGAAGAATTGCTTCGCGACCGGGGAGTAAAAACATTGATAACGACGACACCGGAAATTGGTGGTCGCTCATTAGGGACAAATGTATTAGAAGCTATTTTGGTTACATTATTAGGTAAACGTCCAGAAGAAATTACGGCGGTGGACTATGGACGTATTTTGAAGGAATTAGAGATTATGCCGCGAATTAAACGGCTTTCTGATTGAAAGGAGAATATTTCATGGAAAAATTTGCCTTTGTCTTACATCCGCTCACTGCTAAAGATGTTAGTCGAAAATTTGCATTTACTAAGAATTGGCCAGATCGTTTAGTTGAGGGAGTACTCAAATATCTTCCTCCTTTTAAAACTTCACATATTACAGGAATAGAATCAACATCATCTCAAAGTGAAGGTTGGTTTGTTACATGTCCTTTAACGTCTCAGCAAATGGTAGAGATGCCTGAAAAATATGTTGTTGATAAGATCATCAAAGCCGGAAAAGTAGCAGAAAAGTTAGGTGCAAAAATCGTTGGTTTAGGTGCTTTTACCTCAATTGTAGGAGATGCGGGTATTACTGTTGCCAAGAACTTAAATATTGCTGTAACGACAGGCAATAGCTATACGGTTGCAACTGCTCTTGAAGGTACGAGACAAGCTGCTAAAATTATGGGTATTGATTTAGAAAGAGCCAACGTATTAGTTTTGGGTGCGACTGGTTCTATTGGTGCGGCTTGTGCTCAAATATTAGCAAGGGAAGTTCGATATTTAACATTAGCTGCACGCAACGAAGATAAGCTGGAAAAACTTGCTGAACAAATTTTGCGTAAAACAGGTTTAGCTGCAAAAGTAACTGCAAATACTAAATCTGCTTTAAAGTCAGCTGATATTATTATTGCTGTAACAAGTGCAGTAGACAGTATTATTGAACCAGAGGATTTGAAATCGGGCGCAATTGTTTGTGATGTAGCCAGACCGCGGAATGTTTCACGGCGTGTGGCTCAAATGCGCAAGGATATATTAGTAATTGAAGGTGGCGTCGTTGAGGTCCCGGGAGATGTTAATTTTGGACTAAATTTTGGCTTTCCCGATGGTACGGCCTATGCATGTATGGCAGAAACGATGATTTTGTCTTTAGAGCAGCGGTATGAGAATTTTACGTTAGGTCGGGATTTAACAGTAAAGCAGGTAGAAACAATTGAGAACTTAGCTAAAAAGCATGGTTTTAAATTAGCTGGTTTTCGCAGTTTCGAAAAAGCAATTACAGCAGATGAAATTGCAGCGATTAAAGCAAATGTAGTTATTAATAAACAAGAACAAAAGAGAGGAATTGGTTAGAAATCATTGACAAATAGGATGTTTATACCTATAATTAAGTGCATATTAAGTTGGGCTTCTGACCTGCTGCCAAAAGTGTCAAGTTTTTCACTTGGCACTATTTATATTGTCTCGTAGATCGATATTTAATTATTGCAATTTTTGATGATTTTGTAGTAGCAAAAGGGACTATACCTAGAATAAGATAAATCGTTAAGAATCAAAATAAAAGGAGAGCAGAAAGCATGGCTGAAAAGCAATTTATTCTCACTGCAGAAGGATTAAAGAAGATAGAGCAGAAATTTGAATATCTAAAATCCGTGCGTCGTCGGGAAGTCGCTGAAAGAATTAAACAAGCTATTGAATTTGGTGATATCAGTGAAAACTCCGAATATGAGGATGCAAAAAATGAACAAGCTTTTATCGAGGGCGAAATCATAACATTAGAAAAGATGCTCCGAAACAGCAAAGTCATTGATGAACAGGAAATTAAAACAGATGTAGTCTCTATTGGGGTTACAGTTGTATTAAAAGACCTAGAATTCGGTGATCAATTTGAATATACTCTTGTTGGCTCAGCAGAGGCTGATCCGGTTGAATTTAAAATTTCAAATGAATCACCTGTAGGGCAAGCGATCTTGGGTCAAAAGATTGGCAGTATAGTTGAGGTAAATGTGCCAGCTGGTATTTTAAAATATGAAGTAATTGATATTAAACGCAATTTATAATATTCTTCTTTATAAAATGCCAAAATGGACGAGTTAGGGGAGAAATCATAAAATGACAGAAGTGCAGAATCAAGAAATTGAAAAAAGTGAAGAATTAAATGAACTGATGCGTGTTCGCCGAGAAAAAATGGCAGCATTTGAAGCACAGGGAATTGAACCTTTTGCCCGTAAATATGATGTTACGATCCATGCGGATGAAGTACTTGCTAATTTTGAACAATTAGAAGGTCAATCAGCAAGAATTGCCGGCCGTATTATGGCCGTGCGTGGGCACGGTAAAACTAGTTTCGTTCATTTGATGGACATGTCTGGTAAAGTACAAGCTTATTTTCGCCAAGATGTTGTTGGCGAAGTTGAATATGATAAATTCAAGCTTCTTGATATTGGTGATATTATAGGAATTGAAGGCGTTATCTTTAAAACGCAACGCGGGGAAATTAGTTTAAAAGTAACTAGCTTTGAAATTTTAGCAAAGTCTCTTAGACCGCTGCCTGAAAAATGGCATGGATTAAAAGATGTTGAAACTCGTTATCGCCAACGTTATTTGGATCTTATTGTGAATCCAGAAGTTAGAAATACATTTGTGACTCGCAGCAAGATCATTAAATCCTTACGGAGCATCTTGGACAAACGTGATTACCTAGAAGTTGAAACTCCAATGATGCATCCTATAGCGGGTGGGGCTGCTGCTCGTCCCTTCGTTACTCATCATAACGCATTGGATATGGATTTATTCTTACGGATTGCTCCTGAGTTATATTTAAAGCGTTTAATTGTTGGTGGTTTTGAAAGAGTATATGAAGTTGGGCGTGTGTTTAGAAATGAAGGTATTTCTGTTAGACATAACCCCGAGTTTACTATTGTTGAACTCTATCAAGCATATTCTGACTATCAAGACCTCATGCGGTTAACAGAAGATGTTGTATCGGGTATAGCATTAGAAGTGTTAGGCACTACGCAAATTACCTATCAGGGTCAAGAAATTGATCTTGCTCCTCCTTGGAATAGGCTGACTATGACTGAGGCGGTTAAGAAATATACAGACGTTGATTTTGATACTGTTGCTACCCTCGAAGAAGCGAGAGCAATTGCTGATAAACTAGGTGTGAAATATGAAAGCAAAAATGGTATTGGTGGAATATTAAATAATGTCTTTGAAGAAAAAGTAGAAGAACATTTAATTCAACCTACCTTTATTATTGGACATCCTACAGAAATTTCTCCTTTAGCTAAGCGAAATAAAGAAAACCCTGAAATTACGGATCGTTTTGAAGTATTTGTTTTCGCACGTGAATTAGCAAATGGATTCTCTGAGTTAAATGATCCTATTGATCAGGAAGGACGTTTTGCTTCTCAAGTCGAGCAGCGTGAATCAGGCGATGATGAAGCTCACATGATGGATCATGATTATGTGAATGCTTTAGAATATGGCTTGCCACCAACAGGTGGTTTAGGTATTGGTATTGATCGTTTAGTTATGCTGCTGACCGACAGTCCTTCTATTAGAGATGTATTGTTATTTCCTCATATGCGCCATAAAGAATAGAGAAAAAATAAGAAAAGCGAGCGTTAGCTCGCTTTTCTTATAAGTAAAAAAGTATATTAGGTGCGAAAAAATGAGATGTATTCTTCGCGTCTTCGCTGTTCAAAAAGTTTTATTTTTAAGGACGCATTAGGCGTTTTTCTTAATGAAGAATAATTTAAAAAAATAAACGATAATAATATTGACAAGATAGTACTAAAATGATAGAATGATATTCGCGCTACAAAAACATGTCAGATGTTGGTAACAGAAGATGAAAAAGATAACATTGACATGTCGATGAATGTGTGATAACATATATAAATGTCGGCGGTTGAAAAACTTCGAAAGGTTTATCAACAATCGAATGTGTTCCTTGAAAA
>DJJR01000029.1:0-24798 GCA_002434245.1 Pelosinus fermentans
GATAATAGAATCTTACAACGCAAAGAGTACTATAAAAGCTGCTTTTCACAACTCTTATGATATCTTTTTAAGAAATAGTAATTATCATTTTGATAAATCACTATTCCCCTCAGAATAATAATAGCCGATGACTAAAAAGAGACACCTCTTCTTAATCATCAGCTATTGATTATTGCTTCTTACTGCAAATAGGAGTAAAAATCCCGGTCCATTCTATTCTATTTTGTGATACTATAGTACTAGTACCTTGACTGCATTAAATTTTGGTTTATCTTGAGGATCGTTTTCCGCCCTGCTTCGTTGTCGTTACCTTACATATAGCCGATATGTGCGGCTCCTTCGCCTCGCAGGACGAAAACATCTCCCCAACCTAACCTCACTCAAATCTAACCCGGTCAAGATACTAGAATATATTTGATTACTAAGGTGGTAAATAAAATGGAAATTAAAAATGCATATTGGTTTTTATTTCATGATGATGAGCTTTTAGTCAAAGAAGTGGAAGGAATCAGTACAATCCTTTCAAGTTCTGATATAGAGTTATTAAGACTTAATCCCATCAACGTCCAGTGTATTGGTACTCTTCATGAACAAGAATGCTTTATTGCTCACTTAGATGATGAGACAATACCAGAAGATTTCTTTTGGAAAAAAGTACGTCCTTTGTATGGAAATATGGAAGACGAATGTTTTGGGTTTGCTTGCCGTGCGCTTCATATCATAAACTGGATGAAAACCAGTAAATTTTGCGGCTGCTGCGGAACTCCCATGAAGGTATCCCAGCAAGAACTTGCCATGCAATGTTCAAGCTGCGGTCATATTGTCTACCCCCGCATATCTCCGGCTATTATTGTAGCAGTTACAAGAGATGATCAAATCCTTCTAGCACGTTCCAATCGATTCCCGCCTAACCGTTATAGCGTTATTGCAGGTTTTGTGGAGCCAGGTGAATCACTGGAAGATTGTGTTCAACGAGAACTAAAAGAAGAGGTCGGAGTTGAAGTACATTCTATCCGTTATTTCGGAAACCAGCCGTGGCCTTTCCCCGATTCCCTGATGATTGCCTTTACGGCTCAATGTTCAACCGAAAAAATAACCATTGATAACCAAGAAATTGTAGAAGCCGGCTGGTTTTCTGCTCATAACCTTCCTGATATCCCTGATAAACTAAGTGTAGCAAGACGACTCATTGACTGGTTCGTAGAAAAACAAACAGTGATCCACACCTAACCTGACGCTGATTTAAAGTCCCCTGCCTTCACTCCTTTCGTGCAATCATTTCAATTTCAACTTTTGCATTAAGAGGTAATGCAGCTACACCAATGGTTGTCCTTGCAGGATAGGGTGATTCAAACTGCTTTTCATACACTTCATTCATAGCAGTGAAGTCACTCATATCCGTTAAAAATACATTCACTTTCACAACATGTTCCGGCGTTAAGTTCGCAGCGGACAACACATGAAATAAATTCAGAAAGCATTGTTTGGTCTGCGCTCCAATATCACCATCCACCAACTTTCCCGTCTTGGAATCAATAGGAGTCTGTCCGGATAAATACACCATTTCACCACATTCAACAGCATGAGAGTAAGGACCAACCGAAACGGCGCCTGCAGCGCTAAAGGCTTTTCTTTGCGTCATACTATTTGCAACTCTCCTTTTTGTAATCTATGTACTTTGTAACTTATACATTTCAAATTCCACTATGATAATAAAAATCCTTTAGTCTTAAAAAAAACAGTACGTCCATTTTATGTTTTTCACAAAATACCTCTTTAAGTAGCTTGTATTGGACTCCAAGTCCATATGCTAATCTTAATGAGGTATTCTATTTATCCACGACTCTTTATTATTATCATTTTCTACATGAAGAAGTATCAACACAATAATTATAACATCGAAAAGCAATGAGAATAATTACCCAAATTACATTACCAGATCTACAGAATCCCATGCTGCATTCCTCCTACAACTAGATATACTGATACAATATGTTATGTTTGATCTCCTCATTAGGTCATTGATTTATATGCAAGCTATGCACTATCATCCGTGTAAAAATGAGTGAGCAAAACCCAATACCAGGAAAGGAAAGCTGCAGTTTTTGTCGAACATTAATTGTAGAGCACATTCCTAATATTCAATTTTTTATTGTGAGGCTTTAATATGAAACATTTGCATAAACTGCGTGGATCTAAGACCTTGTTACATACGCTGCGCAAAAAAGCAATCTCCACGGTTCTTTATGATACCGCACTTGGGTTGCTAAATTATCTCGATCTAACAGACTTACTACAAAAGGTAGTCATAGAAGCTACACAGCTAATTAAAACAGAACATGGATACTACAATTGGGTAGAACTTGATCAAAACCAAATGATTCGAAAAGTAGGAGTAGGGGTTTATCGAAGTGATGTAAATCGGATGATGCGCTTAGATCAAGGATTGATACAACGTACTATTGAATCTAAAAACATTTCAATTATTGATGACTATAGTACGTGGAAAAATCGGTTAAACGACCCTTTTTTTGATAAAATTCGTACAGAAATGCAAGTGCCTATAAAAATTGGCTGTAATATTGTCGGCGTTCTTGGTCTATCTTTTACAGAGCCTCATCGTAAATTTGCGCTAAATGATATTGCTGTATTTCAGCAATTTGCTACCATTGCATCAATGGCCATTTATAATGCAATTCTCTATCGTACAGCCCAGCGAGGAGATGAAGAGCGAAAAAAAATTCAGGAAAACTTACTGCAAATTACTGATGTCATGCAAGATATTGTGGGAAAACTTAATCCTCAGGGAATTATTGAGTACATCACCCCCTCCTGTGAAAAATTAACGGGGTATAGCCTTAACCAATTAATAGGAACATGCTATCTTGATTTTATTCATCCCGATGACTTTGAAAAGGCTAAAGCCTCCTTTTATTCCTTCTTAACTACAAATGAGCATCGCAGAGTCTGCTATCGTTATATTCACGCATCCGGACAAGTAAGATGGCTTGAGAGCTTGAGAGAGAAAGTCGAAGAAAATGAAATTTCTGTCGTTTTTTCCGCACGAGATGTAACTGATAGAATGGAAGCAGAGCAAGAAGCAACGATTCTAGAAGCTACCTATCGAGCTATTTTTAGCTCTGTAAATGATGGAATCATTATTTATAATGTAGAAAATTTATCCGTTATTGAAGCTAATAAAAAAGCATATGAACTTTTCGCTCTATCAAAAGACCAACTCATACTTACCAAATTACAAGATTTTGGCACTGGAGAAAGCCCTTATACACAAAAAGAAGCTTTAACTTGGTTCCAAAAAGCAATCCAAGGTGAGACACCTTTGTTTGATTGGAAACTCAAAAATTCCTATGGAATTTATCTTGATCTGGAAGTAAGTCTTAAGCATATCATGCTGGGCGGCAGCTGGTGTATGTTGACTGTAATTCGTGATATCTCAGAACGTGAATACGCAAAAGAAAAAATTTATCGTTTAGCAAATTTTGATATTTTAACAAAACTTCCAAATCGAACACTCTTTAATGATAGATTACACATCGCCTTAGCTCATGCAAAACGAAACGGTGAGCAGCTTGCTGTTTTGTTTCTGGATTTGGATCGTTTTAAAACGATTAATGATTCTCTGGGACATCAGACTGGTGACTTGGCTCTGCAAGAAGTAGCTGAAAGACTGCAATTATGCATTCGCGATGAAGATACCGCATGTCGCATGAGTGCAGATGAATTTATTATTTTATTGACGGATATTGAAAACTCTTCTAACATTACTAAAATTATTGCAAGATTGACCACTACCCTCTCTATGCCTTTCATCCTTGGCGACAATGAACTGCGTATTACCGCTAGCATTGGCATCAGTCTTTATCCCCACAACGGTCATACACCTGAAGTATTAGTGAAACATGCAGAACTGGCTATGTATCATGGAAAAGAAAATGGTAGAAATAATTATCAATTTTTTACAGAATCATTAAACGAAGTTGTTACAGAGCGCTTATCTCTTGAGAATAGTCTCAGACTGGCAATTGAACGAAATGAATTTATTTTATATTACCAACCACAAATCGACACAAAGACAAATAAACTAATTGGCGCTGAAGCCCTAATTCGTTGGAATCATCCACAAAATGGCTTAATACCGCCAGCCAAGTTCATTCCCGTTGCAGAAGATACCGGACTTATTATACCAATCGGTGAATGGGTACTTCGTGAAGTTTGCCAGCAACATTTCAAATGGCTGGAACTCGGCTTGCCTCAAATACAAATCGCTGTCAACGTCTCTGCTATCCAATTCCAAGAAAAGCATTTTCTTTCTACTCTGCAAGAAATCTTAAGAAATTATAATATGAATCCCGCTTACCTGGAACTTGAATTAACAGAGGGAATATTAATGAGAGATGCCAATACTGCAACCAAAGAACTACATTTATTAAAAGAACTGGGTGTAAAATTATCCATTGATGATTTCGGTACCGGATATTCAAGTTTACAATATTTAAGCCAATTCCCTATTGATAAACTTAAAATTGACCAAACTTTTATTCGGGCAATGGCCACGCATGCTTCAAGTCTTGCAATTGTAGAATCTATCGTCTCTCTTGCTGAAAAATTACATATTAAAGTAATCGCTGAAGGTGTGGAAAATAACGAAGAGTTAAAGATTTTACAAACATGCGGCTGTACTGAAATACAGGGATATTATTTTTCAAAGCCTTTATCTGCTGACAAATTCTTCGAATGGTATTATACTAGATAATAAAAACATCGGTAACGAAAATTATTATAAGAGAAAACCATAGCATCATTGCCATGGTTTTCTCTTATGACTGAATCTAATACGAATTCATAAATTTTCTTTTAAAATCTACATTATCAAAGCACAAGGAGTTAATATATATGTACAATATAATCAAAACGATTCTATCTTCCCTGCAGCAAAAATGGCCTGGATTGTATATTTTAATTGGATTCTTGATTAGTGGGTTCATGCTGGCAGAATTTGCTGAATTGGCATGGAAAACGCTATTTGTTCGCCAAATGGATTTTTTTGATCAACTAATCATTGTCCTTGTCCGTTATTATGCCAATCATAACCTTGATGTAATTATGATTCATATTACAACACTCGGTTCGGCTCCATTCTACGGAGCATTATCAGCACTAATTCTGATCGGCCTTGCTTTTTATCGAAAATGGCTGGAGGCTTCTGCATTAACCGTTTGTTTGCTAGGCGGCGGGCTGCTTAATTATTTATTAAAACATCTCTTTGTACGTGCTAGACCCGATATGTTCCATGTTATTAAGGAAACAGGCTATAGTTTCCCCAGTGGTCATGCCATGGTTTCACTATGTTTTTATGGTATGCTTGCATATTTGATCAGCCTTAAGATCTCCTCATGGACTTGGCGATTTATATTATTTATAACAACAGCCATCTTTATTGTAATTATTGGAATTAGTCGCATCTATTTAGGAGTACATTATCCCACAGATGTATTAGCAGGATACGCTGCAGGTTCTACCTGGCTATTTTTTTGTATATCCTTACTTATGTGGTGGGAACACAAAAATAATACATAATCAAGTCTGCTTACTATAAATCGATTGATTTATACAAATAAACCATTTCTATCTGTCTCCTATAACTCTTTTATAGCTATACTTGGTTTGCATTTTATGGAAAAATGATATAAAATCCAAATGAGCTATTATTAAAATATCGTATATGAAAAGAGAGGAAGTTCGTGGTTACCAGACGTCAATTTTTATTCGGTTGTGCAGGCACTTTGGCCGCCCTCTCTGGAGCATCATTTGCTTCAGAATACAAAAAAATTAATAAAAGCATACCTATTTTGCTATATCATAGAGTGGGTTATCAATTAGATAATTATACCGTTAGCCCTACACGGTTTGAAGACGATATGAGAACACTAAACAGAGAAGGCTACACCTGCTTATCCCTTGCACAAGTTAAACAATATCTACAGTCTAGCCGATCTACACCCCTACCAGATAAATCCATCCTCATCACACTGGATGATGGTTATCTAGATAATTACATCAATGTCTTTCCAATTCTTCAACAATATAATATGAAGGCTAGTTTTTACATCATTACAGGCATGATTGGAGAAGATGATCGATTGACAGCTTCTCAAATACGAGAAATGCAAGCAGCAGGTATGGATTTTGGCTCCCACACTGTCACTCACCGATTCCTTAGTGATTTAACTCCTGCAGAAATGAAAATAGAGCTAACCAACTCTAAATTTGCCTTAGAGCAACTTTTAGGAGAAGGTATAGACTTTATCGCTTATCCTGGCGGCAGCTATAATCCTCAAACACTTACCATTGCTAAGGAAGCCGGATATGAAGCAGGTCTTTCAACCCATTATGGCTATGAAATGTTTCATAGCCCGTTTGAAATGAAACGGATTCCGCTTTTCCATTACGATCGATCTATTACGTACGTAATGCTGCGCAAAGGTCTCCTTCCTACCTTACTTCAATAGCTTGCCCTTTTGCTATTAAAATCGTTTCCACTAATGAGAGAAGAAGTATCTTACCTTTAGTAAAATCAATTTTAAACGATCCAGCCTGCTATCATTTCTCTAAATGATAGCAGGCTTGTTTAGGTTTACAAAACATCTATATTTTTTACAAATTAAGTAATTTTTAGAAGGATTTCATCCATAAAATGTGTAATATTTAATAGCATTAGGTCTTAATTGATGAAATAAATATATGTTTCAAATCAATATTCATATAATTCTGAAATATGATTCAACAATAAAATCCATAGTTTTACATACTGCTACTTAAGGAGCTAATGCATGAAGACACAGACTCTACAGCACCAAATTAAATTATGGACAGTTTTGCTTATTGTTGTCCCAAGCTTACTGATCATGACGATTTATACGGTTGGTCAGATTTCACTAGCTAAACAACAAAATCTAGAATTAATTGAGCAGCGAGTACATGCTCAAAAGCGATTAATTGATTACTGGCTGGAAGAAAGAGCTGAAAATATTCGTGATCTAAGCCGGACAGAAGCTTTTCGCACTTTAGACGAGTCACAAATGGAACGTGTTCTATACTTTAAGCAGCAGCTTGATAATTATTTTGATTCATTCTCATACATTGATAAAAAAGGTTTTTTAAAAATTTCTACCATCACTTTAGATCAACGTAATTCTCCTGCAACCGCCAATCCCTATTTTGAAGCGGCCAAGGCAAGAAAATCATATGTATCAAATGTAGTTATTGACCCAAATAGTGGTCAGCCCATAATTAACATTTCTTCCTCGATCTATGATTATAATGGAGATTTCCAAGGGCTAATACTTGGATCAATCAAAATCGTAACATTAGAAAGACTCCTACGTGAGAATTGGATTGGTCAAACAGGAGAAATCTTTTTGATTAACCGAGAGGGTACCATGCTTACCGATCCACGGCACCTTAAATTACAAGCAGGCAAAGACCTCGTCAAAGATGCAGCGAAAACGAATTTTAAACTCACAGAAAATACATTTCGTTCTATAGCCCCTGGCGAGTCAAGTACAACAACTTGGATTGATTATTTAGGAAATAAGGTTCTAGGTGCATACCTAGACGTACCTGAACGAGGCTGGACACTAATCGGCAAGATTAACGAAGACGAGGTTCTAGCCCCTATTTATAAACAACTGGCAATGATGGCTAGTGCTACAGTCATTTTAATATTGCTAATTCTCCCCCTGGCTAAGAAGATAACCAATCAGATTAAATTACCCATTGATTGGTTGATTCAGCAATCGAATCAAGTAGCAACTGAAAACTATCAACTGGTTGCTCAATATAACGCCTCAAAAAATATGCCCTATGAATTAGACATCTTATGCGAAACATTCTTCAATATGAGTCACAAAATAAAAAACACCGTGAAGCTACTTAAACAAAATGAAGCGAAACTAGGAAATCATATGCTGGAAATACAAGAAATTAACGCTACCCTGGAAGAAGAAATGATGGAACGTCAAGCAGCCCAAGCTGCACTCGTTAATCTAAACATTGACCTGGAAAACAAAATTAATGAGCGAACACAAGATTTACAAGATATGAATGCAGCTCTCGAAGAAGAAATCATGGAGCGTCAAGCAGCCCAAGAAGCTTTGAATGAAAAAAACCAAGTCATCAAGAACATTGCTTATTCTGATAGTCTCACCGGCTTACCCAACCGCGCACTTTTAAACAAGCGTCTCAAGAAAGAAATGGAAAGAACTCGCTGCGGTGAATCAGTCGGCGCTGTCTTGTTTATTGATTTAGATGATTTAAAAATGGTAAACGATACTTTTGGTCATACATATGGTGATGCCCTAATCACTATGGCAGGAAAACGGATCGTGGAAACCGTTAGTGATCATGGTTTTGTTGGTCGTATTGGCGGAGATGAGTTCATGGTGATTTTATCTGGTGAACATAATCGTAATAATATCATTCATAGCGCTGACATGATTGTTGAAGCTTTCAACCAGGATATGGAAGCCCTTGGAATTCGCTTTCATACATCTGCCAGCGTTGGCATTGCTGTATATCCTGCTGATGGAGACACAACAGAGGAAATTTTCAAAAATGCAGACAACGCGATGTATGCAGCCAAAAAAGCAGGGAAAAACTGTTGGCGCTTCTACGAGACAACAATGCAAATAGAAGCCTATGACAAAATCCTACTCATCAATAGTTTGCGCCACGCAATCGAGAACCAAGAGTTATCATTACATTATCAGCCACAGGTAGACATGAACGGCTGCACGGTAGGATTTGAAGCACTACTTCGGTGGAATAGCCCAGAACATGGTGCAATATCACCAGCCCGCTTTATTCCCCTAGCTGAACAAAACGGTCTCATACAAAAAATCGGAAATTGGGTTCTCAAAGAAGCAAGCCATTTTGCACGTAGATTAGTCGATAAAGGATGGGGCCATATTCATGTTGCCGTTAATGTATCTCCCTACCAATTATGTGCCGATGACTTTATCAATGGCATAAAAGAAGCACTCGTTAACGCAAGAATTGAACCTAGCCAGCTGGAAATTGAAATAACTGAAAATGCATTAATCGAATCATTAGAAGATAGTACTCATATTCTTGAAAAAATTCAAGCAATGGGAATACGTTTGTCCCTGGATGATTTCGGTACCGGCTACTCTTCCCTAACCTATCTTCAACGCTTACCAGTAAAGACCTTAAAAATTGATAAAGCTTTCATCGATATGATATTAACGAATAAAGCACAAAAAGCCATTATCCGAACGATCATAGACATGGCTCACATTATGAAGATGAACGTGATTGCTGAAGGTGTAGAAACCCAAATACAAATTGCATATCTAGAAAAATGTCATTGCGATCTTTTGCAAGGATACATTATTAGCCCTCCAGTACCAGAAGCTGAAGCGATCGATTTTCTTTCTTATTGTAAACAATAAAATGAGCTGTCCCCTGTGTTTACTTCAATTATAAAGTAAACAAGGGGCAGCTTTTTACTATAAAAAAGTAGAGATATTTAATTATAAAAGATAAATTTTCATTGTTCTATCTAATAAACTTCAGTATAATCATTGATATAAACTATCATTGGACGTGAGAATAATGGAGCTTCGGCATTTAGAATATTTTATGGCCACGTATCAAGAACTTCATTTTACAAAAGCAGCTGAAAAATTAAATATCTCTCAACCTACTTTAAGTCAGCAAATTCGCATTTTAGAAAGTGAAGTAGGCTCTCCCCTCTTCGATAGAATTGGCAAAAAGGTTTTCGTTACTAAAGCGGGGGATATTCTCTATCATCATTGCCTACAAATTTTTGGAGAATTAAAGCAAGCACACACTGCGATTGAAGAATTAGAAGGATTAAAGCGAGGTCATCTTGTTGTTGGCTGTTCTGGAAGTCATGTGCTAATCTCTTCTGTTGTGAAATTTCATACCCGCTACCCTGGTGTCAAAATATCCATTGTGCAACTATCAACAGAAGAAATAAAAGAGCAATTACTAACAAATGAATTGGATATTGGTATTGCCTTTCTTCCCTTAGATGATCTTCAATTACAAAACCTTCATCTCTATACCGAAGAATTATGTATTGCAGTACATAAAGACAATCCACTTGCCAAGAACTCAAACATAGCTTTGGAAGTACTAAAATCCATCCCCATTGTGTTACTCCCTCCAAAATATATCATCAGACAATTTATTGATCAAGCTACAGAAAGACTCGGTTTTCTATTTAATCCTATGATAGAAATAATGCCTTTCGAGCATTTATTAGAAATTGTAGGTCGTGATATTGCAGTAACAATTCTTCCCCGTTCTTATATTAATAGTTTTGGCAATAACAATATAATCTCCATTTCCATTGATGACCCTCACATGAAAAAATCCATGGGCGTTATCTATCGAAAAGACATCATTATTCCTGCAGCCACGGATAGATTTATAGAAGAATTAATACTTGGATTCAGGAATTTTCATTTCTAACAATTTCCAAAATGCCTCTTCCCCTTTCAGCAAAGCTATGATAAGATAAACAGATATTTATTTTTTACAGAGGATGACGATATTGAAAAACATAACAAACAACCGCCGCATATACCTGCTGCTGATCCTAGTTGTGGTTCTCTGGGGGGTTAATGTGGTATCTATCAAGTATCTCACTCACTTTTTTCCACCATTAGCATTAGCTCCAATACGTTTATTTCTGGCAAGTGCCCTACTACTGCCCCTTGCGTGGCGGCAACATGGCTATAAGAAACTCTCCAGCAGAGAATGGATTCCTATCGTTGGTGTTTCAATGTTCTGTATTTTTCTTCATCAAATAGCGCTCACCACAGGATTGACCGCTACCAGCGGAATACACGGGGTTCTTATCCTGGGACTCAATCCATTATTCACGACTATGTTTGCTAGTTTGCTGTTAAAAGAAAAATTTACCTGGGCAAAGGGAATTGCAATATTATTCGGATTCAGCGGCTTACTATTAGTTGTTTCCGGCAGCTCACAAGGCGATTCCACCCTCTTTGGCGACGGGATTATGTTTATTGCAACCATCACCTTTGTCATAGGATCTTTATTGGTGAAAAAAGCTACTTTGTTTGTCCCTCCCTTAATCGTTACCGCCTATAGTCACAGCTTAGCCGCCATTGGTTTACTGTTCTTGGGTCTTTTTGTAAATCCGATATGGAACTATCCTAGTGCTTACGACTTCTGGCCGATTGCAGTTTTACTTTTTTCCAGTTTCTTTAGTACGGCATTAGGAGCATTATGGTGGAATACAGCAATACAGCAAGTAGGTGCTTCTACATCCTCCCTCTTCCAAAATGGCTCCCCTATAATAGGAGTACTTGCATCAGCTATTTTCCTGGGAGAACAGCTATATTGGTATCACTTTGTGGCTCTTTTACTCGTAATCTTAGGAGTCAGCTTAGGCACAGGAGTCATTCGTATTCCAGCCCGTTTATTACTGTTAGGCAGCAAACTTCGCCAATAAGAAAATATGTCACTAGAAAGAAGAGCTTACGCTATAGCGGTGAGCCCTTCTTTTTTATTTATTATTGCCAAGTTAATTTTCTAGCATGCTGCAGTCATTAATTTTATAATATACATAGAGGTGATAGAATGAAAAAACTAGGTGATTTTCTTATTTCTCCAGTTGGAAGTACCGAGATTGTTATGGGTAATACGGCTATCGTCCGTGGAATGATTGAATCAGGTGTTAGAGTTGTCACATCCTATCCTGGTTCCCCCACACCAGAAATTGCTGCCGCCATAACAGCAATTCCCAAAGATAAAAGCCCTCTTTATTTTGAGTTTTCCACCAATGAAAAGGTCGCCACAGAAGTTGCCTTTGGTGCTTCTATCAATGGACACCTATCAACCGTCTTTTTCAAAAGCGTAGGACTAAACGTTGCTGCCGACACCTTTGTTCAGCTAGGACACATGGAGGTAATCGGCGGCATGGTGATTATACTGGGTGACGATCCAGGAGCTAATTCATCGCAAAACGAACAAGATAATCGTCATTACGCCCGCCTTGCCTATATTCCTATGTTAGAACCATCAACACCCACTGAAGCCTATACTATGTTTAAAAAAGCCGCTCAATTATCCATAGAGCGTTGTATGCCAGTGATTCTAAGAATGACTACTCATGTCTGCCACGCAAAAGAAAAAGTTACCTTTTCCTCGTGGACGCCCTTGCCCCTTGATCATTCATCCCGCTTTAACGTAGATAATGGTCCCTACATACCATTAACTACGAAGCTGGTCCTGCCTTTAAAACGACGAGCCTTAGAAAAATTAGCTCAATTTGGTGCCGATGCAGACACCTCCTCTCTAAACACTGTTATTAACAATAATAACCCTCTTTATGGAATCATAACTATGGGAGCACCCTTACAATCCTTACAAGATGTATTAGAGGAAGCAGCGCTAAAGCCCGACATCCTAAAACTGGGTATCATTCATCCTCTGCCGAAGCAGCTAGTTGCCGATTTTCTTCGCCGGCACAAGGAAGTCAAAATCCTAGAAGAATTGGATGACTTTATCGAGCAGCAAGTGAAGGCACTCGCCTATGATATGGATATCTCTACGAAAATAATAGGAAAACAGGACTATGAAGACTGGCTGAATGAATATACTCCTGAAAAAGTATCTACAATTCTTCAAAAAACATGGCTTCACTTACTCCCGAACAAAAAGCCGCCTACCCCTCTTTTGCACTGGTCACCCAGACCGGCACAGCTATGCCCGGGCTGCGGGCATCGTTCCGCATTTTATGCTATCAAGCAGGCTCTTGATCCAAATGATATTACGGTTGCCGATATCGGCTGCCACACCCTTGGTATAATGGAACCTTATAAGATGGGGCAAGTACTATTGTGCATGGGGCATAGCAGTGGCACTGCTGCCGGTCTCTCCCTCTTTAATAACAGCCGTAAGGTCGTTGCATTCCTGGGAGACTCCACCTTCTTTCACGCTGGTTTACCGGGAATTATTAATGCAGTTTTTAATCATCACAACTTCACTCTGATTCTCTTGGACAACGGAACTACCGCTATGACTGGTCACCAAAGTCATCCTGGTGTCGGTTACAATGTTAATGTTTCAACAGAAAAAATCCCAATACGACGTGTATTAGACGGTATTGGGATTACGAATATCCGTGAAATCGATGCCTATGCACAAGGGCAGCTAACAGAAGCAGTCAAAGCAGCCCTTACTGAAAAAGGATTTAAAGTAATCATAGCCAAACATCCCTGTATGCTAAAAGCAATGAGAGAGCGTAGTGCCGCCGGGAAACCACTGCCTCCCTCTGTAGAAATTACAACCGACTGCAATCAAAACTATACCTGTGTGAGTACCTTCGCATGTCCCACTTTTCAGCGTAACGAAGACGGAAGTATTATTGTCCATAAGGATCTCTGTATTGGTGACGGTTCCTGTAAACAAACCTGTCCGACAAAGGCCATCCTTCATAAACGTCCAAAAAAGGAGGACAATAGCTGATGCCTGACATAAAGATGGATATATATATTATTGGAGTCGGCGGACAAGGCATTGGCCTATTGAGTGAAGTAATAATCAGAGCCGCTGACTATGCCGGATTTCCGGTGCGCGGAACCGATACCCATGGTCTTGCCCAACGCGGCGGTACCGTATCATCCTGTGTTCGTATCGGCTCACATGCCCATTCTTCTCTTATTCAGGCAGGATGTGCTGATATGGTTATTGCATTGGAAAAAAATGAAGCCTTACGCGGTCTTTACTCCCATCTAAGAGATGGTGGAACACTGATCTATTACGATATCCAGTGGCAGCCTTTGCTGGTCAGACTGAAAAAAGAACGTCTTTTAAAATCAGAAGACATCAGTGCTGAATGTCAATGCCGCAACATCCTGGAATACCAGATAACACCTACAAAATTAAGTAACCCTAAAATGCAAAACATTGCCCTTCTTGCTAGTATTGCAAAACACAATAAAATTCCCGGTATAGACCCACTCCACTATGAGCTTGCCCTTAACGATCTGCTGGAAGGAAATAAACTAGAGAACAATCTCTCCCTCTTCCGCTCCCTAATAACAGCAATATAATGAAAAAATCGGCTTGCATAACCCAAAAAGGTGCTGCAAGCCGATTATATGCGCTTATTCTGCTCTTCATTTGTATTAAGCACTGGCTCCTACTGTAGTAGTATAAATTTTCTCTAACAAGGTAAGAGCGCCTCGATATCCCACATAAGACCTTGAAAGCACTACTTCATAAGATGCAGGAAAACCAACTTCTACAATCGCTCCCTTTAATTCTTTTGCTAAATCTCGTTCCCACGTTGTACCAAATAAAATAGGAGGCTTATGTCCAAAATTTGTTTGCCTGATTTTTTGATGAATCGCATAACTATCTTCTTCAAATTCAACATCGGTAAAGACATCTTCTGCAATGGTTTGATACTGCTTACGAATTGCTTCCCGATATTCCTCTGGCGGGTTTTCAGTGATGATCTGCTTACCAGGAATGATACCTAACTGGTTGACCAAAAATTTCGTTAAGGCAAGATTATATCCACTATCGCCGATGACAGCAAATTTGGCAGGCAGTCCCCACCAATACTCGGCATAAAAATCAGAAAAACCTTCAAGATAATGATAATATTGCTTTTCCTCTTGCCTAATAAAGGCTTCGGCTTTAGCAATATCCAGTTCCGCGAAATGTGCCACCTTGCGTAAAAAAGCACTGGTTTCTTTCCCGCCAATAGGGATAATTGGAACGTGCAGGAAAGGCTGCCCATATTTATCTTCTAAATGTTTCGCTGTCTGAAGACCTAGCCAAGGTGATAGCACTAGATTGAATTGGGCTTTGGGAATGTCCTTCCATTCCGTCACCCCCTTGGATTCCTGTCCAAAAAGTATATTGACCGTAAGACCAATCCCCTCTAATATCCGCTTAATCTCAGTGAGGTCACCACGCCAAAATGTATTGTGATAAGGAAGCAGGGACCAAACGTTTACAGAACCTTGCTCCTTTAAACCATCATAATCCCCTACATATTGATCAATGATGGCTCTCGTCACCAGCTCATGCCCCGTAAAATTATTTCCTTTAAATCCCCCTGTTTCCGCATAAACAATCGAAATACCTTGATCCTGAAATTCTCGAACGATAGAACCCACATCATCGCCAACTAAATCAGAAATACAGCCAGTTAGTACAACAAATAAATCTGCATCGAGAATTTTGATCGAGGCTTTAATGAGTTCACGCAATCGATCTTCCCCTCCAAACACCACATCTAATTCTCTAGAATTTGTGCTGGGTACGACTGCACCACCTCCATATCCGCCCCCCTGAAAACCATTATAGAAAGCAAGATTCATAAACTGCTTATCTGCACAGCCAGGACCACAATGAACAATAGGAATCACTCCTGGAATGGCAGAAGCACTATGCATGGCAGCGATAGCACAAACATAGCGAATTTGTTGAATCGAATTCGTTTTATGTGAAACTTCAAGATTAGACATAGGAACGTTCCTCCTTATTGCCTGGTTTGCTTTCCTTTGCCAAAACAAAGGGATCTTTCTGATCCAGCCACCACTGTTTATAAGGCAATTTCGTATGTGCCGCCAGATCTTGATGAAATTTCTTATGTGCCAAAATATCCAATATGGATTCACCCAAATTAATAATCCCCTGATACCCCAAAGAATGATGCTCGTCTCCTAAAGGAGCAGCCGGAATACCCATACGAGAAGCCAAAGGAGCAAGACCATTATGGCGAATTAGAATAAAATCCGGATTTACTCGCTTCAGCAGGCCATAAAATTGATGCTGCTGCCGATTGCTTACACTAAAAAAAGGAACATCTCCATAATTATCTACTAAATGGACTAGGGAATCCTGTCGGGGATCTTGACTATCATAAACAGGATCATGATGAAATACCAATGATCCATCCACTTCCACTCCCAATTCCCGTAGAACCGCAATTAAGCCATGAGCATAAGCTGAGCCAGTCGCAACATAGCCTTTCTTCCCTTTGAGAAGCTCACGCAGTTCCGCCAGACGAGGAGCTATTCGTGCATGTTCTCTAGCAATATAGGCTTCTGCTTTCTCTACCCGGTTAGTAACACGCGCCAATTCACGCAGCCAAGCATCTGTTCCCGCAAAACCATAAGGCTGAGGTGCTTTGATTTCTGGTACACCAAATTCCTGTTCTAGGGCTGCGGCCATATAAGAGGACAGTGTATAGCAAAATCCAACTGTAGCCGCAGCTTCGGAAAGCTGTTCTAAATCCTCCACAGTTGCCAGATCAATCACATAATTCACCCGAAGATCCAGTTCTGCCAGCATAGGAGTAAAGATATCAGACCCCCACAAATTAATAACGTTCACTAAATCTTCCTGTCTCTTAGGCTGTTTACGAACAATCTGCCTTACGATACCGTGCTGAGTGGCATCGAATCCAGTACTCCAATGCTTTGACTTAAACCCTTCACAATGCAGCGGTATAACAGGTATCTTCAATTCTTCCTCCAGCTGACTGGCTATACCGTCTACATCATCTCCAATAATACCAGTAGCGCAAGAGGTCGCAATAAAGATCACCTTGGGATGATTGCGTTCCCAAGCATCTCGAATGGATTGCTCCAGCTTAGCAGCCCCTCCATAGACCATGTCTTCTTCTAAAAGATTCGTGCAGATGACATGCTGATTCTCCACTGGTAAATTGCGAAGCGCCAGACCGTTGCGATAAATAGAATTATAGATGACCTGCCCTGCTCCACAGCCAATGGGAGAGTGCTGAATCAATACTGCATTTCGGACATGACCCGCTTGGCATTCCACCATTTGCTCACTACAAACAGAACCTTGTGTGAACGGTCCCTCCATTTCACAAAGTCTGCGTGCCTTATCCCCGCAAGTATTTTCACAATTACCTCGAGCATAAGCTGATTCTTTTGAAAGATCAGATGCCTTTCCATCCCATGCAATGATGGTGCCAAGACGCTGTTCACGACTTTCCACTACGGGGGTTTTTAAATTAATCTTCATATGACTCCCTCCTATTTAATTTGCCTCTTAGCAAGTTGACCGATACAGTTTTCATAATTACTATCAGGATTCCTATAGTAACAAAAAGAGGCGAAACTACTTGCTCAAAGATGAGCAAATAGTTTCGCCTCCAAAACTTCTTTTGGTCAGTTCCACTAGAAAATCGATATGCATTTAAATGATTATACTTAATATAATCTTACCGTAAAAAAATGTCAATAGTTTATTTTAACCTTTGCTGCAAAAACTACTTGATGGCATGTAATTGATCTACTATTATTTTAAATCTTGAAAAAAACTAGTACCGTATTCCGGCATCTTCACTTGAAAATTCTCTGCAATGGTTGCACCAACATCTGCAAAAGATGTTCGCAGAGGCAGTTCCTTGCCCTTAACAAAACGAGGAGAATATGCAAGCAAGGGCACATACTCCCGCGTGTGATCAGTGCCATGATAGGTCGGATCATTTCCATGATCGGCGGTAATAATCAATAAATCTGCATTTGTCATCTTCGCAAAAACCTCTGGTAAACGAGCGTCATACTCTTCTAATGCTTTCCCGTATCCTTTAGGATCACGGCGATGTCCGAAAGAAGCATCAAAATCAACTAAATTTATAAAACTAATTCCAGTAAAATCTTTGTCCAAAATCTTAATCCACTTATCCATACCATCCATATTAGAAACGGTATGAATCGATTCTGTAACTCCCTCACCATTATAAATGTCAGATATCTTTCCCAGGGCAATCACATCAAAGTCTGCATCCTTCAACTCATTCATCACAGTCCGGCCAAAAGGCTTTAATGCATAATCATGACGATTAGCAGTACGAGTAAAGTTACCTGGCTCTCCCACAAATGGACGAGCAATGATACGCCCTAACTTATAAGGTTCTTCAAGAGTAATTTCTCTGCAAAATGCACAAATCTCATACAATTCCTTCACTGGAATAATATCCTCATGTGCGGCAATTTGCAGCACGGAATCAGCAGACGTATAAACAATAAGCGCCCCTGTTTTCACATGCTCCTCACCTAGCTCCTGAATGATTTGGGTTCCGCTTGCAGGCTTATTAGCAATTACTTTCCGTCCTGTCTTTTCTTCAATTCGACGAATCAATTCATCAGGAAAGCCATTGGGAAATACACGAAAGGGTTTTGCGGTATAAAGTCCCATGAGTTCCCAATGTCCCGCCATGGTATCCTTTCCTTTTGATAATTCCTGCATTTTTGTATAATAAGCCAGTGAATGATTTACAGGTTCAATGCCTTGAATGCTCCTAATATTAGAAAGACCCAGTTTACCCATATTAGGCATGTTAAGACCTTTGCATGCTTTAGCAATATGCCCTAAAGTATCTACATTAACATCACCAAAATCTGCCGCATCAGGCGCTTCTCCAATGCCAACAGAGTCCATCACAACTAAATGAATTCGTTTAAAACTTGTTGTAAGCATATTTTCCTCCTGACTATATATTCTCTAAGATCATTCATATCATGATGAAAATAAAACATATAATAGTACTATTCATGTATTTTTCAGAATAAAACCTTCAACATATTATCTAAAAATTCCTCCTTTTTTTGACAATGCAGCAACCATCGACTGCACGCAAACTATGAAATATCATTTTTATCTTTTCCCTCTTTTGCTTTTTGCAGCTCTTCCTGTTCAATCCCCAGCTCTCTTGCCGCTTCAAACTGCAAGCGATTAACGAAAGGTCTTTTTTCTACCAGCCTTTTCTGGTACATACTTTGACCTGCATAAATTCCAGAGAATAAAACAACTAATAGTACTCCTGCTAACAGGCCAGCCCCTTGTCCAGGAACTAAGGGCATACTAGAAATAACCAGAAGAATGCTGATGAACGCCAGCCAAGAAGTAATCGGATATCCTGGAAGCTGGCATTTTCCTTCAGGTGGGCAATCATTGCCTCTGCGCAATTTATGATGAGTGGCAACAATTACTGCATAGGAAAAGAGCAATGCAAAACCACCGGAACTGACTAAAAAAAGATATACTTGCTGAGGCAGCATAAAGCCAAGCCCAAGCCCTGCAAGCATCGCAACTCCAGAGAAGAGGATTCCACGATATGGAACATTGCCCTCATCCTTGATCCATGAGGGAGCATGACCTTCATCGGCTAATGAACGAATCATTCGACCTAGCCCAAACATAGCAGCTAACATAGTAGAAAGGATGGCAGTCACCAATACAATTCCAATTGCATTTCCTGCCCAACCCAAATTCCATCTGAGTAAAGCTAAAGCCATAGGGCTTTCCTCAGCCGTCAAAACATTCGTTGGCACTAAGGGGAGTAAAACAAGAATGGCAACGACATACAATCCCACTAATCCGAAGACCGTATATGTGATGGCTCGCGGCACAATCCTAACGGGATCGGTCGTTTCTGATGCCGCCAAGCCAATAATCTCGAAACCAGCATACGTAAACATCACAATAAGCATACTTCCAGCAATGCCCCATATACCCGTCGGAAATAACGGTTCATCTGCTATTGCTCCCAACCCTATAGGTTCAATTCCTGGCATAAAGCCGCCAATCAAAGCCACTCCCAATGTAATAAAACCAATGATAGCAAATAGTTTGACTGCTGCTAACCCACTCTCCAGCTTACTAAGCTGATTGGCTCCTAATAAGTTGAGCAGTGATACTCCGATAATGATGACAGTCCCTAATAACGGCAGAGAAATATTAGGAAGCCATGTGCGCAAGATGATCGATACAGCAGTAGCTTCGCTGGACATGGCTAAGACCAGACCGCTCCAATATACCCATCCAACAACAAACCCTGCTCCAGGACCAAATGCTTTTTGAGCAAAAGTCCGAAAAGATCCAGGAGCAGGATCAGCTACTGTCATTTCCGATAATGCAAATAATATAACATAAACAATAGCACCTCCCAACAAATACGAGATAATAATTCCTGGTCCCGCTGTACGAATGGCTACTGCCGATCCCAAGAAAAATGATCCCCCAATCACAGTTCCAAGTGCCATCATGGCTAATTGCCAAGCTGATAATCCATTTTCTCTTTTTTCCAAATTCAGACCTCCTAATTCGTAAAGAACATATCACATTATCAGTATCTCCTTCACCTATTTAAGTTATGAACTTTGTATGAAAAATTTCATAATCAAAATAACTCTTATGGTGGTGAACGATATATTCATACTAAAATGAAATAATATGATAAATTTTTCAACTTCTTGTGATTCTTATGAGTCATAATCAATATAATAATAGAAAAACATAGGAGGTGCTTTATGGATATTGTCAAAAACATCTTAGAAGCCAGTCACTTTGCTCATGAATTCATTTATCACAATCAACCTCTGCTTACTGCTCAGGAAGGTGCTGATTACTTTAAAATTGACACCGGTCAAACTGCACCTACCCTAATTATTAAAACGGACACTGATTTTTTTGCCCTTATTATTTCAGGTAGTTCCAGACGTATTAAATTAGAAGAACTCTCTTTTCTTTTAGGCTGTAAAAGAACTAGGATGGCAAACCGGGAAGAAGTTAAAGAACGAACAGGTTTCGATGCTGGGAATCTTCCGCTGATCGGCATACCACTCCCCCACATTTTAGATAAGCAGCTGTTTTCCTACCCTTGTGTCTATGGCGGTTCGGGACAATTAAATCGAACTCTGAAAATTACGCCTCTTGCCTTACAACAACTAAATACGGTGATTGCAATAACAACCGTGTTTAGATAAATCATCACCTCTGTGATAATTCCATCGAAACAAAAAACTACTCACATTTTTCAACATGAGTAGTTTTTATCATTCATCTTACAGCTTCACAACAGCCAGATTTAATGATTCGCCATTAATATTTACTTTTGTATACTCTCTTGCTTCATCAAATACAATTTCCACAGCCAGGGTCTCACTTATAATATAATCTTTATACTGTTTTACAACGTCTTCCAGAAGAGCATTTCCCGTCATATAGATCTTAATTTTATCCATGACTTCAAAGGAACTGTCCTTTCTCATATTCTGGAGTTTACTAATTATTTCTCTGGCATATCCTTCAATTTGTAATGTTTCAGAAATATGGGTGTCGAGAACAACACCAACGTCACCTTCCCCTGCGAAGGCAAAACCTTCCAAACCACTCATGGTAACCAATAGATTTTCAGCGTTCAAATCAATAGGCGTACCATCAATTTCGATTGCAACAGACTGGCCACTTGCGATTTTCAATGCTAGCTCTATTTGATCCATATCTGAAATTGCTTTTCTGATCCCAGGTATAAATCTACCATGGGTTCTGCCTAATACAGGTGAATTGGGTTTTACATTATAACTTACATAGTCTGACATATTGGCATTGACTTCTACGTCTTTAAGATTCAATTCTTCCTTAATGATAGCAATGTAATAGTCAGGCAATTCCTTGGTGCTCAGCAGCATTTTGGAAAGAGGCTGCCTATTTTTTATATTCGCCAGATTTCTCGCGCTCCGCCCAAGACCGCAAATCTTGTAAGTCAATTCCATCTCTTTTTCCAGCTGCTTATCAACAAGCTTTTCATCGTATGCAGGCCACTTGCACAAATGAACACTTTCTGGCGCCTTTTCATCAAACTGTACTACAAGGTTTTGATAAATTTCTTCTGTTATAAAGGGGACAAAAGGTGCCGCAACAATTACCAGATTTCTGAGCACGGTGTGTAGCGTCAGATAGGCATGGATCTTATCATCAATCATATCCATCGCCCAGTAACGAGCTCGATTTCTTCTTACATACCAGTTTGACAGTTCATCGGTAAACTCTTGGATAAGCTCTGCGGCTTTCGTTATATCATAGGCTTCCAAATTTTCGTCCACTTTATGGATCATGGTATTTAACTTCGATATAATCCACTTGTCCATGACATGACTGCTTGTTTTTTCTTGGTACTTGGCAGGGTCAAACTGATCAATCTGTGCATACAGCACGTAGAACGAATATACATTCCACAAAGTATTTAAAAATTTGCGCTGCACTTCAATTACTGCATCTTCATAAAACCGTGAAGGAAGCCAAGGAGCACTGGCAGTATAAAAATACCATCGCAATGCATCAGCACCTTGATTTTCTAAGACTGTAAACGGACTTAGAACATTCCCTTTATGCTTTGACATCTTAATGCCGTTCTTATCCAGTACATGCCCAAGAACAATACAATTTTCAAAGGAACTCTTATCAAATATGGCCGTAGATATGGCAAGCAGGGTATAAAACCAGCCTCTCGTCTGGTCCACAGCCTCTGATATAAATTGTGCAGGGAAGTTTTGCTCAAACAACTCTTTATTTTCAAAAGGATAATGATGCTGCGCAAAAGGCATAGAGCCGGAATCATACCAGCAATCGATTACCTCACTCACTCTTTTCATTTCTTTACCACAAACGCTGCATTGCAGCAGTACATGATCGATATAGGGCTTGTGAAGCTCAATATCGTCAGATACCTGGATTGCTTTTTCCTTTAATTCGGCAATGCTGCCAATACAATCCCGATGCCCGCAATCGCATTCCCAGATGGGTAAAGGAGTACCCCAGTAGCGCTCCCGGCTTAGCCCCCAATCGATAACATTCTCCAGAAAATTACCAAAGCGGCCTTTTTTCACATTGTCAGGATACCAATGGATCGTATCATTATTCTCCAGAAGTTTATCTCGCAAAGAAGACATCCTTACAAACCATGAATCCCGTGGATAATACAACAGCGGTGTATCACAGCGCCAGCAAAATGGGTAGGAATGAAGATACTTTTCTGCTTTATAGAGAATGCCTCTCTCCTTCATGGTCTCAATAATTATCTCATCGGCTTTTTTAACAAACATTCCCTGCCATGGAGTAACTTCTTCTACAAAATTTCCCTGAACATCCACCAAATTAACCAAGGGAAGATCATATTTCTGCCCTGCCCGGTTATCATCTTCACCGTAAGCAGGTGCAATATGAACCACCCCTGTACCATCGCTGAGTGTTACAAAATCTCCATGAATAACATAATAGGCTTTTTTCTCTGGAGTAACAAACGAGAACATAGGCTCGTATTCCTGATCAAGAAGCTCTTCGCCTTTAAACTCCCTGACGATCTCATACTCACCTTCAATCCTGCTAAGCAAATCCTTGGCAAGAATCAGATGCTCTTCTTGATTGATAATTTCTACATAGTCATATTTTCTGTTAACAGCAAGAGCTACGTTACTTGGCAACGTCCAAGGAGTTGTCGTCCACACCAGAATAGAAGCATTTTCGTTCTTCAGTCTGAATTTAACATAAGCAGAACTATCTTTCACATCTTTGTAGCCTTGGGCAACTTCATGAGAAGACAAAGAAGTACCGCATCTTGGACAATAAGGGACAATCTTATGTCCCTTGTACAACAATTCTTTATCCCAAAGCTGTTTCAACGACCACCATACCGATTCAATATACTCATTTTGATACGTAACGTAAGGATTATCCATATCAATCCAGTATGCTACCCGCTCAGACATATCCTTCCACTGACTGGCATACGTGAATACGCTATCCTTGCACTTCTTTATAAAGTTTTCTACACCATATTTTTCAATTTCTGGCTTGCCGGATATACCCAGGGTTTTCTCAACCTCCAATTCCACGGGAAGGCCATGGGTATCCCACCCCGCTTTACGTAGAACCTTATACCCTTTCATGACCTTATAACGAGGAATTAAATCTTTAATGACCCGAGTTACGACATGACCAATGTGAGGAGCACCATTAGCCGTTGGCGGTCCATCATAAAAGGTGAAATATTCATTGCCCTCATTCATTTGGAAATTTTTTCGGATAACATCTTTTTCATTCCAAAGAGTAAGAATGGATTTTTCCATTGCTACAAAATCGTTTTTAGGATCAACCTTTTTATACATAGTAAAAACTCCTTTTGTCAATATAAAAAAACTCCGCCCTGTTCAGGACGAAGTTTCATCTTCGTTATACCACCTTTTAACAATCCATTCAGGTACTGCCATACCCTATCCTTTAACGCAGGATTACGAATTGACTTACTAAGAAGGTTCAGTCATCAGCTCTCAGGTGATTTTCTTCTGATTATCCTGGCAGGTTCTCAGCACTCCCTACTCTCTGTACATTCAAAATCATGAATACTCTTCCTGATCATAGCTTTTTAGGTATCTATTAAAATCTTACTAAGAGTATACGTCCTGATTTTTATAATGTCAATAGTCATATAATCAACCGTACACCGCCTAATTCAGCAGAACTATATTTGAACTCCTCTGCACTAGCTTTTACTCTAATCCTATTATAGCACTTATCGTAGCGTACTATCCATGGAGTCATACCCAGAACCATGTTACTATTCTTTTGTATTTCTAAAAAAATGGTTATAATACGGAATATAATGAAATGCTATAAATGAATAAATATAAATAGTTTACTAAAAATAATCCAAATGACACTTAAGGAGGTACAGCATTATGGAAGAACCTAAAAACCCCTCAACAACTGAGCAGGAAAAAGAACAAAGCAGCGAGCCTTCTGTTGAATCCAGCGATACAAAAACAAAACAAACTGTTCCTACTCTTTATCCTGACATAGAGTTCATCAACAGAACGTTACCATGACAGAATACTCTATGTGATCAAAAAAATAAGTGGAGAAAGC
>DJJR01000029.1:24962-67633 GCA_002434245.1 Pelosinus fermentans
GCTTTCTCCACTTATTTTTTTTGATTTTACTTTTCTCTTTGGCTTAATAGTCTCTGGTAGATAATAATCAAATCATCTAATTGCTGGCTTATTCTAATGACTTCTGCGTCTACCAGGCATTGTTTTCCTCCCATCTCATTTAATTGCCGGCGTGTTCGTTCAATTTTTTCAACTATTTCACCAATTCTCATCTTTATCCCCCCTTTCCTTGTTAAATTTATCAAGAAAATGAGGGGATTTGTTTATTTTTCGACATAAAAATTACTTATTTTTTACATTTCTCTATCTTTCGATAGAGGCAATTGAGGAAAAAGCACATTATGATATAATTATTGCAATAAATAGGTTAAAAATGTAAAATTAGAAAAAGATTGGAGTAATATATATGGCAATATGGAAAATAAAAATGGACTCTAGAGATTTCGAACAGTATCGTAAAAAACTAGTGAACAGGGGCTTTATTCCTACCAATTACTTCTCTGCTAATGGCTTTAATATAAAAAAGATGAGAGAACTTGCTTTAGCCGGAAAGATGGACGCTATGCAATGTGTTGTCGGAAACTCCATCAGGTGGTATTATTGCGAAGATCAAGCTGAGTTAGCTCGCCTCAGAGGAGAACTCTCATAAAAGCAACATCTTTTCCCCTAGATATTGAAAAGGCTGCCTGATTAAGACAGCCTTTTCAATATCGTCTTATGCATATTACTCCGAATCACAATCTCCTATCACTAAAGGGAGTTCCCCTTCCATTGCCAATCTAAGACGATTCTCAACTTCATACCAATTAATTAATTTCAACCATTCTTTCACATATTCCTCACGGTTATATTGATAATCAAGATAATACGCATGCTCCCACACATCAATTACCAAAATAGGAATTGATCCCCATTGAGTAAGATTCTGATGCTTTTCTGCAGTAAGCATCTCCAAGTGGCTCCATGCCGGATTCCACACGAGTATTCCCCAACCAGATGCTTCTACTTTAATAGCTGCATTGACAAACTGATCGAGAAAAGCATCAAAGCTGCCAAAGTATTTAACAACTTCTTTGACCGTACATCGTCCTGGCTCACTTTCAAACCCTGGCGGTGCCATAATCGTCCAGTAAACACTATGCAAGATATGTCCAGAACCGTTAAATGCCAGCTCATTTTCCCAATATTTTATAAATGTAAAATTTTCTTTTTTTCTTGCATCTACTAAAGCTAATTCAGCCCTATTAAGACCATCTACATAGGACTTGTGATGATGATCATGGTGATACCGAAGTGTTGTGGAGCTAATAATTGGCTCTAAGGCATCATATGGATAGGGCAATGGGGGCAACTTATGTTTCCCCGCCGGAGTATACGCACGCAAATCTGTGTCAGACACGATTTTCAACCTCCCACTCAATCTCTTACCGCTGTGTGGTATTATATTTCTACAACGAGAGGTGGGTGACAAAAATCAGTTGAAAATCTCCATATTTTTATTTTCGACCAGCATTTGACGATCAACCGCTTGCGGCGGTTCCTCAAGCCATCCATATTTAATCATCAGGTTTGCTCCATCTTCTGCGAAAAGAGCTACTTCTGCCATTAATCTAGTATAATCCATTGCCAAATCATAACATTGGCTTGTCGAAATCGCTAAGCCATAATTACCTATGCCCATCTGTATTAAGGCTGAAACATGAAATAACATTAATTTTTCTGAAAAGGGCGACTGCGTTACTGTCGTAATTAAAGGTTCCATCGATGATCCTCCAGTCAGATCATCTGCCTCCAGTCTCTTGGTAAATATTTCGATGTGTTTTTGCGCAATTTCTTTACCTCTTAGAAAATGAGACCGAATATCAGGCGAAGAGGCTGTTTGCCAAAAACCTGTTATCATTGCTTTTCCCATAATATTAGTTTGAATGTTCATAAAGACATGCATAATCTCTACAGCTGTCAAAGGGCGGCTTGCTTTAAATAAACTCCCTAAAAAAGCTTGCTGCTTTGCAAATTCCACATGCTTACTGGCTGGAATATATGGAGATCTAGCATAAATCCCTTTTTCTAACATCAGTTTAACAACTCTTTCGTTAAGCTCGATCGACTCATGCAATGTCTGCGTGTAAAATTCTCTTATATCCTGACGAGAGGCTGTGCTTAATGCCAATCCATAAGCAGCCAGTCCCACTCGAGACATATTATTGAGATAATGCAATGTGAAAATGTCATCAAAGAGTCTTTCCGCATTGATATCTACATCTTCATTCGTAAAGCCAACAGGACTGGCAAACTGTTCATTTTGGTACGTACTGCGAATCCATGCGACATGATTTTGCGATAAAGATAAAGCAAACTCCAGCAATAGACGAATTTTTTCGTCCTCAACCTTTGCTAAAAAATATTTCAATACACACTTTGCTAAACTATCACTTTGATACTGAGTCCACGTAATTGCAATTTCTGCAGAGGTTAATCGGATATGGCTGATGTTAGACATATATACACCCCATTTTTTACTTATTATAACCCTCGCTCTTTATTATTAATTAATTATTTTTAAAAAATAATTAAAGGGGTTACACATGTTCTATATGATGAGGTGAAGGTAGACTGCATGTCCTAATAGGGATTAATAAACAACCTGTGGTACTTTTTTAAAAAGACTTACAAATAGGTCGACAACCAATGGATGATAGTCAAGTCCTTTACCGATTCGTATTCGGTCAATTGCCTCCGCCGGAGTAAGACAATTCCTTTGATAGATACCACTTGTTACTCGATCAAATGCATTTGCTACGCTGACAATACATGCATTAATATTGATTTTATCTTCTTTGATTCCATAGGGATACCCGCCACCCGAATATTTTTCATGATGCTGCTGTACTGTTAGATAAATACCCAAAGGTAATTTATCCGCTGCCAATAAATCAGCTCCAATGCGGGGATGCTGCTGATAAAGCATCTCCTGCCCATCATCCATTCTTGAAACCTCTCTTAAAACATCTGGTGGTAATAACATTTTTCCTATATCATGAAGTAATGCGCCTATAGAAACCTCCTGTAAGGACGCTTGGGGAAGCTGCATTTTTTCTGCAATCGCAACCGATAGAATGGCAACATTTATAGAATGGGAATATGTTGCACTCTGTCCTTGGGATAAAGCTTTAAGATTGTTTCCTAAGAAAGAGTCATTTCGCATCTCCTTTAACAGAATATTCAAGTACTTAGATGCATTCATTACACTTTCTAAATTGAAGTTTTCAAATTTTTTATCGATCTTCTCAGGAACCTTAAACGGACTATTACTATAATTAACAGGTAAATGCTGTAATGTATCCACAGTTTTACCCGCATTTTTTTCAGATATTTGAAATGGAATTCTTCTATTTTTAAGTTTCTGGATCATATTATCAGTCATAGGTGCACCTTCTACTAATAACAATCGACCAAATTTATCGGTAACATTATGAGCAAGATAACCTACAATATGTATCTTAGGTTCTGTACTATCATACATAACGATTTCCCCCATTATCCCCTTATATTAGAACTTTACAAAATTCCTTGAATAATTTATAATCCATAATTCATGTTAACTTACTTGTAAGCATTTAACCGATTTGCAGGATGCAATGACGATACAAAAAGGAGTGATTTTAAATAATAACTTTATCCTTATGAAACTTCCATAATTAGAAAATCTTTCTAACTCTTACTATCATAGTTATTATATAAGTTAATTTTGGCACCGTCAATGCCTTTAATAAACTTTTGAGTTATTTTTAACACTTTTCCATAGAATATACAGTATGAAAGGAGTTGGAAAACAATGCCTAATTTCAAAGACCAAATCAATCAATTATGGGAAGAAGCAAAAGACCGCGACTACCAAACGACTCAAGAAGACTTCGCAAATCTACTAGGAGCAACAAAAAATCAACTAAAAGGCTGGTTACGGGGCTCCGGCGAACCTAGCACTGAGTTGATTAAAAAGATTGCACAAGTTTGTAACGTTTCAGTAGATTGGCTAGTAGGAAATTATGAAACCAATGTCACAGTCTCGCACTCTTATGATGAAAAAATTAAAAACCTTCCGCCTGAAATGAAACGTATTATCGATTTTATCATTACTTCGTACGGAAAATCGTAAAGCCTATTTACATTACCTCAGCTTGGCATTTTTGTACTATCAGATAAGTGGGCAACTATATTATTGTGCTGACCCTCTACAGATAATTGCTGTATTTTGAGTTAATTTATCTTTTTATCACCCGACAATGAGAAGGTATACCCTAATAGGTATCCTCTCAATTGTTAGGGTATTTTTTTTAGTCTTCGGCATCGCCAGGTTTATTTATATCGGACGGTTATGTACCGTGTTCGCTGGATCATCATACCATTCAAAATAATGCTCTGCACATTCACGTCCAGATTGAATGAGAGCCTTCTTCTTTTCATCACTTAAATGAAATTCAGTCGTTTTCACATGCAGTGTATTGATATAAATCGTTCTATGCCAATCATCACTGTGCAGGTGCTGATTTTGTTGACTCTCCATATAAATATCAACAAGACTCTTTGTAAACTCAATCAAATCTTTTATTTCTTTTCTGGCAGGATCAACCAGCTCGCGAAACATAGCAATTTCACGACCAGAGTCTAAACGAAATCCAAGAGTCTCTTTATTAAATACATACAGACCTGCAGCTTCATCATATTCTTTTAATTGTTCATTAAATTGCTTATAATATTCCGGTTCGTTAGAATGCTCATAGACATATTTTTCTCTATCGAATAATTTAATGGGATAATTATCAAGAACTCCACCATCTACATATATATCATTGTACTCACCTCTTTTTGCTGCAAAGAGCAATGGGATTGACATCGATATACGGACAGCATCTGCTACACAAAGATCAGGAGTATGCTCCACGGAGAAAACTTGCGATCGCTTGGTGGAAAGGTTCGTGCCAATAAAAAACATCTCTCTAAATTCCAATTCCTTTCCTGCTTCAAAAATCTCTTTAAAAGTGGCATCAGGATTCCCAGTTTTGCTTTGAATCAGATCGCCTATCCAATTTCGAAAATAATCTCCTTTATACCAGCCGAATTCTTTAAATAATCTCGTGGTATCAAATGCTACTCCTAAAGAATCATCTAGGAATTTTGTAAAATCTAAGCTTAGTAGAATATCTTCAATTTCTTTGAAACTAAAATTCAAACCAATCAAAAGGCCCATAATAGCGCCTGCTGATGCACCACCAACTCGTTCAATTTTCGGCAAAATTTCTTTCTCCTGCAATACGCTGAGAGCTCCAATATACGCGATTCCTTTCACGCCTCCCCCTTCAAAAATGAAATTACGGAACGGATAATCCAAAACAACACCTCCTTCAATATATCTAGCATATTAAATGAATTGAGTATATATTCTTACAATTTTCAGCCAATTCCATCGTAAGAAAAGAGAGCGAATTCAAGTAAGAATTAGCTCTCTTTCTCTAACAAATAACGACATAAAAAAATAATTGTTATCGTGCTGCTAAAAAAATCTTTTTAGCAAAGTCAGTAAATTCACCAATCACCATATCCACACCCTCCAGCTGCTGTAGACGACTATGAGCTTCCTGAGGGCCGATGGCTATAATTTGACCAATATTAGCTCGCCTGGCGGCTTCAATGCCTGCATCTGCATCTTCAAAAACAATGCATTGCTCTGGAGACAGCCTTAGATTTTGAGCCGATTTTAAATAAATTTCAGGAAACGGTTTCCCTGGAAGCAATCCATCATCATATACCACTTTATCAAAATCAAACCACTTTTCTAGATGAAATACCTCAAAGTAGAAATTAACATTATTAATTTCTGACCCGGTGGCAATTGTGCAGGCAATACGATTTTCAACCAAATAATCAAGTAAATCAATAGCACCCGGTGCCAATTTAACATTCTCAGCATCTTTACGGCATAAGTCACGATATATCACTTCTTTTTCCTGACTTAACGCCTCTCCTTCTTCATCCGAAAGCTGCTTACCAGCTAAATACGACATGGTAACTTTGTTAGGTCTGCCTAAAACAAAAGTAGCCATTTCATGATCGCTGACTGGGTAACCTCTCAATTTTTCAGCCATAGCAATCCAGGCACTGGTTTGCTTATCAGTATCCCAAAACAACGTTCCATTAAAATCAAAAATTACTCCCGAGTACTTTTTAGACATTAACTTTCCCCCATTTTCCTAGTATAATCACCGATAAATCAGCCACACAAGCAGGCTAAAATTCATCATTATCGTAATCCCATTCTACTTTATTTAACATTATAGAACAAAACTCCTGCAAACTCTCTCATCAGAGTTAACATAAGAACATACTTGCAGCAGATAAGCTATAAATAAGAAGAGACTGTGCTGAAACAAAGGTTTCAGCACAGTCTACATAGTATTTTCGCTTTTAAAAGCACTAAAGACTAGCTGCAGTAATAATTTGCCTGCCATCAATATCGTGCATCTCAACTTGACAGAATCCTGCTGTATTCAGCCAAGTCGTATATTGCTTCATAGTCCAAGTTCCGCCTGTTTTTGTATTTGCCAGCATATTCACAGCAAACAGCTCTGCCATGGGACTAATACCTCTAACAAAATCCAGAATAGCGATACGCCCCCCTTTGCGCAAGGCAGTATGCACTCGCTGAAATAAGAGGAGGTTTTCTTCCTCTCCATAAATATGAGAGATATTTCCTAGAAAAACCAAATCAAAATGACCTGAGAAAACCTCTTTGGTAAAATCACCTGACACAAATTTAATCTTTTCCCCCGGAAGCAGCATTGGCTCCATCAAGGCGCATACTTCTGGTATATCTTGAACCGTAACATCGGCACCCGCGAATGCAAATGGCCGGGCATAGTTCAAAGGACCTCCGCCCAAATCAAGAACTTTTGCTTCTTCCGGCAACCCGGCCAAACAGATCGTCACCAACGGCTCTGCCATTTGTTTAGCACCTTTCTTCATGGCACTCATGAAACCTTTTATATCTTGCTGGTCACGTTCTTTGTCAGGGGGCTGACCAGTCTTTAATATTTCAGGAAGATGTGTCCATGCTTTAATCACATTAAAGGTATGTATGAGTGAGTAACCAAGATAATGCTCCGCGTCTTCATTGAAAAATAAGTCATTGGCCTCTGGTGTCAAGGTTAATTTTTTACCAGTTTGCGCTACATATCCCAAGGAAATAAGCGCTTCCATTATCGTCCAAGCAGCACGGCGATCCATGGCTAACCCCTGGACCAAATCATCCAGACTGGCAGGTTTCTCCCGTAACGCATCGAAGATTCCTGCCTTCAAGGCCGCACCTGCCACCAATAATTCCTGAGGAGCCATCGGGTTTTTCAAATTAGGCATACTCGTTCCTCCTTACCTTATCGTAATTTTTCATCTTCATATTCTTTACTCATTTCCTAAGAAAAAACCTCTTTCACCACGATTAGCATTTTAAAATTTGGGGAAACTATTGTCAATCGTTGAATAAAAGGGAGGTGTATCATTTGCCTATTGAAAAAGTATATCAACAATGGAATGGAAAAAGTACTAATGGCAAGGTTGAATCCAGTAATAATTTCCTTTCCAAGGAAGCAATGAAAAATTCGACAGCAGAAATGGAATGTACAGTAGGAATTGATACGTTTTCCGCCGCTGATTTACAAAATAACTTGGAAGATTAGCAGCCAGTATGAAATCTAAAGCAGTTGATAGACTCACAATACAATGATATGCTCTCCTAACGGTAGAATGGTTCAAAAAACTTACTACCGTTAGGAGAGCATTCCATTTCAAAATTTAGTATGGCATGTTTTTTCCTAAATATAAACCTGCTAAAAAAATAGTGAATAGTGCTACGATGTGAATGACGAACCAAAACCAATTTCCAAAGCGAAAAGCCTGAATAGGCAATGGCTTGCGCAAATGGGTCGGTATCATTTTCCCTCCAATCCATTCCATAAGAATAAAAAAGGCCCACCAAGACGTATAAGAGTCCCAAAAATCCCATTCATAATCATAGCTGATTAAATCGGTTTTATTTTTTAATATGGACTCATACAATACGCCAGTATTAATGATTACACCATAAAAAGAGATCTTGTGAACCCAATCTATCGGACTATATCGTACACCTAGTAATACAAGAAAGGAAAAGGCTGTTAAAATCGAAAATATGGGAACCTTCAAAATGGGCAGAAAGATATAAGGAAATGTATAGAATTTAACCTCGACAAACAGTAAGCAAATCAAATTACCCAGTAATCCAGCAATCAGATATAAAAGACCATATCGCTTCCAATCCAGCCGCAAAATAAGATAACTGCCGATTATTGCAATCACACTGCTTGCTATCGATATATACATCTCCTTGCTATTATTTAAAAATTCCATGACCAAATCTCCTTACTTAAAAGTACACTATAATGACTATTATGTACCTCAAAGGAAAATTTAGTCAGAAAAATATGTTCAGTAACAGACTCACAAAATGGATGCATTAGTAAATCTACTTTCTCCACAGGGCATTATAAATCTTGGCAGATTCACTGGCAATAAAATTGCTGGAATAGGTATGATCCCCCGCAGTTGTAAAAAAGCTGATCAGGATCGGATCATGACCATCCTGAATGACTCCCACATCGCAGAGTACTTCATCCAGTTCACCAACTTTATGAAATACTGGAGTCTGCATGTAGCGCGGGATTTCATCGTTAAAGATCGTATTAGCCAGCTCATGCTTTAACTGTCCATTTTTGCTTTTATTCAGATACTTGCCCGTATAGATCTTTTCGAAAACTTTTCCCATTTCATAGGGCGTTGTTACACTATGATATTGGTATTTCTGAAAAGCATCTTTATTATGAATTTGGGTCTTGCGCAGTTTAAGATCCTTGACTGTCTTAGCAAGAACATCCTGGTTATTTGTATCCATCTCATATAACAATTCATCAAATGCGTTATTGTCACTGACCGTCATCATCAGCTCTATCTGCTGATCATACTGGCTGGCCTTGGCTGATCCGGCCTGAGGATACAAATATTTGTAGGTAGCTAAAGCCACTACTAATTTACTGGTTGAAGCCGTTGGAAATATTTCGTCCTGGTTAAATTCGATAGTACGTCCGGTATTTAAATTTTTGGCAAAGACTCCGACTCGTCCACTAAACTGTTTTAAGTCGTTTTTTATTTCCCGTTCAAGTGAGGAAGCTGCCAGTACATGGGCAGTAAAAACCGTGAGCAAGGCAAGCAGCATACTAACTTTTTTTATCACATAACCACCTCGTCAAAATAATTTGGTTTAGGAAAATTCATAGATCCTTTTCCTTCGCATCCTATTTTCTACCTATATTAGTATAAAATAAAATTATGACCAAATTATGACATTCGACTGGCGGTCAGAATGTTTTATATGTGATCCTTTAGCAGCATACTAAACTTTTGCAGTAATCTCTCACTTTTTAAGAACAATTTGGTGTTAGCTAACGAAAACACCAATAGGGCTGTCCAGATCAAGGCAAATGCTACAGCATGAACGGTGGTAAATGGCTCATAGTACAAGAAAATTCCTAATAGCAGTGAAATGGTAGGCGCTACATATTGAACAAAGCCAAGCATCGTTAATGACAGCCGATTCGCACTATTTGCAAATAACAATAATGGGATCGGCGTCACTATGCCGCCTCCGATTAAAAATAAAGAAGTAAGGGACAAACTTTCAAAACTTCCAAGTCCATAATAATGTAGGGATAACAGATATAAAAAAGCAAAGGGGGCTATGATCAATGTCTCCAACGTAATGCTTGTAATCGGCGATAGAACAGCCCTTTTCTTGCATAAGCCGTACAAGCCAAAAGAAAGTGCTAAACCGATTGCAACCCAGGGCACACTTCCAAAGTGCATTGTCATGTAAAAAACACCGCTGGCTGCCAGTATAACAGCAATTCCCTGCCCCAAAGACAGCCTCTCTCTAAAAAATAAAATACCGAGCAGAATACTAACCAATGGGCTAATATAGTAACCTAAACTGGTCTCAATGACTCGGTTGTCATTGACTGCCCACACAAAAATAGACCAATTGAGAGTAATCAAGATCGTTCCCATTCCCAATGCAAACAATTGAGCAGGAGCGGCAAGCAACTGATTGATTTCTTCATATAATTGTTTCTTTCGATTCATAAGAATCACCAACGCCAGCATGAACAGAAGAGACCAAAGAATGCGATGGGCTATAACCTCTTGCGCCGACACGCTAGAAACCAATTTCCAATAGATCGGCAATATCCCCCAAAGGAAGTATGCGCCAATCGCCGAGATGAGTCCGCTTTTTAGATTTTCATTTTGTTCCATATTCATTACCCCAATTCTTTCGTAAAAACCTCGCACAGTAAAAAATTGATTTTACAGACGAAGTTATGATATAATTCAATCGGACAAATTGTCCTTAGTGAATTATATCGGACAAACTGTCCGATTGTCAATAAGAATATAGAACAATTTCATTTCAAGGAGAATGCTAAAATGAATAAAACACTTGGCGCTCCCCAGCTCTCTAAAGATGAGATCATTCGGCGGCGAATTTTGGAATCAGCACGAATGCTTTTTATCGAACAAGGTGTCGAGAACGTAAACATGCATCAGATTGCAAAAATGGCTGAAGTTGGTCAAGCAAGCTTATACCGTCGGTACACGGAAAAGGGCGATATTTGTATGGAGATCGTCCTAGAAGAGTGCCAGCCTTTATTTGATGAAGTCAAAGCGTATCTTGATCAATCTGCCCAGATTCCCATTTTGGATCAGCTTTATCAAGTAATCATAAAATTTGTGACTTTCACAGAGGCAAAGGTTCCCTGGTTATGCAGTGTCAGCCGAGCTACACCAGGCTATCGTCCCCTACAGTCGCCTCTCTATCAAGCCATGCGAAATACTTGCAGAGAATTGCTGAATGAGGCCGTAGAGCAAAGAGAAGTTGCAGAAGTAGATGTTTTCTATACCGTAGAGGTATTACTGGCAGCGCTCCACAACATTGATTTTCATATCCGGGATCAAGGATTCTCGACTAAACAAATTCTGCTAGGATTGCATCGAATCTTTATTGAAGGACTAAAAAAGCATAATGCCTAAATCGTGCTGCTAACGAGTGCCTTAACCATTCAGAAAAGGGAACGAATTCATGTAAGAATTCGTTCCCTTTCTGCTATGCCTTACTGATTTAAAGATTCCCTACTGGTGCACCTGACGTACGACGTCAATGACACTGCCATCCCGATATTCTACCACTGCGACAACGCGATCGCTTGTTGTTAATTTTCGCGGCACTCCAGCGATCTTCTCAGCCATCGCTTTTAAGTCTTGAATCTCCTTTACCGGTAAACCCGCTGCCAATAATTGCCGCAGCAGTTCCGGACGCTGGGGATTGACAGCTACACCTCGCTCCGTTACCAATACATCAATGGTTTCCCCAGGAGTAGTAGCCGTCAGCACCTGCTCCACAATAATGGGCAGGCGGCCTCGCAGCAGATTGGCAACGACAATCGTTACCTTGGCGCCAGCGGCGGCATCCGCATGACCGCCAGAACCACCCATGATCACACCATCGGAACCCGTGACCACATTCACATGAAAATCAACATCAATTTCCGTAGCTCCCAGCACTACCACGTCCAGTCGATTGACTGCACATCCCACATTAAAAGGACTGGCATAAAAATTTGCGCTTACTTCCAGATGATTGGGATTCGTTTTAATGGACCGAATGGCTTCTAAATCAAAACCCTGTACGTCAATGAGCTTTTTAAAGAATCCCTTTTCCAGCATATCTACCATATAGCCCGTAATACCACCCAGAGCAAAACTGCCTACGATGTGCTCCTGCTCCATCCTCTGCCGGATAAAATGAGCAACTGCTAAGGATACACCGCCAGCACCTGTCTGGAAAGAAAAGCCGTTTTTCAGTAATCCCGCAGCCTCAATGACTTTTGCCGCCATAGCAGCAATCTTAAGACCTACAGGGTCCTTAGTGATTTTCGTGGTGCCGGAGACAATACCTCGGGGATCACCTGCGCAATCCACCTTCACCACATAATCGACTAGGCATTGGGGTATGGAGATAGGTGCTAATGGATACTCTGCAATATAGTCTGTAACGGCTACCACATGATCTGCGTATTCTGCATCAGGAAAAGCATACCCTAAGGAACCGCAGGCTGCAGGTCCCTGCACGCCATTGAGATTTCCATACTCATCAGCAGCCGGAGCAGCGATAAATGCTACATCAATCGGCAGCTGACCACATTCGATAGCTCGTGCTCTTCCTCCATGAGTTCTAAGTACAACAGGAGTCGCAAGCACCCCCTCTGATACTGCCTTGGCTACAGGGCCTGACATATAATTGGTATCCAGAGCCGTTACGACTCCACTTTTCATATAGGCAATTAAGGTCTCATGAACAGGAAATACAGAGCTTAATGCTACTTTCAAATTTTTAATCCCTAATGCTGCCGCTGTTGCCAGTACCTGATTCACTACACCATCCCCATTGCGAAAATGATGGTGGAAGGACAAGGTCATGCCATCGGTTATAGGGATTTGCTGAAAGACCGCTTCTAACGTATCAACCAATTTCTGATCTCTTGGATGAATGGTTTTAACCTTAGGAGCCTGTCGCCTCATGGCAGGCCGCGCTTCAAATGCTCCAGAGTAAGGAATGGGCTGTCCATACCCTTCAATTACTTCAGGAAGATCCCGGCCAATACTGTTTTTCATTGCATAACCTCCAACCCCAGCCTGCGTGCCAGCTTTAATATATATTCTGCTCGCGCCACAATGGGCGCATCCACCATTTTTCCATGCAGAGAGGCTACACCCGAGCCTTCCGATTCTGCTTTGCGAATCGCATGCACCACCTCTTCTGCCCACTCGATCACAGCAGGCGTGGGATTAAATACACCATGGATCACATCAATCTGGCGAGGGTTGATAGCGAGCTTTCCTTTGAACCCCAGTTCTTTACCCGTAAGAGTATCCTGATACAAGCCAGCCTCATCATTAGCATCGGTAAAGGGAGTATCAAGAGACTGAATTCCCGCAGCAGCGGCTGCATTGATTACCAGGGAACGGGCTGTGAAAATCTCTTTCCCCTCCTTCGTTCGCGTTGCTCCAAGACCCGCCGTATAATCTTCAGCTCCAAGAGCTAAAGCTGTCAATCGTCCCTTCGATTGGGCAATTTCATAAGCCAAAGCAATACCTTTGGCTGTCTCCAGGAGGGCAATTAACTGAACTGGTTTCTGTCCCGCTGTCTCTGCCTGTGCCACCAGCGCGGTCACTTTCTCGATATCCTGGACACCTTCTACCTTTGGCACGAGAAGAACATCCGGCTGACAAGGAACAATCATCTGGATATCCTCTGCGCCAAAAGTATCTAGGGGATTGATCCTAACCACCCTCTCGCTAGTCCCATAGTCTACGGTTTGCAGAGCCTGAGCCACTAACAGCCTAGCAGCGTCTTTTTCCTGTGGAGCAACGGCATCTTCCAAATCCAGAATAACCGAATCTGCACCAAATACACCGCCATTTTGCAGCATACCCGGATTGTTCCCGGGTATAAACAGCATTGTCCTGCGTAAATTCATTTATATCACCTCTTTCTTTTGTACAACCCCTGCACGAAGTAACGCCGTCAGTAAACGAGCACGAATCGTACAATCAAGTGCTCCTCTGTCTACTACAGTAATATAAATATCACGACATTTTTCTTCCCCTACTACATCCTGTACCGTCTTTTGAATGGCATCACCATACTGCTCCTTCACAATACTGGTCAGCTCAATGGAAATACCGCTCCCCTCTTCTCCCGGCGATACCGTAATCATCACATCATTGGATTCCAAGGTACCAGCTTGCCCCACTGTACGTTTACCAGCTTCACTCACGATCCTCACTCTCCTTGACTTGATTTTTCAATTATAATGTTAACCGCATTAGGATTGCTGCCATCACGACCATGCAGGCTCCTCCCAATCGTGTGGCAATTTGGGCAAAGGGCATGAGTTCAATTCGATTTGCCGCAGATAGGATTGCGACATCCCCCGTACCGCCTAATCCACTATGACAAGCCGTTACAATCGCAGCTTCCACCGGATACATATTCATCAGTTTCCCCACATAAAAACCAGAGGCTACCATGGCAACCACAGAAGCGGCGACCGTCGCAATATAGGCAGGACTAATGGCGGCAACAACATCCTTCCAGGGAGTATATAATGCTCCCACACCAATGAGCAGCGCCCATGTCAAGTTTGCAGCTACGAATTTATACAAATGATAAGCCCCTTGCTCCATTTTCTCAGGCATAATGCCCAGTGCCTTCACCAGAGCAGCCGAAAAGATCATAATGATCGGTGCGGGAATAGGGATAAACTTACTGGCTAACTGCCCCCAGATATAAAAGCAGCAGGCAAGTAACAGTCCGGCGCCCATGAGGGAAAAGTTCACAGGCTTGTCAATATTCTGAGCAGCATGCATTCTCTCGTCATCCCCGGTTTTTACCAAAACGCCGTTACCTGTTAGATGAGGTTTTTTAACTCCCAAGGTGCGAAGTCCGCCAGCCATCATAATGGCGATGACATTGCCCAGCATAGCTGCTGGCACCAAGTGAGGGATAAAACTCTCATAAGGCTGATTCAAGATTTCCGAATAGGCCATAGACAGAGGCAAAATTCCTTCCCCTAAGCCACCGGAAATAATGGGAATCACAACATAGAAGAAGGAATGATGCGCCCCGAGTCCCGTCAGCATCCCTACGCCTACCCCTGCCACAATACTGCCGATAGAACCAACCACAATTGGAATAAACATCCGGATAAAACCTTGAATTAATACCACTCGCAGCATTCCTAAGATGCTTCCTGTAATCAGACAGGCAATATAAAAATATAAGAAATTCGAACCTTTCATAAATGCGGTAATGGCTTTCATAGAATCCACATTGAGCAACTGATAAAAAACCAGAATCGACGGTACAAAAATAGATAAAATAGCAGGCCCGCCAATGTCTTTCAAAATCGGTACTTTGAGGCCAATATCCCCTAGCAGCATTCCCATTATCATCATGATGGCGATACCGCCGATCATATCCGCCGGCAGCTTCCCATTCAGGGATGCAATATAGATCAGTGCTGCCAGAATCAAATATAAGGGAAGAGGCACAGAACCAATCGTAACGGATTGTAAATAGGCCAAAAATTTTTGCAGCGGGTTTTGAGATGAGGTCGTCGCTTCCATCTTCATAATAAATTCCTCCTTTTTGATTTGCCTTGAGTATAGCATCTTACCTCTCTCATGCTAACGCTATTGAAAGATATGGAACCATTATGTAAGTAATGTAAAGCAAAAAAAAAATCCAGGAACGGCCATAGCCGAACCCGGAATGCAATTGAAGAATCTATTGTTTTACGTAGCAAAACATCGTAACAGGACGCCCGACAGAACGATACATCAGTCTCGCCTGCAAGGTACCTGTCTCTTTCAGAAAGGTAAGATATTTACGTACAGACACCCGTGATACCCCTACACACTGTGCCAACTCTTCTGTTGTAAAGGGTTTGGAATACTGTTTAGCCTGCTCAAGGATAGCGTTTAACGTTTCCCGCTCTATCCCTTTGGGCAAATCACCTGCTGGCAAATCGCCTTTTGATAAAATTCGTCGGTCAATTTCATTTTGATTCAAAACAGTACTGTCATTAATCACCTGAATTCGATCCCGATAAGCGATCAGCGCCGCATACAAACGCTCAAACTGAAAAGGTTTGATCAGATAATCTACCACCCCTTGCCTAAGTGAGCTCTGTATACTGGCGCTATTACGTGCTGCCGTTATCATGATAATATCAATATTATGACCTATCGATCGAATACTTTGCAACAATTCCATACCATCCACAATGGGCATGAAAATATCAAGTAAAATAAGATTGACTTCATTTCTTTTTAAAAATTCAAGTGCCTCGGCACCATTGGACGCCATTCCTGCTAAAATAAATCCTTCCACCTGCTCCAGATGATGCTTATTCAGCTCGGCAACCATAGGATCATCTTCCACAATCAAAACCTTGATCAAGTACCCACCACCTCTTTACTTTGATAAGCAATTACAACCTTAAAGGATGCACCACTCCCCGGGGCAGCTACAACCTGAATCGTGCCGTTTAACCGTTCTACGGCCCTTGCAACGAGAAACAGACCAAACCCGCGGCCTGAGGACTTCGTCGAATATCCCTTAACAAAGATCTGATCTACCAGCGCCTGCTCTATACCAGGGCCACAATCCATCACTTCCATCGTCAAGACGCAATCGGTATAGATCATGGATACAGCAACCTGACGTTTCGGCGAGTCTTTCACCGCATCAAGGGCATTATCAATCAAATTTCCTATGATCGTGACCAACTCATTCGTAACTTGTGCATCTTCTGGCTCCGGCAGAAAACTATCCTCAGCCAATACCATATCAATTGCCATTTCCCTGGCCTTGCTAAACTTACTTAAGAACAAACCGCCAAGCACAGGATCATGAATACATTGACTCACAAATTCTGATTCGGCAATATCCTGATTTGCAATTCGCGTGAGATACAGCTCAAGCTTGTCATAAAACTTTAAGCGAACCAACCCTAGCATTACATGAATCTTATTCATAAACTCATGGGCTTGAGACCGTAAGGCTTCTACATAACTATTGACATCCGTAAGTTCTTCTGCCAATTGGCGCATGTCTGTCATATCGCGAAAGGAAGCGATAGCCCCAACAATTTCACCATTTACCACAACGGGAACTCGATTGGTCAAAATCGTAATTCCGTTAATCTTTTGTTCCTGATCCAACTCAGCCTGACCCGTATTCATGATATCCTGCAAGCGGGTATGAGGAACATACTCACCGACTTGGCGTCCAATGGGATTGCCCGGTATCCCAGCCAGCTTTAAGACCCGTATCGCCTCATCGTTCGCTATCGTTATGATACTATTTTTATCAACCGCCAAGATTCCTTCCCGCACACATTGCAGCATCGCACTGCGCTCTTCAACGAGTTGGGCAATAGCAACGGGCTCCAGGCCAAACAGGGTTTTCTTAATATTGCGGGCCAATAACACAGCAGAACCGATACCAATGAGTAAGCCTAAAAGAGTTGCAATATATATAATCTCATGACTCTCGGTCAGCGCTTTCTCCACATCACCAAGCAGGATTCCCACAACCACGGCCCCTACTTGCCTCCCATCAGGTGCAAACACAGGGGAAAATGCCCGCAAAGACGGTCCATAGGTGCCTTCCGCGTATGAGATATACTCATTGCCCTGCAACGCTAATGTTTCGTCCCCTCCCATAATATGTTTGCCAAGCAGTGCCGTGTCTGGATGAGATTTACGGATTCCCTGCATATCAAATGCAACAATGAATTCCACATTAACAGCATTGCGAATGGTATTAGCATATTCCTGAATGGCTGCTGTATCATTGGCTTCTAATCCTGAAATCACGGCAGGAGAATGAGTCATCGTCCTACAGATATCCAAGGCTTTCTGCCCAAGTGTATCCCGTACGTCTGACTCAACACGATTCGTAATCAGAGCATTCGCAGCCAATAAGGATAATGCCACCACGCCGCAAACTAACAGAATAATTTTAGTCTGCAAATTAAACATTGGCTTTGCTTTCATCCGCATCACTCCGTAATCCAAAAATTATTGTTATACCCTACGCTGCTTACGCTGCCTCATAGGACGAATACCACCCATACTCTATTTCTCATTAAATACGAAAATCCTGCAAAATCTTACAAATTAAAACATTGTGAATTCTTCGTCATCTTGTCACAGCAAACTTCCCATTCACTCAAATTATTTACCCATTTTTACAAACAGCATAAAAAAGAAGCCACGAGGTTCGCAGCTTCTAACCTGACATATAATACCTTCTCTCTCAATCTACTCCGATCCCAGGATCGTCACAGTTAACTTAAAAGAGAAAATGGACAATAATCAATCCGGTAACAACACCCACTATAGTTGAAATTAGACCTGGAATCATATAACTGTGATTTACCACATACTTACCGATTTTGGTTGTGCCTGTCCTGTCAAATGCCACGCCTGCAAGCAAAACACCTGTGCTGGGTATGATGAAATATCCGCAAACCGCCGGGAACATTGCAGCTAAGGTTAATCCAGGAACTCCTAGGGTAATACCCAATGGAACTAATGCGGCTACAGTAGCACCCTGACTATGGGTAATAGCAGATGCAACAAATAGTGCAAAAGCAAACAACATTGGCTGCCCCATTACCACTTCCTGTACAGTACGTTTAACAACGTCAATATTATTGGCAAGCAGAGTATCACTCATCCATGCCAGACCAAAAACACTGATTACACCCAGCATACCATTTCGGAATACGGAACCAGAAATAATTTTTTCCACATCCACTTTGCAAGTAACAACCATTACAGCAGACAATGACAGCATTACGATTTCAATTGCATTCGTCATGCCTAGTTTGATCACTTTGCCGGCAACAGTAACAACGTCAGGTCTTAACCAGGAAAATGTTCCTAAAAGTACTACAAATAATGCTCCGAACAAAAAGATCACTACTGATAATTTCGCTTCTTTTTGATTGGCAATCGTATTTTGCTCTTTAGACGTCAATACTGAAATCAATCCCTTTTCCATCCTCGCTAGGTAAATCGGATCTTCTTCCAGTTCTTTTCCTACTCGATTCACAACAAAAGCACCAGACATGATACCAATTAATGTTGCCGGAATGGTAATTAGTATGATTTGCATCAATGAAATCCCCTGAGGAGCTAACATACTTGCTAATGCAACCGTTGCTGCCGAAATCGGCGAAGCCACTACAGCGTGCTGAGAAGCAATGACGGAGATTGAAATTGGCCGCTCTGGCCGTATTCTGGCTTCACGAGCAACCTCGGCAATCACCGGTAAAATATTATATAACACATTACCCGTTCCGGACATGAATGTGAAAATCCATGCGATTAAAGGAGAAAGAAACGTGATTCTACCTGGATTTTTACGCAATAATTCTTCTGCCTTTTTGATAAGAACCTGCATACCACCGGCAGCCTGCAACGTGCTCGCCGCGATAACTACGGATGTGATGATAAGCATCACATCAATCGGTGGTGAAGCCGGTGCAAGTTTAAAAACAAAAACTAAAATTGCCAGGCCAACGCCTCCAACCATGCCAAAGAAGATTCCCCCATACTGTGCACCAATCAGCATAATTAGAATAATGATTGCAAATTCCAATAAAAACATATTCAATTGCCACCTTTACATGTTCTTGCAGGATCAAAGGATCGATGTCTCTTGTATCTGTTAGTCAGCTAAGATGCTGTCTACCTTTGTCTGTAGTGCAGTCTTCGCCATAGCAATCTTTTTCTGCAATAGTGTTAAGCCCTTTGTATCATTCTTTAAGGATTCTGACAGCCTATGTAGTTGTTCTGCTGTTTCTTTGGGGGCTGGCCCACCAGCAACATCCTTAGAGCAAACATTTAATCTTGGATGCAGTGCATTAGCAATTTGTTCATTGGTAAAGGTCATCTTTCGACTAAAAGCTTTCATGGAAAGCTCTGCTAAAATTCCTTGATCAATCTCTTCCGATGATTTTTTATGCTCCACCATATAGGCAACGATCTCAGCAACGATTTCATGTGCTTCTCTAAATGAAATTCCATTATATCGAACTAGATTATTAGCCAGTTCTGTTACGGTGCAAAAGTTATTTTTTGCTCGCTTAAGCATTACTTCTTTATTCACTTTAATCGTTTTCATCGTAATTAAAGTCAGCTGGATAGTAGCTTCTACTTCTTTTAATGCACTGTAATAATAGCTAACCGATTCACAACTAATATCTCTGGCATGGGTAAAAGGAGTGCTTTTCAAACAACTAAAGGCGGATACGAACATTCCTTCTAAGTGAGCAGCTTTTGCTTTTATATGCTCTAATGTCATGGGATTTTTCTTCTGAGGCATGATGCTGCTGCAGACAGCCACTGAACCACCGACTTCAATATATCCGTATTCTGGTGTAGCCCAGACATACAGATCATGAGCCATTCGGCTTAAGTTGTTCATCATGATGCCAAAAGCTGCCTCGATCTCCATGACATAGTCACGGGACGCAACGCCATCTAAGGAATTGCCCATATAGCCATCAAAGCCTAACAGTCTGGATGTGGTTTCCCGGTTAATCTTGAAGGAAGTGGAGGCCATAGCCCCAGACCCAAGAGGACAACGATTTAATCGGCTATACGCATTGATAATACGCTGATAATCGCGATCCAGCGCGTGTAATATTCCAGCAAAATAATGCCCCATGGTAATGGGTTCAGACGGTTGTAAATGAGTGTAACCCGACATAACAACATCTAGGTTTTCCTGTGCTGCGTGAAGCAGTACTTCTCTCAGGTCATTAAACATTCCACAAAGTCTCAAAAAGATATCTCTGCTATCCATTCGAATCATCGTAGCAAGCATATCATTGCGGCTGCGGCCCGTATGCTGTTGTCCGCCCACATCCAAACCCACCTTTTTAATCAGATAAGCTTCCATATTAAAATATAAATCCTCAAGGTTATAATTGATGGCAAAAGTGGGTTCTCCCAGTAAGTCCATCTCTTTTGAAATCGTTAATATTTTCTTACAAACCTCTTTGCTAATAATTCCTTCTTCCATCAGCATAACAACATGTGCTTCATTGATTGCTAAAATCGTGGAATACGATCTTGCCAAATCATTGCTGATGCCGGGTTTAAATAGATATTCAATTACTTCCGGTGCAGGTTGTTCTTTTATTCTTTCTCTCATAGCTTCCATCCCCTTATCGAATTAAGATAGATAGGCAGTACATCCGCCTCCCATGTCCTACAATCCCATTTCTTTGAATATTTCCACAATTTCAATTGCAGTGGCAGACGATAAGAATCTCTTGCGATAGGATTGATTCGTCAGACCACCGCTCAGATGAGTGATCACCTGGCTCTCCAGTTCCCCCCTCTCCTCTTCCGGCATACCCACAAGAAAGATAAGCCTCACTTCATGATCCGTTCTGTGATCCCAGCAAAACGCTTCCTCAGTCCTGGCAAAAGCAATAAAAGGAGTCAATACATAACGGTTTCTGCCATAAGGAACCGCTATCCCATAACCGAAGGCAGTCGGAAAGGATTCCTCCAGAGTAAAGACGTCTTTCAAAAAGTCCTCTGCTTCACCGATACAACCAAGCTCCTTTGCCTTATAGGCTAAGGTTTCGATAATCTCCGTTTTACTTCTGGATTTCATATGAAGCTCGATAAGTGATTCGTGAATGATCATTTTGTTTGATCCTCCAGCAATAATTGATACTCTTAAAAGAAATTTAAAGATTACCAGAAAAATGGACTTAAAATTTTCTTTTCGCTATACTATAGATAACTGCAACAGGAAATTTTTTACTTAAGTCTCCTTGCACTTGCAAAGTTGCTCATACAAGTATCATTACTTTTACTTTCAAAATCTTATAGGCTTTATGTATTGAGTTGAAAAGATTGTCCATTTGTAAACAATTCATCACCTCCTTAGCTGGCTTTAGGTTTTGGGGATTTAATTTTTCCATTTAGCAATTTCGAAAGCGTTACTTTTAAAACCGCTACAAGTTTTAATGCTTCCATAACATCAGGAAGATATTTATCATTTTCCCAATCACTAATTGTTGTTTGGGGAAATCCCGTTTCGGAAGAAAGCTTTATTTGTGAAATTCTTTTCCCTTTTCTAATTTTTCTTAAATTCTCCCCAAATGACATACTTTCACCTCCCTTTCATCATTATAACGACACGTCGTTTATTTGTCAACGACATGTCAGTAACTATTTTTATTTATATGTGATAAAATAACGATAGCACGTTAACAAAGGAGATTAATATTTATGGATGTAGCAGCTAAAATTGCGGCTAGAATTATCGAGTTATGCAATCAAAAAGATATAACAGTTAATAAGTTGGCAGACTTATCTGGCTTAACCCAATCTACAGTAGACAGCATCGTTAACGGCAAGAGTCGCAATCCACAAGTAGTTACTATCTATAAAATCTGCGAAGGTTTGAATATATCATTATCTGAGTTCTTTTCCGATAATGAAACCATAGATGCAACTTGTAATGATAACGAAATGGACAACTTACCAGAGCACATCAGAAAAGAAATTGATATGGCTAAGGAATTTGTTCTCTATAAACATGGCATAAAAAAACCTGCTACTGATAAGTAGCAGATCAAACCGTAGATAAAAAGGGACTTTTGATGCCACATTGGCTCGAAAGTCCCTTTTCCTTGGAATCGAAAATAATAACTAAATATAAATCATAGGTTTCTCTAAGAGAATTTATATTCATTCAAAATAAATCATCAAGTATTTATTCCAGTTTTTCAAGTGCTTGTATAAACATTTTATTGTTAGGAGCAAGCTCTACTGCCTTCTTAAAATCACGAAATGCTTCATCATACATTCCTTTATCATAATATACATTACCACGTTCATAATAATCCAATGAGCTATTATGACCATTCGGTGCTATTTCAAGAGCTTTGTCATATTCAGCAATCGCTGCATTATATTTTTTCATCTTATAAAATAGACGGGCCTTATTACGATAACCGTCTGACCAATTCGGTTTAAGTTCAATCATTCTATTAAAATCTGTTAGGGCTTCGCCATATTTTTGCAATTTCATATACGCTACCCCTCGACATTCATAACCCATAATATCATCAGATGCAATTTCTATTGCTTTATTAAAATCTACAAATGCTTTACTATGCATCTGTTTTTTATTGAGATATACACTTCCACGTAATAGATAATATAAAGAGGCTGATGGCTCATGTGTTATCAGTGCACTATAATCCTCAATGGCTTTATCAAATTCTTTTAAGTCTTCGTATAACTTTGCTCTAGACATATAGTTCCAATAGTTTTGTGGGTTAATTTCTATAGCCTTATCATAATCCGATAAGGCAAGTTTATATTTAGTCAGTTTTTCATATGTAAGTGCACGTTTAAGATAGTAATTTTCTTTTCTCGAATCTATAGATATTGCATAGCTATAATCTATGATAGCCTGGTCATATTCGTTTATTTTAGAATATGAGGCACCGCGTCCTATATAGGCCTCAGCGTATGTAGGCTGCAAGTTTAACGCTTCGGTAAAATCGGATATCGCAGCGTTATAGTTGCCCTGTCCAAATTTCTTAATTGCTCGATCATAATAAGCTTTTGCATTGTTTTGATCGTTAAATATAATATTTGTAGCATCTAATTGATTAGAATATTGGTTCTCAGCAGAAAAAGCTATGTTGCAAAAGCTAAGAATTATCAAGCATATAAGAATTTTAAAAAGTTTTTTCAAACGTATTACCTCGCTTCAATTAATTATACATCTAATTGTTTTCCATAAAAACAAAAAGACTCCTGCAAACTAATATATAGTCTGCAGAAAGTCAATCACAGTTCAATAGCAAATTCCTAAATAATACATTTCTTTCTGATCAGGGGTAACAACAGTCTTTATGATGCCAGCCACCCTCTATCCTTCAGGTACTTCTCAATTTCTTTGAAATTTTCAAAAGGGACAAATTTTTGTTGTTCCTTATTGAGTAATTCTTTCAAATCCTTTTTGGCAAAAGCAATGTCAGCTTCCTTAGCTGCTCCTAAGTCTGGTTCGCTGTCTCCGGCAAAAAATACCGTCTCAAACTCTTTTTTCAATTCTTCTATGACTTTGGCTTTATTAATGCCAAAAATCTCAGAGAAATAAGGACTCTTTTCATCTGGAATTACTTCAATGCCCCCATCTTTGTATACTCCGTTCATGGAAATAACCGTTACACCTTCAATTCCACGATGAGCAAGCAATTGATCAATATAATAAGTCGTACCAGCGCTTAAGATATAAAATTCCCCGCCTGCCTCTTGTACTCTACGAATAAAATCTACCGCATACTCATCCAAGGGCAATCGATGAATTTCAGCCAAAATCTCTTCTTCGGTTCTTCCTATCGATCCCAATATTTTATTTAGGAACTCTACGTTGATCTTCTTTGTTTTCTTCCAATCCTCATAAAAAGGTCTTCCCCACTCCTGTAGATAAGTATCTATAATAATATGATAAAAATCTCGCTCTGTTAATGTCCCATCGAAATCTGATACAAATGCAAACTTTTTCAAAATTGATTCCTCCGTAGTAGCTTTGATTATTTCAGCTTTACTATTCATTTAGTGATTGAAATTAAAACGTACCAGAAGTATCTCATATTTCGACAGTTTTTTCAAACTTTTGTTAATAGCTTTCACGATGACATAGGCTTGATCTAATGTAAAAAGAGGTAACAGGCTCCTTAGCGCATCCCGCTCTTCCAGCTTCATTATTCCGCATGCAAATAGTAATACAAATTTTCAAGAAATTTAATATCGTGCTATTTACTGATCACAGGCATTCAATGATGAAAAGATTTATATATAAATCCACCACATGGAATGGGACATGGGGACAGGTTCTTTGTCCCACTTTATTCTATCCAAATAAACAGATCTATTTTTAAAATAGTTCTGTAATGCGACCAACTCAATTTGTGACACAGTGTGTCTTGAATCTTAAATGTTAAATTTGAACCGTTTTAAAAATGAGCTTGTGGTGAGAGCGGTAGAAGAGTAATCCATTGTCATCGCATAAATATAGGTTATTTTTTGATAAAAATTTCGTTCACTTGCTCTAATTTCTTTAATCTCTTCCAGCAAGTGGTCAAAATATTCTTTGTTTAAAAATGTACCATTTATTTTTAAGCCTTTCTTTATCAAGTACATAACTACGGATTGAAAAATCTTTTAAGATCGCAGTTGCCCACTGACGAAACTGAATTGATCTTTCGGAATTCGTTCTAAAACCAACTGCAATCACCGTTTCTAAATTATAAAAATTGGCATTCTATTTTTAACATCGGCTTCAGTTCATCGGAATTTCCGACATACTGAAATTTCCGTTAATTCACTATCAAAAAAGATAATTCCTGTTTACTGCATATCTAATTAAAAAATCCTATTGATGCAATAGATATATCCAATTTCTCTTTTGAGTAAGAGAAGGGTATCATTAAGAAAGAGAAAAGGTCAGGCAGATGATCAATTGTCAGGAAGCAGCTATTATACTACAATAAGTACAAAGTGAAAATCGGGGATGTGGCAATTGGATGGATATACGGTTATTACAAACTTTTCTCTTAGTTGCAAAAATAGGCAACGTAACACAAGCGGCAGAACAGCTCAATTTTAGTCAGCCAACAGTAACAGCGCAAATTCGAGCACTGGAAGAGCATTTTGAGGTACTATTGTTTGAACGGGTCGGTAAAAAACTCTATATAACGAAAGCAGGTTTACGTCTGATTGATTATGCAGAAAAGCTATTGCTATTGTATGGGGAGGCGCGAGCAACAGTACAGGAATTTTCTCATGAAAGAACGATTAAGGTAGGTCTTGGTACTGCTGTGGCAGCACATACACTATCACCCATCTTGCGAGAGTTTCAAGAGCGGGTTCCGAATGTATCAGTTAGTATTGAACATTGTTTCAATATACCGATTACTATTAAAGGTATCTTAGATAATAGCTTTGATTTAGCGCTGGTTCATGACAAGATATCCAACAGCAGAATTCTGCAGTTTAGTGTTGTGGCCGAGAAATTGCTATGGGTTACCCATGCGAGTCTTCTAAATACCTATGGCGATACCTTGCAGCAGCAGCCTTTTATTGCCTTAAAGCAAGGCAGTGTCTATCGGGAAAAGTACAATCCATACTTACGGCAAAACGCAATCATACCCATTTTAGAATATAGCGATTCTGAAGCAGTCAGACAGGCTGTTTTGAATGGGTTAGGCATTGGTGTACTGCCAGAGGTGCTGGTTCGATCTCATATAGAAGATGGAACCCTTCATGAATTTTGTGATGCACCAAAATTAGAGATTGATTTTTCGGTAATCTTTCATAAGGATAAAACCTTTACATTGGCAATGCGTACCTTACTAATGGCGATTGCTGCGCATTCCAATATTAATGGTGGTTTATCAGAGTATGTATCATCTATGTAGCATGAATGCATAGAGGAAAGGTAAAAAGCGAAATGAATAAAAGTTCTGACAGTAAAGTAATGACAACAGGTAGGAAGGTCTTGTTTGCTGGATGTCTCGCGCATCTGATACATGATGGCCTAAGTGATATGCTATACATTTTTTTCCCAATCTGGCAAGTTCAGTTTTCCTTAACTTTTGCTGAAATTGGTCTTCTAAAAACATTGTTTTCTGGTTCCTTGGCAGGATTTCAGGTACCAGCAGGTTTTCTCGCTTCCCGTCGTATGGGCGAAGTTAAATTGCTGCTTCTTGGGACACTTCTCACCAGTGCTGCCATTTTCATGCTCGGCTGGGCAGCAGCACCAATGGTTATTGGTTGTTTATTAGTAATTGGCGGTTTAGGTTCAAGCACTCAGCATCCCTTATCGTCTTCTTTAATATCGAGTGCATATCCTGATAAAACGGAACGCAGAACCGCTCTTAGTACATTTAATGTGGCTGGTGATTTTGGTAAATTACTATTGCCAGCCATGACCGCCCTGCTAATTGCCCAATATAACTGGATGACTGCAAGCCGCTTTTTAGGCATGCTTGGTCTGATGAGTGTAGTTGTTATTTTTCTAATGACTAAAAACATGGGGCAGCCCTCTTCAATGAATGAGAAAAAAGCAGAGACAGCAGCACTTGGCTGTTTTGCTTGGAAGGGAAATCAATCCTTTTGGTCGTTGTCGATGATCGGAGTGATTGATAGTGCAACTCGCATGGGCTTTCTTACTTTCTTTCCATTCTTATTGCAAGAAAAAGGTGCACAGGTTAGTTTGGTTGGTTTCGCATTGTCTCTTGTGTTTGCTGGAGGTGCAGCCGGTAAATATATATGTGGAAAATTGGCTACGAAATTTGGAATCTTGCGAACGGTAGTGACTACGGAAATGTTTACAACTTTGTGTATTTTAGGAATACTGTTTCTTCCTCTAGAGCCTGTCCTTCTGCTTTCGCCTCTTCTGGGCGTTGCATTAAATGGTACTTCATCGGTTTTGTACGGCAGTGTTCCGGAATTGGTTTCTGACGAGCAATGCAAGCAGGCATTTGCTATTTTTTATACAGCAACCATTGGCTCAGGAGCGGTATCTCCTTTTCTCTACGGATTAGCAAGTGATATGGTTGGGATAAAGATCGCCGTGATACTGATTGCTTTCGTTGTGCTTCTTACTTTTCCATTAACATTACGCCTCCGAGGAAAATTTATATAATCATTTTTAAAATGTTCCATATTGCTACTGTGCGCCCCTCGTTTACCCTAGTACCACTTGCGGTAATTCCATGACGATTCATACCTTCATCATTTGCGGTGTAGTACGAGATTTTCAGTATTTTATTTTGCCCTAGTACTGTTAATTTGCAAATTAACACTTAGGCTAACGGTTGGCACTATCAACCCCCGTATTGGACTTTCACTAACTAGTAAGCGCCCATGCTGGGCGCACTACAAAAAACAGCCTTACTCACTAATGAGTAGGCTGTATCGATGTAACCAGTAGCAGTTCCTTCTTGAGTACTATTAATCATTTATAATTTGAATTTTATCACTGCCAATTGAAGTCCGGCCGAGGCTTCAGCTAACGCTTGACTGGAAGTGGCAATTTGCTGCATCGATGCCGACTGCTCTTCGGTTGCAGCCAAAACACTTTGCACTTCTACTGCATTTTCCGTGCTGATTTCATCTATATTCTCCACAGAATGGACCAATCTTTGGCTTCCTAGATCAATTTGTTCTATGGCTTTAGCGATATCTTGAATCTGGCTAAATAAGTAACTTATGGCATCTGCAATCTCTTTAAATGTATCCCCGGCTGATTCCACCACTTGGATACCTGTTTTAACACCTTCACTACTGACCTGAGTAGCTGCAATAACCTCTTTTAGATCAACTTCATTCTTGTGAATGAGAGCAGCAATTTTCTGGGCAGCTTGGTCCGATTCCTCCGCCAATTTCCGAACTTCCTCGGCTACTACTGCAAATCCTCTCCCGGATTCACCTGCCCTCGCAGCTTCAATAGCAGCATTTAAAGCCAACAAATTAGTCTGTCCAGCAATCGAAGAAATCAAGTTTACAATTTCGCCAATTTCTTGAGATCCTTTGTTTAATTCACCAATAGTCCTTTGCACTATTTGAGATCCGTCACCTATCGTCTTCATCTGTTCCATGGTTTTCTGAATGGCTGTACGTCCCCCTTCGGAGGATTGAGATGTTCCTCTGGCGATTTTCTCTATCTGTTTGATTGTGTCTGCAATCTGCTTAATACTCAACGATATCGTTTCTACGATGTCTGACATGTTATGTACTGCTGCTACCTGATGATCTGCCCCCTTATTCATCTGCGTTATCGATTCAGTTACTTGGCAGGCAGCACTAGCCGACTGTTGAGCGCTTGCTGTTAACTCTTCACTCGATCTTGCAACAATTTGAGCTCGTGACTGCACATTGTCAATAAGGTCTTGTAGTTTAGTAGACATGGATTGAAATGCGTTGGCCAGTTGTCCGATCTCATTTTCAGAAAGAGTAAGCATTTCTCTTTTCCTTAGATCGCCTTCGGCCAATAGGAAAGCTTCATCTCTAAGCTTTCCTATTGGCGTCGTGATACCGGCTGTAATCCAAAAAGCAGTTAAGCCTGCAAGAATTACCGCAATCAGTCCGCCTCCAATAATCATTTCAATAGTAATCTTAGCAGTATCATAGATTTCTTTTATCGGCTGATGGATTAACACGCCCCATTTATAGTTAGCTACAGGGGAAAAAGCAGTAATGGAGCCCTCATCGTTTGTAGAAATAGTCTGTACATATCCTTCTTCTCCCATTATAACCTTGGAAACATAATCATATTTCAAGAAATTTTCACTTTCCAAAATCCTATTTTCGTTGGGAGTTGCTAGAACTGTACCTTTATTATCTATTATATCAATATAGCCATTTTTACCAATTTGGGTTTTCTTCGAAATTTGTACAAAGGACTTCATGCTTAGATCTGCATTTATTACGCCAATGATCTTTCCCTTCTCATCTTTAATGGGAAGGGAAAGCCAAACAACGGGAAGTTTTGTTACTTGAGAAGTTTTGCTTTCAGAAATATAAGACTGTCCTTGCATCGCTGCTTTAAAATATTCCCGATCGCCGCGAAAGCTTAATTTCGTCATGGGATATCTTGCTAGCTGCATGCCATCTAGCAGAGTAATTGCCATGGATTCAAACTGGGGATTATTTTTGACTGCTTGTTCTAAATATTTATTAATCATTACTGAATCTAGTGACTTTACAGTGGGAGAGTCCGCCACGGTTGCAATTAGCCCCTGAGAATTCCCTATAAATAGGTTGATTTGTTCTGCTATATTTTTTGACATCGTTAGATTGTTTTGTCCAGTTGTTTCCTTAGTAGAGTTTATTGTCATATAAGAACTAATCAATCCCAAGATACAGACTGGGAAAAAGGCAAATAAAATAAAAAATACGACTAATTTCGTTTTTAATGTCCTATTAAAACTTTGCTTTATTATCTTCAACATACTCTTCAACCACCTATTAGTTTTATAGTATTCGATCGATAATTCGCCACAACCAGATCAGGATCTTCATCACCCCAAGGTTTCACTTCTGACAATTGGGCCTCGGTTTTTTATTGACTATTACATCGCCAGGATTCGAGAAAGATCATATTGGCTATTATCGATAGTCGGTTGAAAGTCTTTGACTTTAGTATAAGGCACAAAAACCAACTTCCCTTGCCGCAAAGCTACTAGAAAATTAGTATTACCTTCCATAATCCCATCAATAGCAGCAGCCCCCATACGGCTGGCCGTGATATTGTCCATGGATGATGGATTACCGCCCCGTTGAATATACCCGAGTACGGTTACTGATATCGGCAGATTAGTTCGTTCCATCATTTGCACTGCAATGTCATGTCCTCTGCCTACGCCTTCAGCCAGCATAACGATACGATACAATCTACCACGTTTATAACTTTCCAGTAATTCTTGGCAAATTTGTTCAATATCATTAGAGATCTCTGGTACTAAGATGGTCTCTGCTCCACAAGCAAGGCCTGACATTAATGCCAAATTACCACAATTCCTGCCCATGACTTCCACAATAGCGACTTTATCATGGGAAGTACTTGTATCTCTGATTTTATTTGCTGCTTCTAGTATCGTGTTTAATGTCGTATCAAAGCCAATGGAGTATTCGGTGCCGGGCATATCATTGTCAATGCTAGCTGGAATCACGACTGTATTTATATCCCATTTAGCCAAGTTCATTGCGCCTTGCATAGATCCATCGCCACCAATGACGACAACGATATCTATACACTGCTCTTGTAATCGTTTTAATGCCACCGCTTGCCCTGCTGCTGTTTTAAACTCTGCACTCCGCGCGGTCTTAAGTATCGTCCCGCCCTGTGCCAGAATGCCAACTACTGAATTGGAATCCATAGGTATAAAATCTCCGTTTATTAATCCTTGAAAGCCTCTTTCGACCCCGAAGATTTCAAAGCCATGATACAGTCCCTTACGTGTAATTCCTCGAATCGCTGCATTCATTCCTGGAGCATCTCCACCACTTGTTAATATTGCAATTCTCTTTTTCTTCATATATATCATCTCCCTTGTACTACCACGCACTACACATCCAAATCAGGAGAACTCCTAACCTAAATCTCGTGGGACTTGATCAGCCTATTAATACATCCACTGGATCTTCTACAAAAGTGGACTCTAAGCTGCCATGCTATGATTTCACAAATGCTCTAAGAGAAGGCTCCCCCCTTCTCTTAGAGCAAACAAATCGTTACTACAGATTATTGTTTAGCAGCTTCTATTCAAATATGCAAGACTCTTTCGATGATTTTCATGAACTGCTTCTAAGGTCTCTGCTGCAGGCAGCTCAATTATTACATATACTTTCCCCGCCTTAGAAAGAACGTCTAAATGTAGGTCCAAGGACAAGTCACTATCACATAGAATGGGCTGCGTTTGACTATCTTTGGAGCTTTTCAAATGTATATAATCAATTTTTTCAATATGTTGTTCGAAAAATTCTTTGACCTCATTTGGATCGTTCGTAGTCCGCGACACAGAAAAGAAATTAGCAGTGTCTAATTGCCAGCCAACGTTGGTGTTTACTCCTTGTACTCCAAATAATTCGGCGGTGCCAAAGGTCTTCACGCCATCTCCCTTAAAGCCCTCTCGAGCATTTTCAACAGAAAGTTGTAAACCAAACATCGTCGCAGTGTTTGCCGCTTGATTAATATTTTGTACTAGCTTGGCAAATTCCTCAGCGGACCAATATAATTTTTTCTGGTCATTAACAAATTCCGTTCCATTGACTCCAGACCGAATCATCTTGGGTCCCTCGAAAACAAGCGTATTAGCAATTCCACGAGCGAGAACCTCAAAGTAGCGTGAATCCATTGGACCGACATTCAATGCATAGACGACTTCCACGCAATTTTGTTGAGCATATACCGCAAGTTCCTTGCATTCTTCCAATGTGAGATTGGCTTCTGGATCTCTAAGCTCAATGAAAGGCCAGCCTTGATGACTCGCGAAATCAATCATTTTTTTGACGTTCGGCGCAGTTAGGGGCAGAACTTTCACAAAGTTTGCAGTGGTAAATCCCATCTTCATAGCAGGATACTTGTGCAAGGTAATGGCTTTCTCTACAGCCTGTTTCCTGATCATGGTTCATCCCCTTTCCTATACGTGTTTGTTACTCCAACATTTTATTTTCTAAAATCGCTACTGCTTATGATTTACCATTCTAATTCTATGGCTTTAACTCGCATATTCTTTACTCTGCTGCTATTATTAATGATCACGTTCACGTCGAGGTATGCTTGTATCGCTTATTGATTCTTTTTTGCTTCTGGGTTTAAGCAGTTAGCTGGTATTTCCCCGTCAAGGGCAGAAAAAATATTTCGCGCACAACCTTCCCCCTGTAACATTCTAGCATGCATCGTCGATGTGCCGACATGCGGGGTCAAGACTACATTAGGAAGCCTAACCAGACGAAGATCAAGTTCAGGTTCGTTTTCAAATACGTCAAGACCTGCTCCCGCAATTTTTCCATTTTGCAATGCCTCAATTAGAGCGTTTTCATCCACTAATGGACCACGAGCAGCATTGATTAGAATGGCTGTTTTTTTCATCAGTTTGAATTCGTCGCTTCCAATATAATGATGCGTTGCAGGCAGCAGCGGAACATGAATGGAAATGTGATCGGCTTCTTTTAGTAGAGTATCCTTATCGACAAACCGTCCACCTGTTGCTTCTTCAAAGGCTGGATTTGGTTTTACATCTGTATAAATGATGTCCATGTCAAATCCCTTTGCACGTCTTCCGACAGCCGTACCGACACGGCCGGATCCAATAATCCCAAATGTCTTGCCACTCACTTGTGTACTTAGCAAATTGGTTGGGCCCCAGTCCTTTTTCCCTGAACGTACATATTGGTCACATTCAACGATCCGTCGCGATACAGCTAGAAGTAATGCCCATGTTAGGTCAGCAGTTGCCGAGGTAACTGCATCGGGGTTATTACTTACATAAATTCCATACTTTGTTGCTGCTTCTATATCTATATTATTGTAGCCGACACCGTAGCTGGCTAGCATTTTGCAATGAGATTTGATGGCTTTACAGATCTCCTCATCGATTTCAGTATGAGATACGAGCACAGCATCCTTACCTTTGAGTTTTTCCAACAGTTCTTCCTTCGACAATACATCGTATCCGGGGTTCATTTCTACATGACACCTTTCTTTGAGCATTGCAAGGGTTTCCTCTGGTAAAAGACGAGTTACATAAACACTGGGTTTAGACATTTGATTGCCTCCTCTATATTTTTTATTTTATTCTTAAATAAAACTCTTTTATCCGGCCTTTGGTGATCGCTTTTTCTAAGCAGTTGTATTCATAGGCTTTGCATCATCAATCGGTTCATCAATCGTGCTGACAAGTGTAAAGCATAATACTGAGCTGAGAGCTAGATAGATAAATACGGCATTCCAGCTATAAGCATCCAGAATAACACCGACAATGAGAGGAGCACAGGCACCACCTAATTGTCCACCTGTATTGACAATGGCAAATGCAAGAGGGTATGCTTCCTTGGTTGTTAGACCCATAGGATAAGTTGTATATCCCGAAAATCCGAAACCAATCAGTAAACCAGATAGCATAAGCATCAACCCTAAATAGAAGGCATTATTAGGTGCATAGACGAGGGCGATCATCATAACAATTGTGCATAAAGCGGCAAGCAGCATTGTTGGTTTACGCCTCTTATCCAGTATACGGTCCGAAAACCAGCCGCCGAGGGTATTTCCGATGACAGATCCGATAAAGGGAGCTGAGGCAAGGAAACCCATTTTAATGGATGTAAAGCCCTTAACATTCATTAGATAAGAAGGAATCCACATCATAAAGGTATTACTTATGCCAATCATACAGCCATAGGCTAGCGCGTTCCCCAAAACATTCCAGGAACGAAATACCTGGCCAATCGTTTCTAGTGGTACGACTTTTTTGGTCCGGTTGAATTTATCCAGCCAGCCAAAATCACGATGTTTCCTAACTTGTGACAGTTTATCACTTACAGCAACCGCTTTTTGATTTTGAATATATTCCACTTCAGCTTGTGAGCAGAACTTACTGTCTGATGGTGAAATCTTTACCATGAATATCCAGGCAATTGCAAGGAAGATTCCAGGAACAGCGAACACATAAAAGATTTCACGCCAGCCATATATTTCAGCAATAATCACACAAACCGGTGGTGCTACAACCGCTCCCAGCTTAGAAGCCGTATTCCAAAGTCCCATAGCCGTCCCTTTTTCATTTGCAGGAAACCACCGATTCATAATATTGGTACAGCCAATGCCCAGTGGACCTTCGGCAACACCCAAGCCTATTCGATATAATTTCAGTAAGAACGTGGAGGCAGTAGTACCCATAAGACCAGTAAATACCGAAACAAAAAGCAAAAATAAAGGAAATATCTTTTCTTGAGTCTTAGCACTCATTTTCTTATAGAGTAAACCCGCCGGAATCTGGACTATCGCATACGAAAAGGCAAACAAGCTGACAATTGCTCCGGCCTCTGTATTGCTGAATCCAAACTCTTTTTTCATAAACGGCAAAGCCACACCCAAATTGGCTCGATCAGCGCAGGCCATGGCCCAAACGGCAAAAATCAGCCCCATGACCACCCAACGATAATTCGTTTTTTTCCCCAGCGGTTTTTGCGCCTTTGCAAGAACCCCTTCCATTTGAGACATAATTAGCCCTCCTTATGTAACGTATATCACATCGTTACTACTAATAATAGCTGCTGTGTTCTTATTGCTTGCTGCATAACCTTATGTTAGTTAGATGATCTTTTTGCGATAACTCGGTGTGCAGCCTGAACAATAGACGGAGTATCAAGCCCAAATTTAGACAGCAATTGTTGATAGTCTCCAGACTCGCCAAATACATCTTTAACGCCTACAAATTCCATTGGAACCGGTTTATTAACTGCTAGGACTTCCGCTACTGCAGATCCAAGACCACCAATGATGGACGCTTCTTCCGCTGTAACTACGGCTCCCGTTTTAGCTGCTGATCGAATAACGAGTTCACTATCAATTGGTTTCACCGTATGCATGTCGATAACTTCGGCATCAATCCCCTCATTCAGTAAGATTTCTCTGGCCTGCATCGCCCGATGAACCATATAACCATTTGCAATAATGGTCACAGTTTTCCCCTCTGCCAAGACATTTCCTTTGCCGATCACAAAAGAGCAATTATCCGTGCTATACACTGGAGGAACTTCCGCTCTATTTAATCGTAGATAGATAGGACCAAAATATTCGGCCACTGCTCGTACAGCTGCTCTAGCTGCATATTCATCTGCAGGTATAATGACCTTAAGATTAGGCAGAGAGCGCATAATCGCTACATCTTCAATTGCTTGGTGGCTGCCGCCATCATAGGAGTCAGAAAAACCACCATAGGCCCCAACAACTTTAACATTCAGCTTATTATAAGCAATCAGACTACGGATCGGATCAGTGGCTCTTGCTGCCATCAAAAAGGCGAACGTGTTGATAAAAGGAATTTTATCTGCCAAAGCAAACCCTGCAGCCATGGCAGCCATGTTGCCTTCGGCAATTCCTACATTAAAAAATCGATCCGGAAATGCCTTTCCAAACAAGGCGGAACGGGTAGAACCAGATACGTCCGCATCAAGTGCCACAACCTTATTATTTGTTTTCCCCAATTCTACTAACTCTTCCCCATAAGCTTCTCTCATTGCTTTCATTATATAGAACCTCCCAACTCTGCTATGGCAGTTTCATACTCTTGCTTGCCAATAGCCTTGCCATGCCATGTATTTTTGCCTTCCATGAAGGAAACACCCTTCCCTTTTACGGTTTTTGCTATAATCACTGTTGGCATTCCTTTTTCTTGTTTAGCCGCAATAAAGACTTTATCTAAAGCCACTAAATCATGACCGTCGCATTCAACGACATGCCAATCAAAAGCTTCGAACTTCTTGCGCAAATCGCCAAGAGGCATTATGTCTTCTGTTGTGCCGTCTAATTGAACACCGTTGTAGTCAATAATAGCGATGAGGTTATTGAGTTTATATTTGGCTCCAGCCATAAAAGCTTCCCAATTTTGCCCTTCCTGAAGTTCTCCATCTCCTATGAGGACGTAGGTATAGTAATCTTTATTATCCAGTCTGGCAGATAATGCGAGACCAATCCCTGCAGAGAGCCCAAGCCCCAAGGAGCCTGTGGACAAGTCAATTCCAGGAATCCTTTTCATATCAGGATGTCCTTGCAGTATGCAGCCTAGTTGTCGCAGATTCCCAAGTTCTTCTTCAGGAAAATACCCTTTACAGGCCAGTGTCGTATATACAACAGGTGCACAATGTCCTTTAGAAGCAATGAAACGATCTCTGTCTGGACAGCCCGGTGCTGCACAATCCACTCGCATGTGGCTAAAATAAAGAGTTGTCATGATCTCTACTGCTGATAAAGATCCACCTGGATGACCTGTTTGCACCTTATATAAAGTTTCAATAATATTCATACGCATTTTTTTGGTAATCGCTTCTAATTCATTCACTTTTTCCGTAGTTAATCCCATGTACGTAGCCTCCATATCTTCATAATAATTTGATTTTGCTACACCAGTCTAAAAATCCACTGCCTACTCACTGATTTCGTAGAGTGCTATTTCCTCAATGTCTCGATTCGCAGCAAAAATCAAATCCGACTTTCCTGTATTAATTACCGTTATATTACTGGGTCCTCCAGTATTATCAATGGTAAAGTGCGTAATCTGGTTGGAGCCATCATCCATTTGAAAGCAGTTCAATTCCCGATGCCCTTCTCGGGAGCCAATAATAAACGACGGTTTCTTCAATATCTTTCCGCCCCATACAACGTGTCCAAATTCGTATGGATATTCATAAATCGGCGATAGTTTACCGTCCTTATTTTTATATATAATTCCTCGATCACCGTGAAAAGGCTCTATTGTTGCTAGCTCCATACAACCGTCATTATCCAGATCACAGATAGCCATATCACTCACTTCATGATGCAATAATTGCTCTGTCTCCCAAGGATCACTGGCTTTTTCTGGCAGATAAAGAGCAAATACACCCTCTGAACCAGAAACCAGATAAGCCTCTTTATGATTCCAGGTTCCTTTGCAAAAACCATGGTTTTTCGTTATGCCGTCAAGTATAGTCCTTAATGCAAAAGGCTCCCCTATCTCTTCACCGATTTCACCAAACACTACTTTTCCTGGCTTGGACCAGTCTTCCTTATATTCTTTGTCTCCACATAAGATGCTGCCAATAAAGCAAAGCTTATTATTTAGAAGAAATAAGTCAAATCTGTGCAAATAGGGAATTATCATAATCGGCTTCACTACCCAATTTAACTCACTGTCACACTTTGCATGAACGATCTTTGATGTTTTTGCCTGAAAGCCCGAATAGAACTCTTGTGTTGCAATAAATTCATTTTGTCTGCCTGGTATTGGCACAATGTTCATCGTGCCGCCTGGTCCATCCCAAACAGGAGCACCGCTCCAATTCTCTTCATTGAATATCATGCAAGGTCCATGACCATCTCCCGCCGTCAAGAAGTTCATCTTTCCATGTACATCCATAACGGCAGTTGCATACACCGTATCCAAATGACCAAGGATTCTTTTATTGATTATCATTCGAATTCATTCCTCCTTTATTGTTTTCATCATAATCATGGCAGTAATTGAAACTAACATAGATTCCCTTCAACGAAGCGCCTCAGTAGCTGTTTGATCTATCGTCAGCCCGATCCCCAAGATATGCTATTCAGCTTACTATATTGCAATAACTATGCCACAGTTTAGAATAATCTGAACTTTCCAATTGATAATTATATATTTTTATGTTTCAGTGTTCTTCAAACCGCATGTCGGAACAGTAGTTTGTAATGCCTCATAGCTGTAAAAAAAATCTATGTTTGAAGTTATCAAAAAGACTCCGACGAAGTTTCGCCGGAGTCTTTTTGACAATATATGGTTCATTTGTTACAACTCTGAAACATGTGTTTCATAATTGTAACTCTTTCAACCGTCTCCACAAGGTAGTACGAGAAATTCCTAATCGTTTCGCCGTCCTATCACGATTTTGATTTTCTTCTTTTAAAACCTGGTTAACGATAGTTAAAATGCTATTATCTTCTAATTTCAATAAACTCACATCCGCTTCTTCTAGACAGCTGCCATTTTCACACAATGCTTTCTCCACCATACTCGCATCGATGACTTTATCATCACAGAGCAATACTAAGCGTTCCATAAAGTGTTGCAATTCCCTAACGTTACCTGGCCACTGATATCTCTTTAAAACTTGAATGGCCTCTGAACTTACAACTGTCGTTTGTAATTTTCCAGATGAATATTTTTTGCAAAATGCTTCTGCCAAGGATGATACATCCTCTATCCTCTCGCGCAAAGGAGGAATATGAATCGGTAGAATGTTTAATCGATAGAATAGATCTTCTCTAAATAAACCTTTTTTAACTAAACTAGCGATATTACGATTCGTAGCAGAAATCACTCTGACATCAATGGGAACGATGCCCTGCCCCCCGATTCTTAATACAGAGCGTTCTTGAAGCACGCGAAGCAACCGAGATTGTAAAAGGATTGGCATTTCACCTATTTCATCTAAAAAAATCGTACCGCAATGGGCAAGTTCAAACAAACCCGATTTCCCCCCTTTTTTGGCTCCCGTAAACGCTCCCTCTTCATAGCCAAATAATTCGCCTTCTAATAAAGATTCTGGCAATGCTGCACAATTGATGGCTACAAATGGGCCTTTTGCTCTCTGGCTTGCATTATGAATGCCCTGTGCAACGATTTCTTTTCCAGTCCCCGATTCTCCAACAATAAAGATTGTGCTATCAACACTTGCAAACTTTTTTGCTTTAGTTTTTAATTCATGTATTACTTCACTGGTACCAACTAAGTCATCCAATTGTTTTGTAGCGACTAACCCTTTGGTATTCAGCTTTTGCCGGACAATTTTCTCAAGACGCTGCAATTCTGTTACATCGCGAAAGTTTGAAACGGCTCCACACGTCCTGCCATGAACTTTTATGGGATATTGCTGCATGACGACTGTCTTGTCACCAATTTTTTGAAGATCGCTTAATTCCCGCAGCTGCCCTTGAAGGATCTTACTAAGCTGCGGACTTGATACACGCTCTCCAAGCTTTAATCCCATTACTTCTGAGGAGAGTACTCCATAAATCTTTTCTGCAATTGGATTAAATAACGTGATACGCTCATCCTTATCAACTGCAATAATACCATCGGAACTATGATCCACTACCATTTGAACCAGTTCATACTGTTCTCTTTCTCGAATCCTTACTTCCGCAATCGTCATTGCATGGTAAATCGCCTTTACGATTGCTTCTTTTCCGGAAACAATCAGTTGCGCCTTCAATCCCAATCGTCTTGCATAGTTTACTGAGATTACATCACCAATTATAAAAGAAACCCCTTCTGAAGCAGCTTCTGTTATTTTAGATGGAACTTCATCCATCGATTCAACAATAATTTCTTTCACATTTAGTCTTAACAACGGACCTAATTTTTCAGAGCCATATACTATATTACTAAAGCCGACAATACCAACAGCCTCACATCCTGCAGCGATTTCGGTAAGACAACGAATAATATCATAAGCCGATACTTCAATATCTATAACAGGGATCGGAAAACTACTACGAATCAGTCGTGCTGTTCCTCCTCGACTGATTATGACTTCAACACCATCAGCAACAGCCTGCCGAGCAACGCTGTAACCGTTCTCTGCATCTCCTTCAAAGATTAGAACATTGACGCCTAACTCTTTCACTACAGCTTCTATATCCATTCTGAGTTCAGAGTAAGGGGCAATTATGGCTATTTTCGATTGCAAATTTTACACCCCCATATTAAATGTAATTACTCTATTTTTAAAAGCATATATAAGAAAAGCGCCTCCCTTGGACGCTTTAGTTCTAATATGTTATGTATAAATCTTCATATAACACCCTGCAAAAATTCTAACCTTTCCCCATCAGGCCCAAGAAAAAAGAAATTTTGCAAGCTTCTTCCTATCCCTGCAGGTGTGTCAGACAAAGTTACTACCCCAGCAGCATGCAGTCTTTCCATTTCAGCGAATACATCTTCTACTTCAAAGGCAATGTGATCTACAATACCAGCTGCACGTTCCGGTGCACTTTCTTGCAAGCGTTGTACCAGTTCGATGATTTGCCCACCAGAATTGAGAAAAATCAACTTAACTCGCTCATCTTGATAAGAGTTTACCACTTCACAGTTTAAAACTTGCTGATAAAATAGGCTTGATCGATTTGCATCTTTCACCATTAGTCCAATATGCGCTACTTTGTACATTTATCTTAACTCCTCTTATATAAAAAATCGTTTATGATCTTAGATGACTATGCTATTTTATTTACCATATCATTCTATCATCCCGAAAGTCAATACCTAGCAAATGAATGAAAGGGTTCTAAAATATTTCTTATATATGAAATTACTGTGATATTATTACTAGTTTTATAGGTAAGTTGGATGCCCCCGGAGGACTAAAGGTGAACGATAGCGATTCACTCTTGTCGTAAGTGCCTAAGAAGGAGAATTCTTTCCACTTGTTATCCTCAAAATGTACTTTTCCAAGCGGCGTTGGCATGGGACTCCAATCAACCTCCGGGTGGTGTATCCCTAAGCCACCAGCGTAAAATCCGCCTAGCGGCACTAAATAGTATGAAATTTTCCGCCCGTTTCTGCCGGGTGGTACAATATCATAGACTACACCATAATTCCCATAATTGATAACTTGCGATCCATCCGTGGCGTCAATCCCCTGCAAGTAACGGTCAATTACGTTGTCAGCCAGGGTTATCCCTACAACTTTGTAAAGCATGGGATCATAAGGCTCCGCTGAGGAAAGTTTGCGATTTGCCCCCTCGAAAGTACCGCGCAAATGCCATTGATCCGCAGGCAGTACCTGCGCTGTTTCAGAAAATTTTACACTATCTTCAAACAAGGACAACATCATGACTTTCACATGAATGGGATGATCTACTGCTAAGTCGTAAATGCCATGAATCAACATGTTCGGTAACACTGCAGTCTCACTTATTTTTGCCGATAGGGTTACCACTCCGCCTGGCGGAATCGTAATCTGATAGGATGGTGTACCAGAAAGATATTTCATCTGTGTTTCTTTTCCTACCGCCAACCAGGCGTAGCCTGGCCCACCCAAACTCGGATTACTTACATTGACATGAGCGACCTCTGTTCCTTTGTTTTCTAACATGACTTCCATCATTTTAGCAGTTTTGGATGCGTTCACATGATAGAAAAATAGACGAGCCTTCCCTTCCACCTTGTCCTGATACAAAATCCCATCTTCATCGACCATTTCAGGACTATCTGAGAGCAGCAGCTTCCCCCCCTGGGAGGTACTTTTCATTTCCCACTCGGGAAGCCTTTCGATTTTATCCAATTTAATTTCGCCATAGTCCGCAGCAATGGCTTCATTTCCTAACATTACAATCATCATTACTATCCAAATTAACTTTATTGCGTACTTCATCTTGTGCCTCTTTTACTTAATATAGTACTATCTACTTGATTTTGCTCAAATAAAATCCCCCCAAAACGACGTATCGTAGGGGAGAATACAATTTCACTACTGCCCTAATGTCAGACTTTACTAATTACAAGTATATTTCCATTCTAAGTCACTGTCAACAGCTTTGCTATTTTTTACAAACACAGCCTACTTCGCTGCGGAGAAAGCTTCAGATGTATTTTGTAGACCAGAATTCATTTCTTTCTAGCTATGTAATCAATATAACCTTGACGTATCTTAACACCCTAAGAAGCATTAGCCCTTCCGATACTTTAGTTGCCATTAATTCTTTAGCAGGAGCAGCTTCTGGAATTACTCTGCATTCAATTGGCTCTATTACCTCAATTGAAGCTCCTCCATCACTGGACCAGGTGATCCGCAATAAATCGGCATCTCGGATAACACTCTGAACGATCTCACTATCTTGAGAGATATCTGCTTCTTTCTCCATATGATTAGGAAATACTTCAAGTTCATTCAATCGTGCCAAGACGGCTTCCATGGTTTTTTCAGGGTCTAAATAGTACTGACTTCCGCGAATACGGATGAATCTCCATCCCAGCCTTTCTAATACTGCTTGCCGTGCCATATCTTCTGCTAACTTATCAAGGGCGTGGTACTTTTCTCCATCACATTCGATAGCCACTTTTTTATCGCCACAAGTCGCAACCATATCAATTCGATAATAGCCAACCTTCCATTGAGGAACTACTGTATATCCCTTATGAACTAAATTCTTTAATACTTCTTCTTCAAAAGGTGATTCTGTTACATTTGCTAAAATTTCTAATTCTCTTTCAGTCCGAAATGGATTTTCAACATGTTCAATCAGTTCTCGCCGAATATCTCCTGGTTTTAAATCGATGTTTACATCCAGAGAATGAACAACCCACATCTGTTCAAAGGCACGACTAGCTGCAACATTGTATCTTTTTTTATACATCCCATCTGGTCCGTCTGCCCTCATAGCTAGTGGCAGATTATCCGTAGATTCTACAAGAGATAAGAAGATGATGTCTCGTTCGTCGCCTTGGAAATGAGCTGGATTACCACAAATAATATGTCTTTTGGTATATTCATCATCAGTAAGATGTTTTCGCAAATGTTGGTCGATTAACAGAGCCTGCTCATCTCCTAATAAGGTTATGACTCCTATCGTTTTGTGCAGCTTACAAGCGGCAACTATCAAGGGGCTATCGCACTAAAAAAAGCCCCAA
>DJJR01000056.1 GCA_002434245.1 Pelosinus fermentans
TAATATTTTCGTGTTACAACTGTAATTGTTTTGTGTGATAAATTCAATAAAATCAATGTTTTCTAAATTGGCACGGAATTTGCAATTAATAGAAGGCGGGAGGTGATATAAATGCTGCTACAATATTCTTTCAAAGAAAGAATTGAAAAATACCCTCTGCCTGAGAAAGAAAAGGCAGATATCCTGTTAGGTCAAGCACTGCAAAGTTTGGACATAAAGCTGGTGGTGCTTGATGATGATCCGACAGGAATACAGACAGTTCATGGCGTTTCTGTCTATACTGATTGGACGGCAAGTAGTATTTTAGAGGGATTTCAAGAAGAAAATCGGCTGTTTTTTATCTTGACAAACTCGCGAGCTATGACATCCGAGCAATCTGCCAAGGTTCATTCTGAGATAGCTGAGCATGTAGTGAGTGCTGCAAGAATAACCAACAAGCGCTATATGATTATCAGCAGATCGGATTCGACCTTACGTGGGCATTATCCTCTGGAAACAAATATTCTGAGAGATGTCATCGAGAAGTATGAGCACAGCAAAATTGATGGAGAAATTATCTGTCCGTTTTTACCTGAAGGCGGAAGATATACGGAAGGCAATATTCATTATGTGCTGGAAAAAGAATTTTTGATTCCTGCAGGTGATACAGAATTTGCTGAAGACAAAACTTTTGGGTATAAGAATTCGCACTTGGGAATGTGGGTAGAAGAAAAAACGCGGGGTGAATATACTGCTGATTCATTAACCTATATTTCCCTTGATGAACTTCGAAGGCAAGCTGTTGATTGTATATGCAACAAGTTAATGCAGGTCGAGGACTTTTCAAAAGTGATCGTAAATGCCATGGACTATTATGATTTAAAGATATTTACAGTTGCATTATACAAAGCGATTCAACAGGGAAAGCGGTTTATGCTAAGGTCTGCAGCCAGTATTGTAAAAATTCTTGGAGGAATAGAAGATCGACCGCTTCTCAGCCGGCAAGAATTAGTGGATATAAATAACCCAAACGGCGGCATTGTTCTTGTAGGTTCTCATGTGAAGAAAACGACTCTGCAGCTGGCTAAGTTAAAAGAATGCCCGCATATCAAGTTTATCGAATTTGATGTCCATTTAGTACATGATGATACCCGCTTTCAAACCGAAATACAACGAGTAATCTCAGAAGCTGAGCATGAGATTAGGGCTGGCCGCACGGTTGCTGTTTTTACCCGACGCAAACGGCTTGACTTAAATACTGGAAACAAAGAGGATGAGCTGCAACTGGCAGAAAAAATTTCAAATGCCGTAACAAGCATTATAGCAAGTCTCACGGTTAGACCACGTTTTATTATTGCTAAGGGAGGAATCACTTCCAGCGATGTGGGGACTAAGGGGCTGCAAGTTAAAAAAGCTCTTGTTCTCGGACAAATTCTGCCGGGCATTCCTGTATGGCTTACTGGTGAAGATAGTAAATTTCCTAACATGCCATATGTAATATTTCCTGGAAACGTTGGCAATGAAACAGCATTAAAAGATGCTGTAGAAAAAATGCAAAATAATTAAAATACAAGGTACTATCAACAGGAGGGCTTAGTTATGAGAATTGTTGAAAGAGAAGCTATTTACCAAAATAGGCTTCCAGGAAGAATTATCGCTAGTGCTGTAGGTAGAAACTCGGCACTTAGCAGTGAAAAAATGACAATTTGTTTTGCAACGTATTCAGCAGAAAGCGGACCGATGGAACCGCATAACCATGCCGAAGAAACGGTTGTAGTTCTTGATTGCAAGAATGGATGGGTAAAGAGAGGACCCTCAAAAGACAATTTAAATGAAAAATATGTATTGAAAAAAGGTACAGTTATGTATTTCGATGAACTGGAATGGCATGTTTTTGAATATGGCGAAGGCGGCTATATCGATGCACTTTGCATTTACGGACAGGTAGATAACATTCGCCCTGAAGAAATCAAAGCAAAAAAATAAATAATGAGGAGAGATTGAACATGACCAAAAAAGTAATAGGTGTAATTCCGCCGATCATAACACCGGTAGATGAAAATGAAAATGTAGACGAAAAAGGATTGCGTCTGCTTGTCCGCAGATGTATTGATACAGGTATTCATGGTATCTTTGTTGCCGGGTCAAATGGCGAAACAATGGCGATCACTCAGAAGGAAAGAAATCGTGCGATTCAGATTACTTTAGATGAAACCAAAGAACAGGTTCCGGTAATCTGCGGCGTTATGGATTCCAGTACTAGACGTGTTATTGAAAATATTAAAGAATTAGAACAAATGGGTGGAAAAATTGCGGTTGTAACCCCTGTGTTTTATGCAAGGCATGCAACCCAGGATGAGACAATTCGTCATTTTGAAGAAATTGCCCGCCATACCGAAATTGATCTGATGATATACAATATTCCACCATTTACCGGACAGACACTGACGCCGGAAACTATTTTTGAAATTGCAAAAATTGAAAAGGTTATCGGCTATAAAGATACAACAGGCCGTTTCCCGGATTTTCTTAAATGTCTGGAACATTTTAAAGGTACAGATTTTGTTCTGCACCAAGGTGCTACCAATCTGGCAGCGGCCAGTCTCTTACTGGGGGCAGACGGCTATATTCCTTCCATGGCACCGCTTTATCCGAAGCCATTCATTAAACTTTTTGAATATGGTCAAAAAGGCGATATTGAGAAAACCAACTTCTATGATCACATTGTCGGAATGACATCATCCATCTGGCCCATGGCCAAAAGTCAGACAGCCTCAACAAAATATGCACTGAGTAAATTAGGTTTTGACTATCGGGTTGTTAAGCCGTCTGAACCGATTACTCAAGAGCAAATGAAAGCAATTGACCAAAAGATGGCAGAGATTGAAAAATATCTTGCTGAAAATGATCTGCTTAATTAAGAGTATACAGGTGAAGTCTTAGCTAAAAATCACAAAAAAAAGGATCGGATTAAGATGCAAAAGACAGTATTATTATCACATGCTTTATATGAAACAGGCATGAATGTATTAAGAAAAAATGCCAATGTTATGGTTGCTGATAATAGCGATATGGATGCCATCATTGATGATTTAAAAAAAGCGGATGGTTTAATTCTTCGTGTCGGTAGAATTACACGCGAAATTATGGAGCAGTGCCCAAATCTTAAAGTAATTTCCCGTCCTGGCGTTGGTGTAGATAATGTAGATATAAAAGCCGCTACAGAACTTGGCATACCTGTTGTCATTGCGCCAGGAACAAATAAAAGATCAGTTGCAGAGCATGCTGTTGGTATGGCGTATGCAATAACAAAGAATATTGTAGAAAGCCATCAAGAGACAGCTCAGGGAAACTTTAGTATACGAAATAAGTATATGGCCATTGAGCTGGCGCAGCATCATGTAGGAATTATAGGTTTTGGCAGTATTGGTAAAGAGACTGCTAAAATATTTGCCAATAACGAAATGCAGGTACATGTTTATGATCCCTTCGTCGAACAAGAAACAATAGAGAAAAATTATCAGTATATCTATCATGCTGAATTAGCAGATTTACTCAGTGCTTGTGATGTAATATCGCTGCACATGCCTTCTTTGCCCTCAACGCGTGGAATGTTTAATGCCGAACGGTTTGCTCAGATGAAAAATGGCATATTTATAGTAAATTGCGCACGGGGTGACATTATGGATGAGGATGCATTGTATGAGGCGTTAAGAAGCGGCAAAGTAGCCGGTGCAGCTGTTGATGTTCTGTGCTCAGAACCAATGGATATGAAGAGCAAGCTTTTTACTTTGCCTAATTTTATTGCTACACCTCACATGGCGGCACTTACACAGGAAAGTGCTGATCGCACAGCTCGTTTGACAGTAGAAGGTACTTTGGCTGTACTTCGCGGTGAAAAGTGGGATAAGGTAGCAAATAAAGAAGTATATCAGCATAAGCGCTGGCAGCAATCTTAAAAAGAAGTATAAGAACTTTTCTATTGTGTTATGATGCTGGTTTTGATACCAGTATCATAACAATAGGAGCGAAATTGGTTTCATAATAGGGTGGAATAAAATATCTTTGATGTAAGAATATTGGTAATCGGATTCAGTTAATAATTCTATAAAATTTCAAATTAAATGTGCATAATCGGCAAATATAATTTTATAGTAGAAACGGAGAGAGAAAAATGATAGAAAATTCAGTGAAAATTCCTAATAAAAGATGGACCCATATTATACCAGCCACCATTATATTATATATCATGACTTTTATGGATCGAATGAATATCAGTTTTGCAATTGCCGGAGGAATGAGGGAAGAGCTGGGATTAAGCATGACTATTGCTGGACTGGCAGCAGGAATTTTCTTTATTGGTTATATCTTTTTGCAAGTTCCCGGAGGGTATATAGCGGAGAAAAAAAGTGCTAAAAAGTTTATCACCTATACCATTTTAGGCTGGGGATTACTCACAGTTGTCAATGGATTTGTTACGAAAGAGTGGGAATTACTTTTGATCCGCTTCTTGTTGGGCTTTGTTGAAGGCGGTGTTTACCCTGCTATTCTTGTTATCTTAGGTAATTGGTTTCCTGCCAATGAAATTGGCCGGGCGAATGCCATGTTTATGACGAGTACCTCGCTTGCTGCCATCATCACAAATCCTATTTCTGGGTGGATTGTGGAAAATTATCATTGGCAATGGCTGTTTATTAGCGAAGGTATTTTATCTTTAGTTTTGATTTTTATCTGGTTACCATTAGTTGAAGATACACCAGAGAAAGCGAAATGGTTATCGAATGAAGAAAGAGAATATTTAGTTTCCAGCTTGCAAAGAGAAAAAGAGTTAGCAGTAGAAGAGATGAAGAAAAACCATACTAAAGTGTCTTACAAAGACCTTCTTTGTGATAAAAATATGTGGTTACTGATTCTAATCTTTAATTGCGGTATGATAGGCGCTTATGGATTCAATCTTTGGCTGCCGACAATTATAAAAAATCTGACCAAAACAGGAATGACCCAGGTCGGCTTTTTGAGTACCGCACCTTATATTGCGTCCATCCTCGGATTAGTTGTTATTGGCTATTTTTCTGATAAAACGCAAAATCGCAGATTCTTTACGGCGTTTCCTTTAGTATTTTTTGGTGTAGGCTTATGGTTATCTACGATATTCTCTGATAATACATGGCTGTCCTTTGGTATTATGGTTGTTACCGGATTATCGATTAAATCGATGCCATCTTCGTTTTGGACGATGGTTCCGATGTTGTTCCCGCCAGGGTCTATTGGTGCCATTAGGGGATTTATTAATGCGCTTGGTAATATAGGAAGCTTTATTGGACCTTATATGGTTGGTTCAGTAACAAGTGCATATGGCATAAAATATGGTCTATACAGTCTCGTCGGAGCTTTACTCTTAGGTGCCATTTTAACGATGTTTTTGCCAGCGAAAACTGCAGGAAAATGACTAAAATCCGACTTTGCTGCCGTGGGGAGAATGAGCAAAAATATGATCATGGTAAAGTAATTGGATGATCATTAAATTTATTAGAAAGTGGGCGGTATTATGTTGATTAATTTGAAAAAAATGTTGGAACAGGCAATAAAAAATAATAGTGCAATAGGCTCTTTCAATGTATATAATTTAGAATCAATTCAGGCTGTTGTAGAAGCTGCTCAGGCCTTAGGAAAGCCAGCAATTATTGCCTTTGGTGAATCCTATACAAAGCATGCACCGCTTGAAGTGATCGCTGCTATTGTAAAAAAATATTGTACTGATTCTGAAATACCATATGTTCTGCATTTGGATCATAGTAAAAATTTTGAGACAATTATTAGGGCGATTCGCGCTGGATTCACATCGGTAATGTATGATGGCTCATCTTTGCCCTTAGACAAGAACATTGAAAAAACCAGATATGTAGTGCAGATTGCACATATGGCTGATGTAAGTGTTGAGGGTGAACTTGGTTATATGAATAACGAAGATGGTACGGCATCATTAAGCTTGTCTTTGGCAAAAGGGCATACGAAACCAGAGGATGCCAGAAAATATGCTGAAGCTTCCGGCATTGATGCTTTAGCAATTGCTATAGGCAATGCACATGGCATATATAAAGGCGTACCAGAGCTTGATTTTGAGCGCTTAGCGGAAATCTCCTCAGTTGTAGATGTTCCCTTGGTGTTGCATGGCAGTTCAGGTATTCCCATACCTTCTTTGCAGAAAGCAATTACCCTGGGAATTCGAAAGGTCAATATCAATACCGAGATATCGACGCAGGCAATTAAGACGGCTCGTCAATTTTTACATGAAAATACACAAGAAAATCTTCGTTTTGAAACCTTACTAAAAAGCTCTGAAAATACAATGAATAGAGCTATAAAAGAGTATCTGAGTATATTAAATTGACAGAAAAATGCCAGTATATTTTTTGTATCTCATGTTGCAAGAGTCATTGAGTAAATAACTCCCCAAAGCACCTTGTAATTGGAGGACTATAATGAAAAATATTCAGACTAAGCTAACGGTTACTATTCTTAGCTTTTTTCTAATTTCTTTAATAACTCTTGGGGGCTTAAATTATTGGAAGGCTAGAGAAATCATTACCGTTGGTGTCCAAAATGATATGGAACGTATAGCGCAAGATAACAGTGAATTTGTGAATCTTTGGTTGGAATCTTACAAACAGGAACTGTTAATGTTAGCGGTTGCACCTATTTTTCAAAGTGGAAATAAAGGAGATATGATACCATATCTTGCGCAAGCATTGCAAAAAAATAAAGAATACGATGGTATTGCTTTTCATAGCGAAGATGGTCTATTTATAAATGGCAGAGGGCTTAGTGGAAACAATGCTGATAGACCTTATTTTCAGCAAGCGATAAAAGGCAATATCACTGTGTTTGGACCACATCTATCCCGGATGACTGGAAGAACCATAGTGACAATTGGAGTTCCTGTTAAGCAAGGAGAGAAGATCATCGGTGTTATTACCGGTTCTATTGACATTACGGCTCTTATCGATAGAATTTCACAAATAAAAGTGGGTCAAACAGGTTATGCATTTATAGTACAGCGAGATGGTTTGATCGCTATTCATCCAGATAAAGAAGTGGCGATGAAGGTGAATCCTCTGAAGGATTCTAAAAGTGAGCCAAACTTTAAAGACGTGGTTGCGAAGATTGTGAATACGGACAAAGGGGCACTTTCTTTAAAGACACAGGGGATTGCAACGTTTTATGCATTTGCATCTATCCCGAATACAGATTGGAGTGTTGGTGTTACAGTCCCCCAAGATGAAGTTACTAGCCAGGTATCTGATCTTACAACAATCAATCTTTTGACTATTGTCGTTGTTTTAGTAATTGCCACATTGTTTATCTATTGGTTTTCAAGAAAGATAGCAGGACCTATAGAAACTCTTGAGTGCGCAGCTATGCAAATTGCAAGCGGAAATATTTCAAAATTCAATCTTAATATTAAAACCAACGATGAGATTGGCCGTCTCGGCAATTCCTTCGAAACCATGACATCGAATCTTGGTACCCTTGTCCATCAAATAGCAGCTGCAACTGAGCATGTATCCGCTGCTTCACAACAGCTTACGGCCAGTTCTGAGCAATCGGCTCAAGCCTCAAACCATATTGCTGTATCGATAACAGCTGTAGCGGCAGGAGCCAATGAACAGGTTACAGCAGCCAAAGGTGCGCTAACAGTCGTTGAACAAATGGCAGGCAGCCTCCAGGATATTGCTGCAAAAGCGAATCAAGTATCTGTACAATCTACCCAAGCTGCTGAAAAGGCTAAGGAGGGAGGCAAGGTTGTTAACGAAGCGGTTATGCAAATGGAACGAATTGAGGAGACTGTTGTAGATTCAGCTGAAGTTGTAAAAACATTAGGAGAACGTTCCAACGAAATTGGCCAAATTGTTGATACGATATCCGGTATTGCCGGACAAACGAATCTCTTAGCACTTAATGCTGCTATCGAGGCAGCAAGAGCCGGAGAACAGGGGCGGGGCTTTGCAGTAGTAGCAGATGAAGTGCGAAAGTTAGCCGAACAATCTCAGGAAGCCGCTAAAAAGATAGCTGAGCTTATTAATCAGACACAAAAAGAAGCAGACAAAGCTGTTTCTGCTATGGTTAGCGGTACACGTGAAGTGAAAATTGGAGCTGAAGTTGTTTCTGCTACGGGAGCTACCTTTCGCGAAATTGCAGAACTGATAACTGAAGTATGCGAACGAATAAATGATATTTCTACAAACATGCAGCAAACAGCTGCGGGCAGCCAGCATATTGTCCAGGTGGTAACTAAGGTTAGTAATCTCGGGAAAGAATCGGCAGATGAAGCAGAAAATATTTCGTCAGCTGCCGAAGAGCAGTTAGCCTCCATGGAGGAAATAGCATCCTCTAGCCAAGCTTTGGCAAAGTTAGCAGAAGATTTGCAGAAAGTAGTGTCTAAATTTAAAGTATAGAAAAATTTTCGAGAAAAAAGACAGAGCACTGGAAGCTGAGGAGAATATCCTTGGCTTCTTTGCTATTTTTGAGTAGTAACAAGCAAGTAAAAAGTGACCTTGGTGCCATGTCCATACAAGTAACAATTTGATTAAAATACATTCAATTAAAAATATTTCTTATTCGTAATACTCAAGTTTTCTTATCTGAATGGGAAACATACTGCGTATTTCAGGATAAGCTACATATGATTCCATTCGCTTTAACCAATTTTCGTGCTTATCAGAATCACTATAAAGAGTGATTCTACACAATACTTGATCAGGTCCCCTATAGTCCCGTCTCTCTAGTAAACGTCCATCAACGCCAAAGACGAAACATTCCTTTGATGAAAGAGTTAGTTGGGGATGATCTTTACCGGAGGCTTCATAAATATTTATTTCTTTGATGTGTCCACTAGTGTCATGGACAAACTCATTTCTTTTAACAGGAATACTATTTAGGTTATAGTTGGTCCAGCCAACAAGTAATCCATTCTTGTCATACTCATAGACTCCGTAGCCGATGAAATCACCTGTAGGGCTATAGTGATTGCTTCCTTTGCTATATCCGGTTTCTGTTAATTCGCCGGATATTTGCGGAGGATTGCTTGAATTTGAATAAACAGTATATGTATGCCTCAAATCATCATAAACACTATTAATACTCACCTATCTCCCAGAAGGAGTAATTTTTTCGCTTGTGAGCATTCGGCCTTTTTCGTCGTAAGTCATCAGCAAGTTATATTTTGGTAATTCCATACTTTCGCGGTATCCATTACTTCTATATGTAAATATGCTTGCAATAGATGAACTTTCACCAAAAAAATTAGTAACCTTTTTTACAGGTCCTAGAAGGTTTTCTGCATCCCTGTCCGTAAATAATTTATGACCGTTACTTGCTTCTTGTGCGTACGAAACGCTACAGAGTATAAGTAAGGTTGCTAAAATGTATAAAGTAATCAATCTTTTAATATGCATCACACTTTCCTCACTTCAATGGTATAGTGGTTCATTTTATATCAGTAGTTCTAATTTTAAACGTCATTACTATTTTCAACAAAATTATATAATAAGCATGAAATTTTAACAATTCCATGTGTTAGCCAATATATATATAACGAAGCACAAAGCTCTAAAAGAGATCAGTTAATTCCTTTAAAGTAACCTTTTCGTTTGTTTAGTTTGGTAGAATTCACATCATTAAAAAATAGCAATTCGCGAAAGAGATAGAATAAATGCAGCCTGCAACCTTAAAAGGGTAGTAGGCTGCTACTTTTTAAAGGTTTTTATAACTTCAAGAAGAAAGTAGCAATATATAGTAGAAATATAGAATTTAGTACGTTTTTCAATCGGTTCCAAGATTTTTTGAAAATGACTCACGTCATGATTTATGGATACATTCGCCCGAACCAAATACAACAATTCAAAATATGTATCGCCTATACTTGATTTAGCAAAAGGATATCTTTCAATAGAATTTAATCTATCTAATTTTGATGATGTTACAGGTAAACAAGCTTATTTATTGCTAATTGGCTCAAGTGTCAAATTAGAGTGGTTAACAAATGAGTGTCGCCAAGGGAGTATTCATATACTTGCTAATTCTAAGGTGGATGAATAGGAGTGTTAAACTAACTAAGGGGGCAGAGAATATTAAACTATTATTTGTTTGCAGTAAGAATAAGTGGCGGAGTCTAACCGCCGAGAAAATATTTCACGGTGTTAAAGGTTATGATGTTAGATCAGCAGGTACGGAAGAGAAAGCTCGTGTAAAAATAACAAGTGGGCATATTGGTTGGGCAGATTTGATTTTTGTAATGGAGAAGAAACATGTAAGAAGGCTGCAAGAACGGTTTAAAGATAGTCTTTCCCATAAGAAGATTATCTGTCTTAATATTCCCGATGACTATCAATTTATGGATAGTGAATTAATTGAACTTCTTATTTCCGCTGTATCAGAACATATTGAATTACCTATGATTTAGATTAAAAACCAACAGGATTATTGTAGATCATTAGGGCAGTTCAAATTTATTATAGTAGCTTTTCTTTTTGTAGCAATAGAAAGACAATTAGAGATTTATTGGTTTTGGATGGGACAACGAACCTGTCCCCGCATCCCTTATATTTATGATCAATTATGAAAATTTGTCATGTTTCTTGGGAGGCAATATGAACACTCAAATGTCTGATAAGCTATTAAAACTGAAAGGACTAAAATGCTGTGATGCAAAGCTTGCGCTATGTAATGGATTGAGGATTGGTTTTGGAAATAAAGTATTTAGTCATCATTCTAAGCTTACAGGCAAGGATATATTCCGTGGAGAATGGAAGTTAATTTCGAAATATAGTTCTTGGAGAGTTGTTCAGAACTGAATACTGGGAATGGAGGGCATCCAATGAAGAAAATTTGGTGTGTAGGAATATTTTTATTTGATGAGGTTGAAGTATTAGATTTTGCAGGTCCGTTTGAGGTTTTTTCAATAGTTTCTATTCCAGGAGAATCAGACAAACCATTTTTAGTTCAAACAGTATCACAATACGAAACAATGATAAAGACTCGAAATGGGTTGATGGTGCAACCGCATTTTAGTTTTGATAATGCACCTGATTTCGACATTGTGATTGTTCCTGGCGGATATGGAGCAGAAGAAATAGAAATAAATAATGAAATAGTAATACAGTGGATTAAAAAGCAAAGTAACAAAGTAGAATTAATTACTTCTGTATGTACAGGTGCATTTTTGTTAGCAAAAGCAGGATTAATTGATGGTAAACGAGCTACTACCCATTGGATGGATATTGACCGTCTTGAAAGGGAATTTCCTGATGTGAAAGTAGAGAGTAATTGCAAATTTATTGATGAAGGTTCAATTATTACTTCAGGCGGAATTTCTGCTGGAATAAATATGTCATTTCACATCATTAAGCGGCTATTGGGTGAAGACGTTGCGAGAACGACTGCAAAGCGTATGGAGTATGATATTATTATTTGATTCGTATATTGTCAAAGTACCAGAGTAATGCTGATACTTTTTTTGTACATACTAAATATGGACGTGCCACGTAATGGAACCAACTTTGGAGGTGCTTCAGTGGACAAAAAACAAATAAATTAATAAATGAAAAGAGCCCTTACTTACTGCAACACGCCTATAACCCAGTAGATTGGCACCCGTGGGGTGATGAAGCCTTCGATAAAGCAAAACGAGAAGATAAGCCAGTGTTCTTCAGTAGTGGATATAGCTGTTGTCATTGGTGCCATGTAATGGAAAGAGAATGTTTTGAAGATCAGGAAGTTGCGGACTTACTGAATCAGCATTTTATTGCTATTAAAGTTGACCGGGAAGAAAGACCGGATGTCGATGGGATTTATATGTCTGTGTGTCAGGCACTGACGGGGCAAGGTGGCTGGCCGCTGACGATTATTATGGCTCCTGATAAAAAGCCGTTCTTTGCGGGAACTTTTTTTCCCAAACATAGAAAGATGGGCAGGATGGGATTAGTAGAGCTTTTAACAACCTTGCATCAGCATTGGGAACATAATCGGAGTAAAATCGTAGAAGCTGGTAATGAAATTGTCAGTGTCCTACAGAGATCAAAGCCGGCTAGTGAAGAAGGTCAGGTTGGTGAGGAGTTGTTAAAGCAAGCATTTTTGGAATTAGAAAATAGTTATGACCCTCAGTATGGTGGCTTTGGCTCTGCACCAAAATTTCCTACTCATCATAAGATAACTTTTTTGCTTCGATATTGGCAGCATTTTAAAGAACCAAAGGCACTTGCCATGGCGGAGAAAACCCTTATGTCTATGTGGCAGGGGGGGATTTATGATCACTTAGGGTATGGTTTTGCTAGGTATTCAACCGATCAAAAGTGGTTAGTGCCTCATTTTGAAAAGATGTTATATGATAATGCGTTATTGTGTACGAGTTACCTGGAAGCATATCAATGTACTGGCAATGCGGAGTTTGCCAGAATCGCTGAAGAAATTCTGACCTATGTGATGCGGGATATGATGGACAAAAGCGGTGGTTTTTACTCGGCAGAAGATGCAGATTCAGAAGGTGTTGAAGGAAAATTCTATGTTTTTACCAGACAAGAGGTATTAGATATCCTTGGGGAAGAAGGAGCACTCTTCGCTGATTTTTATCAGATATCTTCACAGGGAAATTTTGAACATGGAACCAGTATTCCAAATCGTATTGGACGGGATCTGGAGGAATACGCCGGGAATGTTAAGAGGACAGTAGAGTCTTTAGCAGCGTTACTAGGCCAAGGACGAGAAAAACTGTATCATGTGAGGGCGAAACGAATTCATCCTCATAAGGATGATAAGATCCTTACGGCTTGGAATGGATTGATGATTGCTGCATTTGCGAAAGCAGCAAAGGTCTTGAAGAAAGAAAAATATGCTAATGTCGCGGAACAAGGAACAGCGTTTATTTATGAAAAACTCATGAAGGCAGATGGACGTTTGCTGGCACGTTACCGAGACGGAGAGGCGGCCCATCTGGCCTATGTTGACGATTATGCGTTCTTGCTGATGGCTCTGATTGAGATATATGAAGCGACCTGCAATAATCAATATTTGCAGCAAGCTGTGACATTAGCGAAGGATATGGAAGCATTATTTGGAGATACTACTGAAGGCGGCTTTTATTTTTATGGTAATGATGGTGAAGAGTTGATTACGCGTTCCAAAGAAATCTATGATGGTGCAATTCCTTCTGGCAATTCTGTTGCAGCCTTAGCATTGCAGAAATTGGCGGATATAACAGATGATAGAAGTTTCAGCGATATAGCAGAGGGAGTGCTAAATTGTTTTGCTGGAGAAGTCAGCCAGTATGCGTCGGGTTATACGTACTTTTTGATGGCTGTGGATTATTATATAGCTGATAATACTAAAATTATTATTGCTGGTGATAGAGAGGCGGCTGATACGAAGGCTATGTTTGAAGTCGTTAACAGTTGTTTCTTGCCTTCCTCTACAATACGATTTTACGATCGTCCTTCTCAGGAGAATGTTGAGTACAAGGAAATTGATCATAAAGCCACTGCTTACATTTGTAGAAATTTCACTTGTCAGCCGCCTATTATTGATACTGAAATATTATGTAATGTATTGGGAAAAACCTAATCAATAATCGTTATCAATAAATAAAAAAAGTTATTGATGTAAGTTGAGAAATATGTTAAAATTAACCTCATAAAAGATGTAATTGTTTTGAAATGAAAGGGGAACATCAAATGATTAGTACAAAACTTCAAGATGCATTTAATAATCAAATTCAAGCTGAAATGTATTCAGCACATATGTATTTAGCAATGTCTGTAGAAAGTGAGTCTAAAAATCTTAGTGGCTTTGCTAGCTGGCTTAGAGCGCAATACCAAGAAGAAAATAGTCATGCTTTTAAATTAATTGATTATTTGTTAGAACGTGGCGGCAGTGTTAAACTGCAAGCGATTGAAGCACCAGCTGCTGAATATGGTACGCCAGTAGAATTATTTGAAAAAGTATTGGCTCATGAAATACATGTCACCAATTTAATTAATAAATTGTATGAAGTGGCTTTAGAAGAAAAAGATTACGCTGCACAAATCTTCTTGCAATGGTTTATTGCTGAGCAGGTAGAAGAAGAAGCAACTGCTTCTGCTATTTTAGAAAGATTGAAATTTGTTGGAGATAAAGGCGGTTCCCTTCTTTATATTGATAAAGAGCTTGGCAAACGCGAGTAAATAACATGAAAGAATCCATCTCAAATCATGAGATGGATTCTTTCATTATTTCGATCAATAGTAAATTTGCTGTTTGCAAAAATTCGAATGTATTGTGTGCGATTGAGAATTGACAAAAAATAAAAGAAAGTGATATTTTAATTAGATGTATAAGTATTATAAAGCATTAGAGCCGCAGATTATTATACAAGAGAATATGTAGAGTGGTTATATTCAAGGTTTTTTAATTCATATGATAGGTAGGTAATGAAATGGATAAAATGAATGAGAGCATTCTTGCTCAGCATGCCCTGGCGGCACCAGGTAGGATGCAGCAGATTTCTACTAGGGTAGCATTCTTCATTGCTGGATTTGGGATTGCGGCATGGGCACCACTTATTCCCTATGCTAAAGATCGCCTTGGCCTTGATGAGGGTGTTCTGGGACTTCTTCTGCTGTGTCTGGGCGCGGGATCTATTATTACTATGCCTATCGCTGGTGCGCTTGCGGCGCGCTTTGGCTGTAGGTTAATGATTGGGGCTGCGGCGTTACTTATATGTGTCTCTTTGCCATTTCTTGCAATAGCTGCAAGTATTCCGGCACTCGTGATTGTGCTCCTAATCTTTGGTGCTGCTATTGGTGCTGTGGATGTGGTAGTCAATATTCAGGCTGTGATTGTCGAGAAATCCAGTGGTAAAGCAATGATGTCAGGATTTCATGGGCTGTGGAGTGTTGGGGGCTTTGTTGGAGCAGGTGGTGTTAGTGGTCTTCTGTCGATGGGGGTATCACCACTAGGGGCGGTAGCCTGTGTTGTAGTAGTGATTGTAGGGCTTTTATTAACGTTCGGAAAGTATTTGCTGCCCTACGGAACTGAAGATAAGGATGGACCATTGTTTGTTCTTCCTAAAGGAATTGTTCTTTTTATAGGATTTCTATGCTTTATTGTCTTTCTTGCAGAAGGTTCAATGCTGGATTGGAGTGCTGTATTTTTGACTACTCTGCGAGGGGTTGATTTTTCTCAAGCGGGACTTGGCTATTCTTTGTTTTCTGTTACGATGATGATAGGGAGGTTAAATGGGGATCGTATTGTTCAAAAATTTGGAGGCAAAAAGATACTGGTATTCGGTGGAATCTGTGCAGCTTTAGGACTTTCTATTGCTGTTTTCATTCCAACTTGGATTGCTTCGCTTATTGGTTTTGGGTTAGTCGGGTTAGGGTCCTCCAATATCGTGCCAGTATTGTATTCTGTACTCGGGCGGCAGAAAGCAATGCCGGCAAACTTGGCAGTATCAGCTGTTACGACCCTTGGTTATTCCGGAATTCTGGTGGGTCCGGCACTCATTGGTGCTATTGCTCATATAACGAGCCTTTCCTTTGCTTTTTTGATTGTAGCTACAATGCTGCTAATTGTGGCAGCCAGTTCACGAGTTGTTGCTGAGTTCTGAAGGGATGGACGTAAGTATCCTAATACATTTTATTTGATTAAATTACCAGCTGTCTTTTAAGGACGATAAAGCTGGTAGAAAATAATAAAAGAGTTAAAGAAGTTATGTGCTAATCATTATGAGATGTTAGCACATAACTTTTTACTGAATGATTTTTTATATATTGCAAATACTATAATTGGTTCTCGAAAAAATTACTGGAGGTGGTTGTATATGGGAAAAGTAATGTCAGAAGATGCAAAATATAAATTAGCCCATGACCTTGGCTTCGGTGAAAAAGTAGAAGACCATGACTGGAGCGATGTAACCACAGGCGAAGTGGGGTCTATGGTGCGTGAGGCAATAAAACGTGGAGAACAGGCCATTACCGAGGAAGCCACACAAAATGGAAAGATGCATCAACCATATTAATAGTATCTAAAATAGTCGGAAGCTTTAATAAAGCTTTTAGACTATTTTTTTAGTAGGTAAAGAATTTAAGAAAAACGCTAGGAGTGTGTAGTAAAAATGAAGCTGCTTTTGCATCCACTGCCCATACGTCTTTTTCATTGGGCCATGTTTTCGGCAGTAATCGTATTGCTGTTTACGGGATTGTATATGGATGATCCTTGGAGTCGGCTGCAGCTTCCTATGGAAGCGGTGCGCAAAACACATACGCTTTTTAGTTCGATTCTAATTGTCAATCTGGTGGGTCATCTTTATTATTATCTGTATACGAATAGAATTACTGAGATTTTAATTTTGCCCCGGGATTGGGTGAACGTACCTAGTTTTTTACGTTATGTTTTCTTTATTAGTGAAGGGCATCCTAATTTTGGACGTTACAATCCAGGACAAAAGCTAATATTTTCTTTGTGGTTTTTAGCAGTAATCATAGCAGCCATTACTGGAATCGCAATGCTTTATTCTGGAAGTACTCAGTGGCTGCAGTGGAAAATAGGGGGATTGCATGCGATTCGAATGCTTCATTATAGTGTAGCCATTTTTTTTGCTATGTCGATTCCGCTGCACTTATACCTTGTATTTACAGAAAGTCCAGCGAACCTGCAGGCCATGTTTACAGGATATATTCACAAAGAAATGGAAGTCGAAGCTAAAACAAATGAGCCAAAGGACTTATTGTCTTAGATAATCATAGAAGGAGTACCTGCAGGGGCATCTATCATATGCACAGCGCAGGTAAAGCAGGGATCGAAGGAGCGGATAATTCGCCCTACTTCGATTAAGTCTTCTGTATTTGCGACTGCTGTTCCGAGAAGGGCTTCTTCTACGGGGCCGCGCTGCCCTTGCTCATCACGAGGGGAAAAAGTCCAGGTGGTCGGTGTGACGATTTGATAACGGACGATCTTACCATCTTTTATGTTCAGCCAGTGACCTAAGCCTCCTCGCATGGCATCTGTCAATCCAATGCCTTCACCTTGCATTGGCGGAGTGTAGTTGGAAAAAGTCGGACCATCAAGAGAAAGCTGGGATAGCCAGCCATCTGCCAGCTTACATATGCTTAATGTCTCCTGGGCACGAGTTATGATGCGGTCCATAACCCCTGTACCTCGCTGGTATTCACCACTAATCCAGGCTCTTGCCAATGGACCTCCTTCAAAGGCTTTTCCATCATACCGTGGGGCTTTTATCCAGGAGTAGGCATCTTTTTTGTCCCGATTTGGTGTTGTTGTCCCTTCTTGCGGATTGCGAGGGATGATATCGGTCTGATACCAGCTGTATTTAATATCCTCGCTTATCTTAGCAACGTCAAAAGGCTCTGTTTTACCTTTTGCCACTATAATGCCTGGAGCGTACTCTCTTTTTCCAGTTATGGGCTGGGGAAACATGCCGTAGGACATCATATTACCTGTCGTACTGCCAATGGAATAGTAATCTTTATAGTAATCAGCCACTACAGCTACATCGTATAAATAAACTTGTTCTACCCACTCCATGAGCTCGTGGAGGATGCCTCTATAAGCGCTAATGCGATCAACAGTTGCTTTTTCAGTCACGCCTGTAACGAGAATGGTCTGTTGCATTGGGATCTTTGCACCAAATATTGCTAACATTTCATGGGCACGCATTGCTTTTAACATTCCTTCTTTGCTATGTGCCAATAGTTCTTCATTGCGTTTTTGAGGGAGACGATAATCACCTTCTGGGCGGGGGGTGTAGGGCGGCATGTTAGGACCTTTGACATAGTCATAAATCGCTAGTATATAAAAATGACGAAGGTGATTTTGAATAATGTCCGCTGCAAAAATTAAATTCATGAGATGCTGTCCGTTTGGTGTAGGCTCTACGTGAAAAGCCTCCTGCAGGGCAAGTGCAGCAGCAATGGCATGAGCACTTGAACAAATTCCGCAAATACGCTGGGTGAGCAGTGCGGCATCACGGGGATCTCTGCCGATCATTATATTTTCAAAACCTCGAAATAAAGTAGCTCCTACCGTTGCATCGACTACTTGACCATTTTCTATTTCTACATCTGCCCGGAGGGGTTCATGGACTCTTGATACTGGGAAGATTGTTTTTTTTGTCATCGTTGTTATTCTCCATTTTTGTTTTTGGGATGCGAAAATGCAGCTAATTTACGCCGCCACCATTTGCGATGCTGCAGCGCTTGTTTGGCATCGGATTTTGTGGTGACGGAAAGCAAAGCCTGATTTTGCTTTGTTAATTCTTTTATTTCCTGCTTTGCCTGCTCTAAGGTTTCAGGCGGTATGGTCTCAAGTGGCTTTGTTCCTTTTATGTAATGTTTATGAATTCGTTTTTTTACTACTGCAAAGGCAAAGTGTGTACCAACACCTCCAATGCCAAAAGCCACTAGACCGGCACTGATTTTTTTGATGTTCAATGTTCCAAATGAGGTTGGAATATTCGGCAAATGATTATAAAATGGCGATGTTCCATCAGGAAAATGAGGACTGGCACAACCAATGCAAGGAGCGCCAGCTTTCACTGGCCAGTTCACGGAATGATTCCATTGCCGCAGGGGGCAATCCGCATGAGTGACTGGACCTTTGCAGCCTACTTTATACAAACATCCTGTACCGCCAGGAAAATCGGCGAATATGCCGTCTTCAAATTGCTGACGGCGCTCGCATAGATCATGGATGGTTTTACTAAAGAAAAGGAGTGGACGATTATAGCTATCCAGTTGCGGGATGCCATAGAGCAGCAGATGAGTAAAGGTCCCACTCATCCAGTCTGGATGAGTGGGACATCCAGGAATATTAATAACTTGTTTATTTTTATTTACTACTTCCCATACCCCTTTAGCTTTTCCAGGATTAGGGTAGGCTGCTGCCGGTCCGCCAAAAGCAGCACAGTCTCCTACTGCTATCACGTATTTGGCTTTTTGAGCAATCTCTTGTACGGCTTCCAATCCTGTGACCATTTTTCCATTTCGCATAAAAATTTCATTATAGCGACCGTTTTCTGCTGTCATCACAGACCCTTCTACAATGAGCCAAAAGTTGCCTTCTTCTTCTTTCAGTGTATCTTCGAGTATCTTAGTAACATCATCCCCGCTGGCGACATTTATCAGCCAATGATAACGTATATCAAGTGATTCTGCTAATAATTGTTCAAGAGAAGGATTGATGGCATTTTGCAAAGACACAGACTCACCGGTGCAAGAGCCGAGTTCTAACCAAATGACAGGTGCTTTTGTAATTTTATTTTGTGCAAATGCACTCTGCATGACAGGAATTAAGTACTCCGTAAGGCTCATTCCAACGGTTGCTGACATGCACAGTTGAATAAATTCACGTCTTGAAAGCATTTACGAGTCATTCCTTTTTTTTGTGTACTATTCACTTAGTTTTACCATATCTATGGTAATTTATCCGAGAGGAAAGTACGATCTAGTCCTTTGGTATTACAAGAATAGTAACAATAAGGATGCGAGATACTATAGCAAGGGTGATTGCATGTTAAAACACTGGTATCAAGCTAAAAAAATAGTAGAAAGCGAAAAGAAAAGCAATATTGAGATTGATACTAGCAATGTGAAAAAATATGACGTTGTTGTAGTAGGGGCAGGGCCAGCAGGTGCTAGTGCTGCCTACTTCATGGCGAAGCAAGGTCTTGATGTGCTGCTTCTCGAGCGTGGTCCATTTCCTGGTGCAAAAATTTGTGGTGGAACTTCTTTAATTGCTGAACATACTCACAAGCTGTTTCCAAATTTCTGGGATGAATGCCAATGTGAGCGCATTGTAATGCAGCAGGCATATTGGATTATGACAGAGGATTCTTTATTATCCACTTCTTTTCAAAGTTTGAAATTTACAGCAGCCCCCTATAACCGTTTTACAGTAAAACGCAGAGCTCTTTATCAATGGCTTGTGGATAAAGCAATATCCGCCGGTGTAACCTTTCAATGCAACTATAAGGTTTCAGAAGTGCTCTTTGATGGCAGTCAGGCAATCGGAGTACAAATATCACCACCGCAAAAAAAACAGTTTTTTGCAGATATTATTGTTTTAGCTGATGGTGCCAATTCTATGGTTGCTGAAAAATCAAACCTAATCCCTAGAGTTTCACCTCAAAATATATCTCTTTATGTGAAAGAAACCATTGTTTTGCCTGCTAACGTCATTGAAGAACGATTTCAGTTAGCCTATGGCTATGGCAGTATAATTGGTTTACTGGGATACCCTACTGCTGGCTTTAATGGCACAAGTTCTATACATACCTTTCAAGACAGCATTAATATTAATGTGGGAATGACGATTTCTGATTTTTCCATTTCCGGTATTCGTCCTTATGAGCTTTTAAGCCGTATCAAGAATCATCCTTTTATTCGGCCGCTACTCGTGGGGGGGGCAGTAGTAGAATACGGTGCATCTGTAATTCCCGAAGGCGGTTATTATGCCATTCCTGAAATTGTCCATCCTGGCTTACTGATCATTGGTGATGCAGCTTCCCTTGTGAACGGCACTCATGGTATCAATCTGGCAATGTGGTCAGGATTCTTTGCTGCCCAGGCGGCTTATGAGAGTAAAAAAAAGAGAGATTTCTCAGCAAAAAAACTATTCTTATACCGTACATTGCTGGATGAGAGTTTTGTCATGCAGGATCTAAAAGCGAATGCAAAGATTGCCAAATTACAGCAGGATCTTCCGTATTTATTTGATTTATATAGTAAAATCGCAAATGAAACTGCATTTCAGATTTCCAAAGTCTATACGATGCCCAAAAAGGCGAAACGCATATTTATTTTTAAGAAAATAACCAGTATGCAGCCCTTGTTAAAAATGGCGAGTGACATTTGGAAAGTGATAAAGGTGGTCCGAGGATGAATCAATTCGATGAGCAGCTAGCAGTGATTCGTTTTCAGCCCGATGAAGAGTGGCAGCACGTGTTGATTCTAGATGATGCCATATGCCAGAAATGCAGGTCAAAACAATGCTTGACCTTTTGTCCGTCAGGTGTATTTAGGGAAAGTACAGAAGCGAAACAGCCTCTGATGGTTTTGTATAAACAGTGTGTAGAATGCGGTGGATGCCGTTTAATCTGTGATAATATTGATTTTTCTTATCCCAAAGGCGGATACGGGGTTACTTTTTTAGAAGGGTAAAGAGCAAAATAAGGTAGTCTATGCCTTGTGTACAAGGATCATAGACTACCTTATTTTAGTAGATATGTGATTAGTACCTTATAGACAGATGATTGGTTATAGAAAATTTACCTGCCCATTGGAAAAAGAGGCGATACGGGCTAATGATTCCACTCGATAGCCAGCATCCTTTAATTTTTTGGCGCCAGGCTGGAAGGATTTTTCGATTACAATGCCGATTCCAGTAACTGTTGCGTTGGCTTGGTGAACAATCTCAGCTAAACCGGCAGCTGCTTCTCCATTCGCCAGAAAATCATCAATGATTAACACATGATCATCTTTTTGCAGGAACTGCTTTGAAACAATAATGTCATTGCTCTCTTGTTTTGTAAAGGAATATACTTTTGTATAATATATATCTTCAGTGATCGTAACCGATTTTTTCTTTCTGGCAAAAACGACTGGTAATTTAAGTACTAAACCTGCCATTACAGATACTGCAATTCCAGAGGATTCAATCGTCAATATTTTAGTGATTTGCTCTCCTTGGAAGCGGTGAGCAAACTCCTCACCTATTTTCAGCATTAGATCAGGGTCAATTTGTTGATTTAGGAAAGAATCTACTTTGAGCAATGAATCATTTAGGACCAGTCCGTCAGATTGAATCCGTTTTTTTAATAATTCCATATAGCCTCCTAAAGATAATATATAAAAGGATCCTGACAGCATAAATGCCGCTGACGCGGCACACAAAGGATGATATCAAGAATATAAAAGATCTTTTATGTATGTTATTTTAATGTGTGAATTTATTCTAACAGTCTAAAATATTATTGTCAATTTAAGATAAAGACAAATCAAAGATTTCTTTACATTTTATTTCCCGGAAAATATAATGAGTCTATCATTCTTGGTAGTTTAACAATCGATAAGCGATTTTTTGATGTATTACTTTGGCAATCTATGCATATTTTCATTTTTTTTGTTGAATAAAAGCGTATTTTTATCGAATCTATATCTTTAGATAGAGGCATTTATTAGTAGAATATTCTATAGTTAGTAGTAATTGGTTCATACATCAGCAATTTATATAAAATTAAATAGCATTATGTCGAATGAATATCTACTATATTATAATGAAAAAGGGATTGCCAGAGAAAATGAAGAACTAAATGCTAACTTTACAGTAAGGAGGATAGAAGCGTGGCAAAAATAGTAGATATAATTAATAAGGCTGAGACCACTCATTCTTTAACGAAAGAAGAGATTGTGGATTTGCTGCGATGTAATGAATATGATCAACAATTGTTTCTAGCCGCTGATAGAGTGCGTAGCCAATATGTGGGGGATCAAGTGCACTTGCGTGGTTTAATCGAATTCTCAAACATATGTCAACAGAATTGTTTTTATTGTGGGTTAAGAAAAGAAAATCCTAAGGTGAAGCGATACAAATTGACCCCAGATACGATTATTGATCTTGCTACTAAGGCCAAAAGCTATAATTATAAGACGGTTGTACTGCAATCTGGTGAAAGTCAGTCTTATACTGTGGCTGATATGCAATACATCATTAAGAGTATAAAGGCTTTAGGATTAGCCATTACGCTAAGCCTTGGCGAAAAAACCAGGGATGAATATCAAATCTATAAAGAAGCCGGCGCAGACCGATATTTACTTAGAATCGAAACAACGAATCCAAAGATCTATAAAGAATTGCATCCAGGTATGAGTTTTGAAAATCGATTACGATGTCTACGAGATTTAAAAGATCTTGGATATGAGCTGGGGACAGGCTGTTTAGTGGGACTTCCGAATCAAACAATGGAATGCTTGGCAGATGATATTTTGTTTTTTAAATCATTGGATGCTGATATGATCGGGTTAGGACCTTTTATTCCCAACGCTGATACACCGCTGGCACAAGAGAGAGGGGGCACTTTTAACACAAGTATAAAAATGATGGCAATTACTAGACTGCTATTGCCTGATGCTAATATTCCAGCTACTACGGCTATGGAAACATTAGACAAAAACGGACGCATTATTGCCCTCCAAAGCGGTGCTAATGTTGTGATGCCTAATGTTACCGAAGGTGAATATCGAAAGATGTATATGTTATATCCAGGTAAAATTTGTGTTAACGATACTCCAAAACACTGCGTGGGCTGTATTACAGGAAAAATTCAAGGAATTGGCAGACATATCTCTACCGAATTTGGCTTTCGGGCAAAGCAAAAAATTAACAAATAATTTGCAGGAATATGCAGAAAAAAAAAGAAATATGTAAGAGGCAGATTGTGGATTTATTTTTACAAGTATATATGCTAACTAGAAGTAACTATACTGATCGTTAGGTTTAGGGGGATCTGAATTGTGGAATTATCAACAATAATTGGTATTGGACTCGGATTTGTGGCTGTTGGCGTAGGGATGGTGCTTAAAGGTGCAAGTTTAGCAGTGTTAATAAATCCAGCGGCATTTTTAATTATTATTGCTGGTACGGCAGCTTGCTTGTTGAACGCCTTTCCTATGGAAATTCTTAAAAATTTTCCGACGCTTGTTAAAATGTTATTTAAACAACCTGAATTTATGTCAAAAAGTGACATGCTAAAGATGTTTGTGGAATTATCACAAACAGCTAGACGCGAAGGTATTCTAGCTCTGGAAAGTCGTGTGGAGGAAGTGCCGGATGTTTTTCTCAAAACTGGTTTGAGCATGGTAATTGATGGACTTGATCCGGATTTCGTGGGTGATGTGTTGGAAGCTGAGATTCAAGGAATGGAAGAACGTCATCGTGTCGGCGCGTTGATCTTTTCTCAGGCTGGTTCCTATGCTCCGACACTGGGGGTACTTGGTGCAGTAGTTGGTTTGATTGCTGCATTAGGAAATCTCAATGACGTCGATGCTCTGGGACATTCTATTGCAGCTGCGTTTGTTGCTACCTTGCTTGGGATCTTTACAGGGTATGTAATCTGGAATCCTTTTGCAAATAAGTTAAAGATCATGTCCAAAAAAGAAGTGGATGTAAGGAAAATGATGGTTGAAGGAATCTTGTCCTTGCAGGCAGGAGATTCTCCTACTGCAATTGAAGCCAAGCTGAAGGTGTTTATTTCCCAAACAGAAAGGGAGCAGATGAAGGCTAAAACGGAGGAAGCATAATGTCTAGAAGGAAGAAACATCATGACGCTCATCATGAAGAACATATGGATGAATCTTGGCTCATTCCTTATGCTGATATATTAACTTTGCTGTTGGCATTATTTATCGTATTGTTTGCCACAGCGCAAGTCGATCAAAAGAAATTTGATAATATGGCTTATGCTTTTAATACTGCTTTTAGTGGAAGTCCTTCGATTTTCGATAATAATCGAGCAGTTACTCCTGAATTGAATACACCAATACCTGACCAGCAGGCCATCGAAGGTACTATGGGGCAGGAACAGCTGCAAGAGACTGTGCAGCTTTCGGAACTAAAACGACAGATTGACCATTATATTCAAGAAAATAAATTGACTGGTGATTTAAATACAATACTTACGGAAGATGGGCTAATGATTCGTATTAAAGACTCTGCTTTATTTACGTCAGGACGTGCGGATTTACGTCCCGAATCTTTGCGTGTTGGTGAGGAAATAGCTAAGGTGTTGCTTCCGCTCAGTCAGAAGATTGTTATTTCAGGACATACAGATAGTATACCGATCAATACCTCTGAATTTCCTTCAAATTGGGAGCTTAGCTCCAAACGAGCGATTAACTTTATGAAGTTTATCCTATCTAGTGAAAAAAGTTTACAGCCTGAGCGCTTTAGTGCTATTGGATATGGGCAATATCGTCCCCTTGAGGCAAATGATACAATTGATGGGCGAGCGAAGAATCGACGAGTTGAAGTACTCATCATGAGAAACTTTAGGAGATGAATATAGAAAAGAAAGACTTAGCCTAGGCTAAGTCTTTCTTTTCTATATTCATTTTTTGTATTTTACCCGTATCTATTGGCAAAAGACAGTTAATGCTGGTACAATGAATGATAGTAAAAGGTAATATGGAGTGAAATCTGTGATTATTGGTACTGGAATTGACATTATTGAAATTAATCGTATAAAAGATGCTATTGCGCGCCAATCTTTTGTAGACAAAGTATTCACCCTGCAGGAACAGCAATATTGTGAAAGTCGGGGCATGCAAAAAGCGTCTTCTTATGCAGCACGATTTGCTGGTAAGGAAGCAGTCATGAAAGCCTTTGGAACAGGAATGGCAGGTGGAAGACTTAAGGATATTGAAATTATTCTTGATGATAAAGGCTGCCCGCATGTAAATTTAAGTGGACAATTTGGCGCTTTAGCAAAAAGTATGGGGGTTAGTATGACATATATATCATTGACACATGCACGAGAATATGCCGCTGCCCAGGTCATTTTATGGGGAGGAAAATAATATGAAAGTAGTAACCGTTGCTGAAATGAAAGAGATAGAAAGGGCAGCAATCGAAGAATATGGTATTCCTGGTATTGTTCTTATGGAGAATGCCGGCGTGGAAGTGGCTGGGCAAATTGAGAGTATACTAGGAAATTTACATAATAAAAAGATTTCTGTATTTGCTGGTACTGGAAATAATGGCGCTGATGGTTATGTAGTTGCTAGGCATCTACATAATCAAGGGGCAAAAGTCAAAGTTTTCTTAATCGGCAGCAAAACGGCTGTAGTTGGTGATGCGTTAACGAATTTACAAATCATTACCAATATGGGAATTGATGTTTTAGAAGTAATCAATCAGCACGACTGGGATAAAGTAAAAATTGCTATGACCTTTACGGACTGCCTGGTAGATGCCCTGCTAGGTACAGGATTTACTGGTAAACTTAGGGATCACATGGTCCAGGTTGTAGAATGTATGAATAAAATGAATAAGGTTATTATTGCCGTAGATGTACCAACAGGTGTTGACGGCGATACAGGTCAGATTCAGAGTATAGCGGTAAAAGCAAATTATACCATTACGTTTGCTCTGCCAAAGCAAGGACTTTTGTTATATCCTGGTGCTCTTTATGTTGGTGAACTGTACGTGGCTGATATTGGCGTTCCTAGATTACTGGTACAAAATATTGCAATTCAGCAGAATCTTATTACCAGCGGGGACGTGACAAACATGCTTGGTAAAAGACGGCCTGATGCCCATAAAGGAAGTTGTGGCAAAGTATTGGTAGTGGCAGGTTCTAGAGGATTAACAGGTGCTGCTGCCCTTTCAGCAAGTGCTGCTATGCGCTCTGGTGCAGGCACAGTAAGTTTAGGTATTGCTGAAAGCTTACATGATATCATGGAAATGAAAGTAACAGAAGTCATGACCAGTCCGTTAGCTGAGGTGAGTCCAGGTGCTTTAGGAGAAGAGTCTTTTCCTGAACTTCAAAGACTTTCCCTGCATAGTGATGTAGTGGTGATTGGTCCTGGACTGGGTCGTCATGAAGAAACCATGTCACTTGTGCGCCGTGTGATTACGACAATTGAAAGGCCTTTAGTGATTGATGCAGATGCCTTAAATGCACTGATTGACCATACCTCTTTATTAACCGAGGCTAAGTCTGTACCGATACTAACGCCGCATCCTGGAGAGATGGCGCGGCTTGTCGGCTTAACTGCCGAAGAGGTCAATCAAGATCGCATATATATTGCCCGTCACGCGGCAATTGAGTGGGGAAGTATTATTATTTTAAAAGGAGCACGTACAGTAGTCGCATTTCCAGATGGTGAAGTATATATTAATAGTAGTGGTAATGCTGGTATGGCAACTGGTGGTGCTGGTGATGTGCTAACTGGAATCATTGCAGGATTTGTAGGCCAAGGCTTGTCAAGTCATGAAGCAGCATTGATTGGTGTGTATATTCACGGTTTAGCTGGAGATATTGTCGCCAGAAATGGAATGATTGGTATGATCGCAAGTGATATCATTAAGGCATTGCCAGCAGCAATATTTGGTATTCAAGAAAATGATTAGGCATAAATTTCTCTTGTTTCATGCATACTTATGATAGTGGAGTTATTCAATGACAAGTCGCTCAAGACTCCCATTTTCGATAAACAGCAGGTAGATCGGCTAATTTCGGTGGATAAGTGTGACTATGATCAGATGGAGTTAATACTCCAATTGAGTCAGGTCTTTGGTTAGTTAAATATGTTGCGCAGCCGGTCATCATTCGCCAGATGATAAAATCGTGTATAAAAAAATTGACATTTGTATATAAAGAAACTATAATCTATCTATATGAATGTTGTGTTAACTGGCGGGGGTGAAGGCGTGGCAGAATTGAGGCGTATTATGATTAGTATCCCGAATAGCTTGCTTCAAGAAGTAGATGGTATTATTGCAATTGAAAAATTAAGCCGTAGTCAATTTGTGCGTGATGCCATGCGACTGTGTATTGAAGAGCGTAGACGTAAGGAAATATATGATAAAATGCGTAAGGGATATCAGGAGATGGCTGGGATTAATCTGACATTAGCAGAGGAAGGCTTGCTAGCTGATGCAGATCTATTTGAAATGCCTACCCTACTGGCGGAGCGTGAATAAAAGATGGTCGTAAAACGTGGAGATATTTATTATGCCAATTTAAGTCCGGTAGTGGGTTCGGAACAAGGAGGGCATCGTCCCGTTTTGGTCATCCAAAATGATGTTGGTAATAAATATAGTCCGACCATTATCGTAGTAGCCATTACTTCGCAGATTTCGAAGGCTAAGCTGCCGACTCATGTGGAAATCAACTCAAAACAATCGAATTTGGAAAAAGATTCTGTGATTCTATTAGAACAACTGCGCACCATTGATAAGCGCCGTTTAAAAGAAAAGGTTTCTCATTTGAGTGAAGATATCATGTCTATGGTTGATGAATCAATTAAAGTAAGTTTAGGGTTGGTTGAGGTATAATTTTTTTGTATCATATAAGGATACGGTTCTTTTAACATTTCGGCATGCAGCTAAGGCTTGGTGTAAACCAAGTCTTTTTAGTTATGAGAGATAGGTGTTCTTATGTATGCAAAGGAGGAGTGGTACTATTTTAGGAGGTAAAATGATGGGACGTAAATGGTTTGGGGTGCTCCTGGTAACCCTTGCTATGCTGGTAACGGCAGGATGTGTTAAAGACAGAGAGGCAAATGTCAGTCAGGGGCAGGCAACTTCTCCTTTGACTGTAAAGGTGTTAGATATTGGGCAAGGAGATGCTATTTTAATTCGCGCGGCAGGACAAACTGTACTGGTTGATACAGGAGATACTGGTACGAAAGACAAATTAGCAGCGTACATAAGAAAAGAGGGAATTACAACAATTGATAAGGTGATTATTACGCATCCTCATGCGGATCATTTGGGTGGGATGTCGGCTATTTTAGACAATTTTAAAGTAAATCAAATTTATGACAGCGGGCAAACAACGACAACGGTATTGTATCGTAAATATTTGTCTTTAGTGCAAAGCAAGAAGATACCTTTTTCAGTTCTTACTGCCGGCACGGAAATTGCCATTACAAATGATGTAAAACTAAAAATTTTAGCACCGGAAAAGCCATTTATAAAAGACTCGGAGTTAAATAATAACTCTATCGTAGCAAAATTGGTGTATTATGATTTTTCCATGCTGCTAACAGGTGATGCAGAAAAGGAATCAGAAGAACGTATGTGGAAAAAGTATAAAAAAGAACTGAAAAGTACGATTCTAAAGGCTGGACATCATGGCAGCAACACATCTTCATCTCCGTCCTTCTTAAAGGCCGTAAATCCTGAAGCTGCCATTATTTCAGTAGGTGCGAATAATGAGTATCATCATCCTCATCCTTCTACATTGAAGAAGTATGGTGAGGCTAAAATGAAAATATATCGTACGGATTTAGATGGTACGGTGACAATCAACAGCGATGGTAAAACCTATACCATAACAAAGGAGAGGTAACAAAATGAAGGTCGTGGCTGTAATCGATCGCTTTGAAGGGAAAAAAGCAGTATTAATGTTGGGTGATGAGGAAGTACAAGTCGTATGGCCCCGCCAGAGTTTGCCAAGTGAAGCTCGAGAAGGGGATTTCATAACCATGGAGCTGCAGATAGATGGTGAGGCAACAATAGCAGCTAAGGCAGAAGCAGAACGGTTATTAAAAGAAATACTGGAAAGAAATCAGGAAGGCTAAAAGACTTCCTGATTTCTTTTTGCATCTGTCATTATCAAGAAAAGCCCTTTAAAAAGGGGATAGAAAATGCGTGGGAAAAAATAATCGAACCGCA
>DJJR01000069.1 GCA_002434245.1 Pelosinus fermentans
TGACATATTACCGCTGGACTTTTTTCATGCCTTAGTGCCAAGGGTAAGGAATAATCCTGAGTAAACTAGAGCTATTTAAATTGTTTACATTATAACTAGCAAGAATTAACCTGTCAATGAATCTTTTTGAAACATAATGATCCAGGTACGGTGATTGCTAAATCCTGCTCTTTTCACGAAGAATATGCATATTATGTAATATAGTCTATATAAATGAAAATAGGAAGACTCGTATGCATTCTTATAGACTAATTCAATTCTATATCAAAGGAAAGTGACAAGATGGAACAACATGCAAGGAAGATGGTCTTTGGTGCTATCAATGTACCGTTGGCTATCTTTTGGTCTAATCCAGATGCTCAATATCGAAAGATCAGCTTAGCTGCTGCTGCCAATCCTACGTCATGGTCACAAAGCTTGGATGTACAACAAAGACTGTGGCTGGTTAATAAAGTAAATACCATGGCAATATACGGCGAAAGAGTCGCAATACTAGATGGACAAAAAAACTGGCTGCAAGTAGCCGCAGTAGCCCAACGCACCAAAGATAACAAATGGGGTCAGGCCGGCTGGGTGCCGGAAAACCAGATCAGCTATAATAATGCTTATCTCGTAGAGCAATCCTGCTTACCCCAGGCTGTAGTATCTGTACCAAAGACAGCGTTATTTTGGGATACAACCTGTTGGACCCAGCCCATTAACGAACTCAGTTTCCAAGTCCGATTGCCCATCCTTTTAGAAAGGGAATCTGTTTTTAAAGTTCGCCTACCAGACGGCGGCACAGGTCATGTCTCTCGATTAGAAACAAAAAAAGTCTCTGAGCTTTTCTTTTCTAGAGAATGTATTGTGGCACAAGCCAGGCAATTTTTAGGGTTGCGCTATTTGTGGGGCGGCACTTCCTGTTATGGGTTTGATTGCTCTGGATATACCTTTCGGCTATATCAGTCCCAAGGCATATCTCTTTACCGCAACTCTAAACAGCAATCGCAAGAAGGTATCCCGATTGAGGAAAAGGATCTTCTGCCCGGTGATCTCGTTTTTTTTGCGAGTGAAGGCGGTAAAGGCAACATTCACCATGTAGGAATGTGCGTGGGAAATGGTGTAATGATTCATGCTCCATCAAGTAGATCTGCAATAGAAGAGAGTCGATTTGATATTGGTCACTACCATGAAGAATACTGGGGCGGCAAGCGTTATGTCTACTGCTGAAACATTAGCATGTTTAACTAAAGGGAAAAAGACTAGTTCATTAAAGTCAGTCCCTAAATTTCAATAGGCGTAATCCCTCCAGCAGCATTATCTGCTTCAAATTGGCCGTTTATTTCGGTAACTGAATTATTATTCCTTCTTGCTTGTAACGCGCATAAATTCTCTTGATGAATTCGTGGCAAATGAGCTGCTGATCCGTTACAGCTTTTATCCGCAAGATCACATTGAAGCTAATATTGGTCCCGGTGAAACTACTATACCGAATAAACGGTTCAAAAGTTTTTACGCCACCCTCAGTTTCTTGGAGAATTTCTTTTGCCACCATGCAAGTAACTTTTTCCACATGATCCAAATCACTTTCATAACTGACTCCCTTAAAAGTTTGCTGCAGCAGGGGATAAGAGATTTTTGTTTTTGCTGCGATTATTTGAGCAGTTTAGAAAACACCAACCGGAGTATGATGATGCCTAACGCTAAGCTAGTGAAGAAAATTACCAAATGCGTTTTGAAGCCGCCGTTTGTGATTCTGATTCCTATTTCATTGAAAAATTCAAGCATTGTTTCCTCCCATAATACAGAAAAATTCATTTTACATAATCAATATATGGTTTCGTTAGCTACCCCTTTTTTCCCTGCCATTGTACATTAACATTATTTGTATATAAGATGAAGTGATGGCTCATTTATTTTTCCATATAATGATTCTTTATTTTCTCTACTAAGTTCTGTATATGATGATGATTGGTGCCACAACAACCACCTACTATTTTAATTCCTAACTTGTTGATTAAATCAATCATCTGTTCTGCCCAGACTTGGGGCTCCTCAGCTTCTAAATTAACTGCATCATCAAGCTCCTCTGGACTTTTGATTGACGTATTGCCCAATAGACCAATGAGCCGTTCTTTCTTCAAAGAAGAATTTATCTGATTCATTATTGCTTTTCTAAATGTTATAGGATGAACACAATTAATTATATATCCAACAGGTTGGCGTTCCACTTCATTATCTATTAAGGTTATTGCGTTACACAAAGATGTACCGTCTAATAATGTACCATTATCTCGAATTACAAAACCAATCAAATATGGTTTATCAAAAACAGCCATCGCTTTCGCTATACCTAATGCCTCAGATACTGCGGGCAAAGTTTCTGCAATCAAAAAGTTGACTCCTGCATTTACGAGGCGTTCAATTTGATAGGAATGGAAAACTTCAGCTTCTGCTGTGCCCAAAGCCTCTCCAGGTTTATATGCATCTCCTTTACAGCCTATTAGTCCTCCTATAAAAATTTTTTCTCCGTATTTTTTATATTCATCCCTAATCGCACTAAGAAATTGGAAGCAATCTAAGTTTACATCTCTATCAGATAGTTGAGCTTGCTTAATGCGTTCTGCACTTGCACGCCAAGTAGGTGTAAACAATACGATCGGCAGATCCTGTACACAAGTTATGTCAATATATTGTTTATATATATTTTTTAGCCTTTCTTTCTGAACAGGATTATAAATATACCCCGCATTTGCAATATATTGATCTAATTCAAAGTTAAATTCTCTCTTTAATCTTTCTATTATTGCACCTTCAGTGATAATTACAGGATAATTTGCTAGTACTTCTAAAAAATCCATACAATCACTCCTCATTTAATATGAAATTTGAAATAATTCCTTTTATTAGCAGTTGCCATCATCAACACTAGTTACAGCATATAGTTCTATTTACCATGAAAATACAAACTCCTGCAATATTAAGCTGCTGCAGGAGTTTGTATTTATCTTCTTTTAAGACAAAAAACATACTGGGTTTTGAGTAAAGAGCGAGATATCATTTCTTTTTTGCATTGGAATCAGTGATTCTTTTGCATAACTGTATAAAACAACCCAGCTCATTTTCTGTCAAGGTATTTTCAATTAAATTCATGATTTCATTTCTGAACTGCTCTGATCTCACTAGAAAATCCTTCCCCTCGGAAGTAATGACAATATCATAAGCTCTTCGGTCACTCTCTTGCCGTTTTTGTATGATATAGTTCTTCTCTAAAAGCCTTTTAGTTAGTTTAGAAATTCCGGCTTGAGAAATTTCTCGAATCCTGGCTAGCTCTTTAGTGGTTTTAGAGCCTTGTTTATCTAAAATATCCAATATATTATACTGTGCTGTTGTCACTCCCTGAATATTAAATCGATTAATACTACTGATAATCATACATTGAAAAGGGATATAGTAATCTTCTAATTCTTTTTTTGCCATAAATACTCCCTCTACTTAATATATTTTTTTAAATATTGTCCTGTAATGGACGAATTACAATTTATTAACTCCTTAGGGACTCCTTCAAACATTACGTTACCGCCATTTTCTCCTGCAAAAGGTCCTAAATCAATCACCCAATCTGCTTGACTAATGACATCTAAATTATGTTCTATTAGAATGACTGTGCTTCCTTTTTCAACAAGGAGATATAAATTTTTAAGAAGCTTTGCTATGTCTGACATATGGAGTCCAGTTGTCGGCTCATCCAACACATAGATATTTCCTTTACTTACCAGTTCAATAGCAAGCTTCACTCTTTGCAATTCACCACCGGATAAGGTGTTTAACGGTTGTCCGAGTGTAATATAATTTATTCCCACCTCTGCCAGTCTTTTTAAGGTGACAGATATTGCTTTTTTATGGAAAAAAGCTAAGGCTTGATCAACTGTCATGTTTAAGACCTCATTTATGTTTTTGCCAAGTAATTTGTAACTTAATACTTCTTTTATAAATCTGTCCCCCTGGCAAACATCACACACACTTACCACCGTATCCATAAACGCCAAATCTGTGTACGTTACACCCAAGCCCTTGCAAGTTGGACACGCTCCTTGTGAATTGAAGCTGAATAAAGCAGATTTTACATGATTTTCTTTTGAAAACAGCTCTCTTATATGATCAAATATCCCTGTAAAAGTAGCGATATTAGATCGCTTAGAGGTTTGGATTGGCTTCTGATCAATGAAAATTGCATCAGGATAAAAATGCGGTAATACCTGATTGATTAACGTGCTTTTTCCTGAACCCGCAACCCCAGTTACAACTGTCAATACCCCTTTAGGAATATTTACACTAATATTTTTAAGATTATGCAAATGGGCCTCTTTCAGATGTAACCATCCAGCAGGGGTTCTAGTATTTTCTTTAAGCTTTACTTGCTTACTTAAATATGCCCCTGTAAGTGTATCCGATTGCGCTAAACCACTTAAAGCACCTTGATACATAATTTTACCGCCATTGAGACCAGCTTCAGAGCCCATATCAATAATCCAGTCTGCTATTTTAATAACATCCGGATCATGCTCAACGATCAAGACCGTATTTCCTTTATCGCGTAATAGCTTTAAGAGAGAATTAATTGTATTTATATCATGAGGATGTAAGCCAATGCTTGGTTCATCAAGAATATAAGTAAGATCTGACAAGCTGCTCCCTAACTGCCGAACCATTTTTATCCGTTGTGATTCGCCGCCTGAAAGAGTTGACGTTTTACGGCTTAAACTCAAATAGCTTAACCCAACCGAAACTAAATGTTCTAGCCGGTTGGTTATAGCCATAACCATAGTCGCTGCTTTAGGATCGTTAATGGTGCGCACAAAATCTACTAAATTTCCAATTTGCATTGCAACGCAGTCTGCAATATTTTTATCATTTATTTTGCACTGTAACACTCTTTGATTTAATCGAGTTCCCCCACATACAAAGCATGTTTTTTCACCAATAATCTTAGCTATTTCCTTTTTGTATTTGTTAGACTCACCTTCCTCCTTGTTTAGGAAGCTTCTCTCAATTCTCGGTATAAGACCTTCGTAAAGAGAAGTTTTAGGCCATTTTGGATCAACTGTCGTTACCTTAATATCTGACTTGTATAAAAGCAACTCCAATTCTGCCTTTGTGAAATCTTTTATTTTCTTATCGTTATCGAAGAATCCGGAATGAATATATCTTTTTAATCTCCATCCTCCCGGTTCAAAGGTCGGAAATAAAATTGCTCCTTCATTAAGAGATTTATTTCTATCCAGCAACCGTTCAATATTTATCTTATCAATTTTTCCTAACCCTTTACATTTGGGACACATTCCAGAGGGATTATTAAATGAAAAAACATCGGAGTAGCCAACAACCGGGTTCCCTATGCGAGAAAATAATAATCTTAACAATGAGTATATATCTGTAATCGTTCCAACCGTTGACCTTGCGTTTCCTCCAATTCGCTTTTGATCAATAATAATTGCCACAGATAAATTTTCAATAGTGTCCACGTTCGGCTGTCCATAATGCGGCAGACGATGACGAATAAAACTTGAATACGTTTCATTTAACTGCCTTTGTGATTCTGCTGCTATTGTATCGAATACTAAAGACGATTTTCCTGAGCCTGAAACGCCAGTAAAGACAGTTATTTTTTTCTTTGGGATTTTCACATCAATATTTTTAAGATTTTTTTCTCTAGCTCCAATTACGTGTATATATTCTTCAATATTTTCCTTATCCATAAAATCACCTTTCGAAAAAATTTATTTCTTTTAAAATAAATGAATAACCCAGTTAATTATATTTTAATTTTTCTTACATGTCCATACCTTTTAGACCATACCCGCGGCATGGTCTAATCTTTGAAAATATTTCATTTTACCATTTTTATACCAAACGAGTTTATATCTCCAATTCCATCACCGACGAGAATGACGGTGCCAATGAAGCACCCTTTCAGCCCGTTTGCGCAAATTATTTACCAATAACAAAGCAAGAGCCCCCATAATATACAGTAATAAAACGGCTGCGTCTTTATGCCCGCTGCTCCAAAGAATAGCCGCTCCGATCCCTGTGCCTGTCAACAAAATAGTCCACACCAGTCGATTTGCTAAAGTCTCCTGAAAACGTAACTGTCTCAAAACAGGTCCCATTTCCACCTTAACTTGGACATTCCCAGCACGAAGCTCCCGTAAAGTCTGCTCCAGTAACGGCGGAACCTCCACCCCCGCTAAAACTACTTTTTTGGTCTTCTGCCAAACCAATTGCAGAAGTGAAAAATCTTGACCAAGAATCTGTTTTGCATAGGGCTTAATCACTGCCAGAATATTCATATTCGGATCTAGTCCTGTGGCAATCCCTGATAGGGTCCCCACGGCTCTGCCCAAAAAGGTATAATGTACGGGAATTTGAAAGGGCTGAGAATAAATGAACTCACGTAATTCTTCTAAAAGCCCATCAATTTTTAGTTTTCCTAGATCCTCCAACTGCATATCTTGCAAGCCAGCTAATAACAAGGCAATTGCCTTTTGCAGACTTAAGAGATTGGCTGTCGATTTAATAAACCCTAGTTCTTGCAGTGCATGGGACACCTCTTCAGCATTACTGTTGATTACTCCGCCAATCAATTTGCGGACAGCCTTTTTGTTATGCTCTGTAATCCTGCCCACCATGCCAAAATCAATAAAAATAATGCCACCATCCGGCCTCACAAATAAGTTACCCGGATGAGGATCGGCATGGTAAAACCCGTGTATTAAAGCTTGCTTAAGATAGGAATCGACTACATTGCCCGCCACGTTTTTTGGGCTAATTCCCGCTGCTAACAAACCGGTACGATCTGTCACCTTGTACCCGGAGACGAACTCCAGAGTCAACACTCGCTGTCTTGAATATTTCGGATAAACAGCTGGCACAGAAATCATGGGATCATCTTGAAAATTTCTCCTGAACCGCTCAAGATTAGCCAGTTCCTGCCGATAGTCAAGCTCTTCACGAATGGTAGCACTAAATTCAGCATAGATAGCATCAAAATCAGCATACTGCTCCCATTTAGTAAAGACCTTTACCATCCAGATCACGGTTCGAAAGGCTGTGAGATCGATTTCAATAATCTTCTCAATCGATGGTCTTAATACTTTTACTGCCACCACTTCTCCAGACAGCAAAACAGCTTGATGTACCTGCCCAAAGGATGCCGCAGCAATGTGATTATCATCAAATTGGGCAAATAGCTCTTCCACCTTACCCCCAAGTTCTAATCCAATCACTTCTTTGATTTTGGCACTGCTCACAGGTGGTACTTGATCTTGCAGCAGAGCCAATTCTGTAATATATTCCACAGGAAGTACATCAATGCGGGTACTAAAGAACTGCCCTACTTTTATCATCAATCCCTGTAGGACTAAAGCAGTCTCCCGAAAGCGAATGGCCTGATTACGATACAGTTCAGGTAGTCGGGCCTCTATTTTAGGGCCATATATTCTACGCAAAAGATTATACCAGGCAATCTCTGTGAGAAATCCTGCAAACAACTTGAAAACGGCCCCTGTCCGTCGTATTTTAGAGTGAGTTATCATATTTTCAACTCCTATTTGGCATCAGCTATTGTTACTTCTTAAAATAACGAGACTGTCTTTTATGTCCTTTTCATCAAGCATTTCATCAATCCCTTTAAATTGCATCTTAATTGAATGTAATAATTTCATCCGCATCACAGATGTGCTGAGCCTATGGGCTACTAAGATGGATCGCAGAATCTTTAAATAGTTTGTCCAGAGTTACTTGAATATCATGCGCTGTCTCCTTTGAATTGGCAACAGTTCCAAAGCTGATCAATATTCAGCAACCTCAGAACAAGCCTGTCCTTCCTTTATTTGGTACAAGATCTGTTTGTGTACAAGGATGTAAGACCATCTCTTGTGGCATAATAAAAACAATTTAACTGCGTATTATTGAGGAGGCAACATATGTTACTTTCCGTAACAGGCTGGTCAGCAGAGATAGAAATACAAAAAATGCTTACTTCTGCCCATATTGAGAAATGGCTGCTGGAAGATATATTTCATTTTAAGTGGTGGCTTCTGCTAGGATTGTTTACGTTAATTATCGTCTTATGGTGGAGACTGCTTAATAAAACAAGAATACCAGAAATCCTGCTATATACGGTTTTAACAACAATTGTCATGATGTGCATCGATGAATGCGGCGATGAATTAATTCTATGGACCTACCCCATTTATTTATTTTCGATATTTCCGGTTATAACAGCTATTAATTTATTATTTGTACCTCTGGTATTATCCCTTACCTATCAATACTTTTCGACTTGGAAGAGTTTTAGCTTAGCTGCTATTATCATTGCTGGCTTACTATCTTTTATCTTTGAACCGGCTCTGACCTGGGCTGATTTCTATCGATTGCTGAACTGGAACTATGGCTATAGCTTCCTGTTATACATCGCTGTAGCGTTGATCATCAGAGGGGTCGTTGTTCTCATCTTTTCCATTGCGGAAAATGCTCAAAGACATTCCAGCTAAGGAGGCAATCTATGTTTTTCGATACTGAAGTATCCAAGGCTGTAGAATTACAGAAACTGCTAACTTATTTGCGTATCAATGAGTGGCAGCAGGAAGATCTTTTTCACTTTAGATGGTTTTTCTTAATAGGTGTCTTTGCTTTTTCTGCCCTCGTTTGGTGCAAGCTAGTGGACAAATCCCGACTACCGGAAATTACCTTGCATGCCGGTTTAACTGCCATCATTACTCTCATTCTGGATGAAATGGGGGAAGAACTGACTCTCTGGGAATATCCTGCAGATATTATTCCAATATTTCCGCCTTTGTCAGCAGTCGACCTAGCTAGTTTACCAATGATCTATTCTCTTATTTACCAGTATTGCAAGACCTGGAAAAGTTTTTTATGGACAACACTGCTTATGGCGGCCGTATTCTGCTTTATCTTGGAGCCGCTGCTGGTGTGGAGCGATTTTTACCTGCTTCTTAAGTGGAAATATTATTATGGCTTCCCTATCTATACTGCAATGGCAATATTTATTAGATGGATGGTTCTTAAAATATATGCTATTGCTAGGAAAAGCAAAAAAAAGCAAGTATGACCAACTCGGTGCAAAGCTAAGCGGCTTTACACCGAGTTGGTCATCAAATTTCTCTTTTGCTCTACGCTTATGTTCTTATATCAAGTACCGCAAAAAGTTTGGTAAGGATGAGTAGATGGTCCAGGCAATTTAGAGTAATCAGCTTGTTCGGGGGAGTGGGCGTAGGGGCTTGAAAGAACAGCAAGAAGCCGCTCCATCACGCTGTAATCACCTTGCACTGCGGCTTCTAGTGCGGCTTCTACCCGGTGGTTGCGAGGGATTATCCCAGGATTGCTGTTTCGCATCAATTGATGAGAAGCTGCTTTCGCTTCCTGCTGCCTGCCTAATCTTGCCTGCCACCGCTCATTCCACTGAGAAAATTCGTTAGTACCAAATAGTACCATATCCTCTGAAGTATCAAAAGTTAATGCGCGGAAAGTGTTGGTATAATCCTCACGATACTTATGCATCATATTGAGAAGGTCTTCAATAAGGGATTCATCCTGTAATTCTTCATTGAATATTCCTAGTTTTGCCCTCATACCCGCAAGCCAATTACAGCGATACAATCCAGTAAACTCTAAAATTGCATCCTGAGCTATTTTGACCGCCTGCTCCTCATTGTCATGCAGAAGCGGCAACAGAGTTTCAGCAAATCTTGCGAGATTCCACCCGGCAATATGCGGCTGATTGCCATAGGCATAGCGGCCCCTCATGTCAATGGAACTGAATACGGTTCCCGGATCATAGGCGTCCATAAAGGCACAAGGACCATAATCAATGGTTTCGCCACTCAGAGCCATGTTATCTGTATTCATCACCCCGTGTATAAAGCCAACCAGCTGCCATTTGGCAATCAATGCTGCCTGGCGCTTGATCACTTCCTGCAGAAGAAAAAGGTAAGGATTCTCAGTAGTCTCAGCTCCCGGAAAATGCCGCTGCAATGTATAATCCGCTAGGGACCTTAAATCTTCAAATGTGCCCCACTCCGAAATATATTGAAAGGTACCGACCCGCAAGTGACTGGCAGCCACGCGGGTCAGAATGGCACCAGGCTGTTCGCTTTCACGGATTATTGACTCACCGCTTGTTACCACTGCTAAACTGCGGGTGGTCGCAATATCAAGTGCATGCATTGCTTCACTAATGATATATTCTCGAAGCATCGGTCCCAATGCCGCTCGACCATCGCCACGGCGGGAGTATGGCGTTCTGCCTGAACCCTTGAGCTGAATATCAAATCGTGCACCTAGGGGAGTGATCTGCTCACCAAGCAGCACAGCCCGCCCATCCCCTAACATGGTAAAATTGCCGAATTGATGCCCCGCATATGCTTGAGCAAGAGGCAAGGCGCCTTCAGGAATCTGGTTGCCAGCGAGCACCGCTACGCCCTCTTTGCTTTGCAGCGCCTGGACATTCAATCCCAAAGCTGCTGCCAGTTGATCATTGAGAATGATCAACTTCGGCGAACGTACAGCTGTTGGATTCTGTTTGGTAAAAAGGGATTCCGGCAGACGAGCATAACTGTTGTCTAGATTCCATCCTGTTATCATCTTTGTCATCATATCTCCTTTCCTTTTTGTATTCTAGTACCTTGACAAAGTCAACAATTAGGTTGGTTATACACCGCATCTTTTCCCGCCCTGCTTCGTTGTCGTCGCCTTACAGAGCAAAAAAATCTACGGTGTCTAAAACTAACATCTAACTTTGCCAAGGCACTAGTTTTTATATAACAAAAAGCATAGACATTCTATGCTTTATTAGCTTACCTTCTACACCAGCATAAAGTAGACCCTTTTAGTGTCTGCTGCTGCCAATTTATTATACTCCATTGATGAGATCTTCCTCACTGCCAACATTTTTAATCATATAACGAAATCGTTATCCAGGATTATCCTTGACCTATTTAAAAACAAGACTCCGTGCTCAATAAAAGCAGCGGAGCCTCACAATTACTGGAATCGTGTTATTTATTTTTCTGCAAAGCCATTATGTAATGGACGCTTCGTATAATCTAGCTACCTCTTTCCAGTCAATTACTTGAAAGAAGCCTTCGATATAATCAGGGCGCAGGTTTTTGTACTTTAGATAGTAAGCATGCTCCCATACATCAATAGCAAGAATGGGTATCCATTTGCTGCCCGGTTCCATAAAAGGATTGTCTTGATTGGGAGTAGAGCTGATTGCTAGATTTCCCGCAGAATCGGTGGAAAGCCACGCCCATCCTGAACCAAAACGGCCAATAGCTGCAGCTTTTATTTTTTCTTTAAAATCAGCAAAACTTCCGAATACTTTGTCAATCTGTTTTGCCAAAGCCCCTGTCGGTTCTCCGCCCCCTTCAGGTGACATAATTCTAAAATAAAGATTGTGATTATAGTATCCGCCTCCATTATTCTGGATAGCAGTTCGCAGGGCTGTATTGGAAATAGCAGGAAGATTTGCCAAGATTTCCTCCACGGTCTTGCCGGATAGCTCTGGAAGTTTTTCCAATGCTGCATTAAAATTATTGGTATACGTTGCATGATGCTTGCTATAATGCGTCCTCATGGTAAGTTCATCAATATGAGGCTCCAATGCCTCAAACCCATATTTTAATTCTACCTGTTTCATCTTAGAACCTCCTTTAATTATCTGTTTGTATATATATCATACTATTCTAGTAGGAAATAGTCAATATGTTTTAGTGTTTTTAATTATTTAATAATTATTATTTTAAAGGTTTTTATTGATGATAAACTATACACCATATACCCATCATTTCCTTTTAACTATCACAGCATCTCTCAGACTGCAGCTATAGGCTTTCTTTTTATGTTATGCAGGAATACACAGTTATTTGTGGTAATAATAACTGTAATAATCAAATGAGAGGTGACACTGTGGTTGACATATTTTTATTAACAGCCCTTGGGGCTATTGGTGCTTTGGCTTATTCAATCTTGAAAAGCAATAAATTAAAAAAGAGAGTCCGTACTTTAGCTGTCCAGTCGGATGCTATTGTCGCCCAGATTGATGGTTTTAGAGCTTCCAGTGCGTGTACAATTGTCGATGGTATAGATTTGTCGGGCTTTCTGTATGTTGACGTAGAGTCAAAACGATTTTGCATTGTATCAACCAATATGTCTTATAAACTATTTGAGCCTAACGATATTCTAGATGTTTCAATCGTTGAAAATAATCCAGCAATTATTACCGAAAACCAAATTACTGATAAAATTCGCAAGGCTTTATTGGACGGTTTAAAACCTGTAAGCGGCTTAATTCGTAATAAGACAGAATCCAATGTAAATACTATACATGTAGTAATGCATGTAAAAGACTCCGACCATAATACGGTCATGATCAATTGCCTTCCCGTTAAGACCCAGCGTAATACTCCAGCATATGAAAAAGCAATCCATATAGCTAATAGCTGGCAAGAATTATTTAAAGCATTCATGCATTCTGCTTAAAAATTGTTTATGGAATCAACTTTAAACGCCTGCCAAATCTGCATAGATTCTGGCAGGCGTTTAAAGTTGATTTCTTTGCTCATTATGATTCAAAGGATAATTTCCAGAGATAGATCGACGCTACGGAGCCGTAAGGAGAATATTGTTTCTTATATTTCTCAAATTGTTCTTTTGTAATCGTTTTTAGATTATAGAGGTTCATCATGCCCCGTCTTATGGCAATATCGCCCCAACTAACAATGTCAGGGCGTTCCATTGAATTAAGAAGCAGCATTTCTGCCGTCCAGACACCAATGCCATTTATTTTTGATAGGCGCTTGATAACCTCTTCATCTTGCAGGTCATATAGTTCTATAAGGTTCAAACGATTATGCATCACTGCTTCACCAATATTTTTAATATAAATCGCTTTTCTTGTAGACATACCGCATTGCTGAATTTCCTCCACCGCTGCAAAAGCAATATGCTGTGGAATTATCTTTTCAAAGTGGAGCTGCATTCTATGCCAGACCGTATACGCTGCCTTAACAGAAATCTGTTGTCCAACAATAGCGTAGATTAGAGCTTTAAACAGATCTGGAATAACCTCACGATCAATTTTTCCCAATCGCTTCATCGCAGCTCCGAGTATTGGGTCGACATCTTGTAAATACTCAATTTCTCTTTGACCATATGCAAAAAACTTCGTCTTTACTGTTTCCATACTATTTTTCCAACTTCAAAAGATATTCTTTAACCTGGAGCCCGGCAGCATAACCAACCAGTTTTCCATTTGCACCTATGACTCGATGACATGGAATCAAAATCAAGATCGGATTTTTATTGTTAGCCATGCCAATGGCACGAGAAGCCTTTGGCTGGCCAATACTCCTTGCGACATCCTTATAGCTTCGTGTTTCACCACAGGGAATCTCTTGCAGCGCTTTCCAAACTTTCTGTTGAAATTCTGTACCTTCCGGAGCAAGAGGAAGTGCAAAGGATTTACGCTTGCCTGCAAGATAATCCACTAGCTGCTTACCTGCTTCTTTCAGCACTGCTGTTTCTTTTACAACAACATCCCGAAGAATGCGCTCTCTTTTAACAAACAAATTTGTAATTGAACCTTTGTTTTCCGCAATCCCAATTTCCCCAATATTAGTTTGATAGAAGAATATATGTTTCATAGCCTCTCCCGCACTTCTATAAATTACCCATTCATTTCGTATCTTTATTGTACGTTATATAAGCTATACTTGTCTTGCGGAATATCACTTTTCAATTCTCACAATAAAAATTCCTCACCATTCAATTCTTCTTTATCATTTGCCGGCTGGGTACTCTGTTACTTTATTTCTAGTTTCCTTACTCATATAAAGTGCTTTATCAGCGAAAGACAGCAATTCATCTATGGAATCACCATTTTTGGGATAAGCTGCAATGCCAATACTTACGGTACAGCCACTTAGTTTCTTGGCACACTGCAGGCGTATCTCTTCCGCATAAGAAATAACCATTGTATCGGCGACATTCCGCAAAATAATTGCAAATTCGTCTCCACCAAACCGAAATAAGGATCGAAATCCTACAATAGATTGTGCGATGACCGTAAATTCTTTTAAAATATCGTCACCAGCTAAATGACCAGAAATATCATTTTGCCTCTTAAAATTATCCAGATCCAATACCATAACACCTAATGTACTAAGAGATCCAGATTGCAGCTCTCCTCTTAGTAATTCCACTGTTTTATCAAAAGATCTGCGATTATACGCTCCAGTCAATGCGTCAATATCTGCCGCTCCTTTTAAGGAACTATGAACTTCTTCTAATTTTCGAATCGTGTCATTATAGCTTTGAATCATTTCACTGAATTCCGCCGCATAACCAGATAAGGCAATCTTCTTATAGTTTCCCGTCCTGACAGAGCCAAAAGCTTCTATTAATGTCTCAAAAGGCTTCATATACCGCCGCACCGTATAAGTGCCAATAATGACAACTACGAAAATCGTAAATATTGACACCGCCAAGATCTGGTAAAGCATCATGCTGCGATACTGTGTTATCTCGGCAGTCGGTGTACCCACAATGACATACCAATCCAATTGAGGGACTTTGCTGTATCCGATATAATATTCAATTTCAGAATAATTCTTCATAACGGTTGAACCTGTCATCTCCTGTAAACTTTCAATGATTCCCCCTTTCTTACCAATGCGTTCCTGATCCGAATGATACACTACAGTCCCTTGCTGGTCAGTAATCGCAATATATCCGCTTCGGCCGAAGGATTTATTATCAAACATCATTGCCAATTTATTGCCACGCAGCCATACTGTCCCCACAACTACACCGACTATAGTACCATTGCCAATAATGGGGACGGAAATCGCAACCACTTCACGTCCTTGAGCACTTTTATAAACGCCACTGATGTATGTCTCTCCCTTTATTCCATGCTGAAAATAATCTCTTTGTGCTAGATTTACTCCTGATGTCTTTTCAGGCTGACTTGAAACAGAAACATTCCCTTCTTTATCAATAATAAATATCGTATTTACTTCGGGAATCACTGCATTAATTTTATCAAGAAGCTCTTTATCCTTTCTAAGGATAGGGTCGGATGCAATGATGGCCATAGAGTCCTCAATATTTTTAAAATAGGCTAGTAATTGCTCACTAAGATTATTTGCGGCTTTTTCGTTGGTAGCCAATAGCAAAGAACTGGTATTCGCAAGGAAAAATCGATCAAAAGCAACAAATTGAATAAAACTGCTAATAATGACCAATGAGCAGAGTAATAGTGTGAATTTATGCAAAAATCGCAATGAATCTGATCCTCCTTTCAAAAATCATATTATTTAAGACAATATTCTGCTTTTTTCAACAAAAACCTGCTATTATCTAGGAACTGCTCCAATGGTAAAATCTAGGGATAGAGTACTATTCTATAAAAAAAATGGCGTCAGCAAATTTGCGACGCCATTTTTTTATAGAATTAACAAAACATCTTTTTCTTCAGTTTGCTATATTCACTTTGCACATAACCTTCTGCCCAATCCTGGTCTTCAATATTTTCCACTTTCACAGCACAGTATTTATACTCTGGCGTAAAAGAGATCGGGTCAAGATGATCAATGGTTAATTCATTACAAGCACCAATCCACCAATGATAGGTCATATACACAGCACCTGTATTTACCCGCTCAGTAGAAAGTGCTCTTGCTATGACTTTCCCACGCCGGGAAGATACCCACACCAGTTCCTGATCCTTAATATTCAATGCTGCAAGATCCTCAGGACTCATTTGTATATAACCTGGCTCATCTGCCAAAACCTGCAAAGCAGCGCAATTTCCTGTCATTGTTCGAACCGAATAATGACCAATTTCTCTTACCGTACATAATACCAATGGATATTTCTTGTCAGGCATTTCTTTCGGTGAACGGTATTCCGATGCAAAGAGAAGTCCTTTTCCACTTGGAGTATCAAATTTATTGCCTTCATATAAATATTTTGTCCCCACGGAATCTTCACTGGTACAGGGCCATTGGATACTTCCCAGCTCCTCCAGACGCTTATAGGTAACTCCAGCATAAATAGGACACAGCGTTCTTAGCTCTTCCCAAATTTCTTCTGTCTTATTATATTTCATAGGATATCCCATAGCAGTTGACATCAAGGAAATAATTTCCCAATCCGGCTTCACATCGCCTTTCGGCTCAATTGCCTTATTGAATTTCTGAAACCCCCTGTCTGCTGAAGAATAAACTCCCTCATGCTCTCCCCAAGAGGTTGCTGGAAAAATAACATCTGCATGCAGTGCTGTTTTATTCATGAAAATATCCTGGACGATAACAAGTTCCATACTGGCCAATGCCTCTCTAACGCCTGCTGCATCAGGGTCGCTTTGTACAGGATCTTCACCAAATATATAGTAGGCTTTCACTTTGCCTTCTTTTGCCAGATGAGGAACTTCCGTCAGGCGGTAACCAGGCTTTGCCGGTAAGGATACGCCCCAAGACTTTTCAAACTTACTTCGGATTGCGTCATCCTCCACTGATTGGTAACCTGGAAATAAGTTAGGCAGTGCCCCATGATCACAGGCCCCTTGTACATTATTCTGCCCCCGCACTGGACCTACGCCTACATTCGGACGTCCCAGATTTCCTGTCAGCAAGGCTAGGGAAGACAACCCTTTTACAACATCTACGGCTTGACCAAATTGAGTAACTCCCATTCCCCAGAGAATGGTCGCACTAGGAGCTTTAGCATAGGTCCGTATGGCTTCTCGAATATCTTTCGCAGGTATTCCTGTAATACTTTCGGCATATTCCGGTGTATACCTTGCGACATTTTTTTTGTATTCTGCAAAACCCTCTGTAAAATTTTCCACATACTGCTTGTTGTATAAGCCTTCCTCAATCAAGACATTTCCAAAGGCATTTACAAGAGCCATATTCGTACCATTCTTAATAGGCAGCCATAAATCGGCAATTTTAGCCTGCTCCGTAAAGCGAGGATCGGTAACAATCACTTTTGCTCCTTTTTCCTTTGCTTTAATGATGCGGCGCGCAACAATCGGATGGGATTCTGCAGCATTATAACCAAAGATAAAGACACACTTTGTATCTTCAATTTCGGGAATGGAATTGGACATTGCCCCATTTCCTAGGGTAGCCTGCAAACCTGACACCGACGATCCATGACAGACCCGAGCACAATGGTCAATATTATTCGTTCCCAAGGCAGCCCTTACAAATTTCTGCATAACATAATTAGCCTCATTTCCAGGACCGCGAGCTGATCCCGTAGCCATAATTGCATCGGGACCATACTTTTCTTTAATCGCCTGCAATCTGGTTGCAGCAAAATCAATTGCCTCTTCCCAGGATACTTCCTCAAATTCATCGGTACGGCTGCGCCTTAATAGCGGTTTCATTAAGCGGGCAGTAAGGCGTTTTGAATTTTTAAGAAAATCCCAGCCATAATATCCCTTTAAACATAATTCACTTTCGTTTGTACGGCCATTTCCGGGCTCAGCGCCTATAACTTCCCCATCTTTTACCGTTAAATAGATTTGACAGCCGCTGCCGCAATAAGGACATATCGTTAAGACTTTATTAGCCATTTGGACACCCTCCATTCTTCTCCTATTATCTGCTGCTCATTACTCCAAGAGCCGCTCGTTTGCGTCTATTTTGCATCTGTTCCACCATTTTCGACCCACGAACCTCATAAAGAGCCTTTGTTGGGCAAACTTTAATACAGGAAGGTCCCCCATCTTGTTTGCGGCACAAGTCGCACTTCAGCGCTTCGACTTTACTTTCACCTTGCACAGGCACCGCAGTAAGCACCAAATCCATCGCACCATAAGGACACGCCATCAAACACGCCTTACACCCGATGCATCTTCCTTGAATCACTTGCACAGACTGATCTTGCTGCACGATCGCTTGAGCAGCGCAAGCCTTAGCACAGGGTGCATCTTCACACTGGTGGCATTGAATCGGCGTAGTCACTTTTGCAGTCTTTACAACCCTTAGTCTTGGTGAAAAATTTTCTACAGTCAGTTTTTCAAGAGCTTGCTCCTTTTGATGCGCCATTACACAGGCAACTTCACACGTACGACAGCCAATACATTTCCCAGGATCTGCTATTACAAAGTCATTCATCTTTCTACCTCCTAAGTCTTCTTTATTTTACTTTTGAAAAACAACTATGATATAGCCGTAAACAGGCAAAGGATGAGCATAACTAACCACCAACTCGAACCATCGGACGCCTCACAGAGGATTGATCCCCGTAATCTAAAGAATGCTGCAACTGTTTGACTTCTAAGGCTTCAGCAAATAATCCATAGATTTCCTCATCAGTACATCCCCTGCGTAATAGGGATTTAATATCTACTTCATGATTTGACAATAAGCAGGACTTAATTTTCCCATCGGCAGTCAATCGAACACGATTGCAGCTATGACAAAAATGCTCTGACATCGGCGTAATAAAGCCAAACATACCTTGCGCACCTGGGAGCCGATAATATTTGGCTGGTCCATTGCCTGCAATGTTCATAACAGGTTCTAAGATTCCCTGCCCTTGGAGCTCAATTCTGTTTTTCACCATAGCAATGCTAACCTTTTGTCCCATGGGCTTCTCACCAATCGGCATATATTCAATAAAACGGATAGCTATGGGAGATTGATATACTTGATTCATAAAGTAGGAAATATCGGAATCCGATAACGCTTCTGTCACTACAACATTGAGTTTCACAGGATGCAGACCAGCCTCTAATGCACCTTCAATACCAGCAAGTACCTGCTGCAATTGTCCTTGACCAGTAATGTAAGCAAAACGCATGGAATTGGTCGTATCCATACTGATGTTAATTCGATCCAAACCAGCTTGTTTTAATCTCCGGGCCATATGGTTCTGACCGAGCAAACTGCCATTTGTCGTCATGGAAAGATCCTGAATGGTATCAATCCTGCGTATGCGGCTAAGAAAATCAACAATACCACTGCGCAGCAGCGGTTCCCCACCTGTAATCCGAATCTTGCTGACGCCGTGCTGCCCAAGAACAGTAATAATACGCAGCAATTCTTCATACGACAAGATTTCCTGAGAGCTAAGCAGTTGTATCCCTTGTGGCGGCATACAATATCGGCAGCGAAAATTGCAGCGATCCGTTACCGAAATTCTAAGATAATCAATGATACGTTTATGCCCGTCTAACATATCTTCACCTGTCCTACTCATACTTGTTTATAATGGCTAACCTCATCGACTAGGCTTATAGTGGGTATGCAAAAGCTTATGTGATTTATGCCCTAAGGGTTCTCCCAAAAACTTTTGGTAAATATCTTGTATGTCTGGATTTTCATGAGACTTTCGATAGTGCTGCTCTTCATCATGTTGATAGGTGCTGGACTTCCGATTTTCATAAGCTTTTCTTCCATCGACGGGCAAGAGCATTTTCGGTTGGCCCCCACCGCTGATACAGCCTGCCGGACAGGTCATGACCTCCATAAAGTGAAAATCAGCCTTTCCTCTTTGTACATCTTCCAAAATGGGAATTACATTTTTCAATCCTGAAACCACAACGGTTTTAAGCTTCAATGCACCAGTATCCAATGTGACCTTCCTGACACCTTGTTCACCTCTAACACTTGTAACGTTCACATTTTCAATCGGTTCTTTGGTTATCAGTTCATAGGCAGTACGAATCGCTGCTTCCATGACACCGCCTGTTACCCCAAAAATAGTACCCGCTCCAGAGTACATGCCTAAAGGTTTATCAAAGCTTTCTTCAGGCAAATCATTAAAATCAATCGCCGCTTCCTTGATGAGATACGCTAATTCCCTTGTGGTTAAGACAGCATCCACATCCTGATAGCCGCTGGATTTCATCTCAGGCCGACTAGCCTCAGACTTTTTACAGGTACAAGGCATGATCGCGACACTATACACCTCTCGGGCATCGACCCCATCAATACTCGCGCCATAGGTCTTAAACATGCTTCCCGCCATTTGCTGGGGTGATTTACAGCTTGATAAATGGTCAATCAGCTCAGGATATTCATTTTCCACAAACTTTACCCATGCTGGACAACAGGAGGTAAACATCGGCAGCGATCCGCCCTCTGTAATTCTCTTAACCAATTCACTGCCTTCTTCCATGATGGTTAAGTCAGCAGCAAAGTTCGTATCATACACTCGCGTAAAGCCCAAACGCTTCAAGGCTGCAACCATTTTTCCTGGTACCAGGCTGCCAAGGGGCATGCCAAATTCTTCGGCAAGAGAGACCCTGACTGCCGGAGCGCATTGCACCATGGAAAATTGTTTTTTGTCTGCTAATTGCTTCTTTACCTTAAAAAAGTCACCCTGATAATAAGCAGCAAAAAGTGGTTCTTTCACCATAGGCATATTCCGTTCTTTCAGTCTTTGACTGCGAGACGTTGCATACTGTTCAAAAGGAGAATCATAAGCACTGCATATTTGCACACATTGCCCACACATGACACACTTAGCTATATTGACAGACTGAGGCTTGCCTTCTTCACCTTCAATCGCATCTACAGGGCAGACTTCTGAGCACCGGCGGCATCCTGTACAAAGTTCTGCATCTATTTTAATATTTTCTTGTAGTTTTTTAGCCACCGCTTATCCCTCCCTGACCATGAATTCGTTGTGGAATCCACTCATCATATTGGCCGCCGCAATACGCCGCTGTGTCCCTTCTTTTACCATATCAACATATTGAAGGGCTTCACGGGGACAAGCTTTTACACATGCGGGCGCTCCCCCGCATAGATCACATTTACTAGCAATAACTTCTGGGTCATCTCCCATAGCTTCTTGGCGAGAAACAATTAGTTCAATGGCCCCAAAGGGGCAAGCTATTATACAGCTTTTACAGCCAATACAGCCTGCTTCATCAATTACAATCCGATTGCTCTGTTCTTTAATCGCTGACACTGGACAACTCTTTAAACAAGGAGCATCTTCGCAGTGACGACATTGAACAGGCATTGTGATCTCAGGAGTTTTGACGAGATACAACCGCGGATTCAGGGAAAAATTCATATTCCCTACGGTCTTAATTTCAGTATCCAAATGAGCAACAGCGCAGGCTACTTCGCAGACGCGACAGCCAATGCATTTTTTAGAATCTGCCAAAACGAATGAATTCAAATTACGACTCAACTTCAAACTCCTCCATTCTTTACTTCTACTTAAATATAGATTTAAACACGAAGACACGAAGAGTTTAAAGAACACTGCTTATTCCCTTCGTGTTTTCTCCTGCTCTTCGCGTTTTTTAGTATTTTTGTAAACATAAATTATGATTTGACTATATAAGTCTTTCAGATTACAATTATATCAAAATTTATTCCATACTAATAATACTAATAACATTCGTCTCCCATACTTTTTAGGTATTCGTGCTTTATAGGAGAGTGCTTCTTATGATAAGTCTACGTGAAATACAATATTTTCTTGCCATTGCACAAGAAGGCAACATCACAACAGCCGCTCAGCGCTTGCATATGGCTCAGCCTCCTCTTAGCCGACAAATGAAACAGCTGGAAGAAAATTTAGGCACAAAGCTTTTTGAACGTGGTCATCGCAAAATTCAACTTACAGAAGCAGGACGTTTGCTGCACAATCGGGCAGAACAATTACTTAAGCTGATGGATACAACGGTAAAAGAAATCAAAGAAATCGATTCTGGTGCCTATGGCACACTATCCATAGGTACAGCCTCCTCCTCTGGAGTAACCATTTTACCAAAAGTAGCGCGTATCTTTCGCAATCACTATCCTGATTTAAAGTTTGAGCTATGGGAAGGGGAGTCAATTCGCATTATTGAACTCTTAAATGCAGGATTAATTGAAATCGGTTTAGTACGTTTCTCTTTTGATACAGATACCTATGAAGCCATCGAGCTGCCTAAAGAACCGTTAGTGGCTGCCATTCATAAGGATAACACCGGACTTCTAGAAGAAGAAGGCGATTCCATCCCTTTGCAAAAGCTCATGGACCAGCCATTAATGATCCATCGTAAGTATGAAATCATTATTACAGAACATTGCCAACAAGCTGGTTTCAACCCGTATTTACTTTGTAAGAGTGATGATATCATGCCGATTTTAGCCTGGGCTGACGCGAATGTCGGCATAGCGATTGTGCCGCGGGCCGCGATTGGTCTTATTCCCAGTGCCAACCTGGTATTTAAGACCATTAGTGATCCTTGCATTAATATTGCATCAGCCGTTATCTGGATGCGCAATCGTCACCTATCGGCTGCTGCCCGTCATTTTCTTACTTTATTCACAAGCATCACCCAAGATCCCTCTCCTCTATCCTAAACTTACAAAGGAGATATAAAGACCTTGAATCAGCAGCAAATCAGTGCCGTTATCTTAGCAGGAGGCAAGAGTACGCGAATGGGTCAAGACAAAGCCTCCCTTCCCTGGGGCGATCATGATATTCTACACAGTATGATTAAATGTATGGAAAAGATCTCACAAGACATTCTTGTCATAAGCAATCAGCCCCGCAGCTTGCCTCCCTCTGTCCGAGTCTTGACCGATATCATTCCTCAATGTGGCCCTTTAAGCGGAATACATGCAGGTCTGCACTATGCTAAGTATGCTACTGCTTTTGTTATTAGCTGTGACATGCCTTTTGTCATACCAGAAGCTGTGCAAACGATTTTACACTACGCAGCAGCTAACAAAGAGCGAGATGCGGTACTGCCCCTGTATCATTGTAAAATACAGCCACTCTTTGCCGCTTACCAAAAAAGTTCCTTCCCTGTCATTGAGCAAGCTTTGCAGGCAGGTCATTACAAAGTGTCATCTCTTTGCAACTTGCTGCATAACTTCTATCTATCAGAAGAATTGTGGCCATCCACCATCAATTTGGAACTCTTATTTAAAAACTTGAATTCTTTCCCCGACTATCAGCAAGCCTATATGTATAAGAAAAACGCTTCGCGTCCTTTAAACATACAAAGCGTACCGAACCACAGAGGCGCAGAGAACACAGAGAAAAGATAGATAGGGTAAAAACACACTCTCAGTGTCCTCTGCGTACTCTGTGCTCTCTGTGGTTAACGTTCCCTCTAAAGCTTATAAATTCTATACTATATAACAAAAGCAGGTGATTTTAAATGATTGCACCAGAAGATGCTCTTAGCCTTTTATTAAACCATGCACCACTGCCTTGCAGTACTACGAGATTACCCCTGGCAGAGTGTTTTGGCCGTATTTTAGCAGAAGATATTACTTCCACCATGGATTTCCCCCCTTTTAATCGTTCCCCTTTAGACGGGTATGCGGTACAACTGAAAGATATTGCCCACGTATCCCCAGAACATCCGGTACTGCTCACACAAATCGAATCCGTACCTGCAGGATCAGTTCCTTGTAAAATTGTCAGATCCGGACAGGCAACACGAATCATGACGGGTGCCAAAATTCCTGAAGGTGCGGATGCCGTCGTTCGCCTGGAAGATACTCGTCTAATCAATGACCAGATCGAAATACTGACTGCCGACAAAGCAGCAACCAATATTTGTTCTCAAGCTGAAGAAATCCGTGTGAATGAAAAAGTATTAACAACAGGCACTCTCTTAGAAGAAGGTGCACTTGGAATCTTGTCCATGTTAGGACAGGCCAATCCATTGGTTTTCCATAAACCAAAAATTGGTATCCTTGCCACAGGCAGTGAACTTTTGTCTCCCTCTGACCCTATGAAACCTGGCAAAATTCGCGATTCCAATAGTTATATGCTATTGGCAAAAACCCTTAAGGCTGGAGGAGAGCCTATTTTACTTGGACGTGTAGAAGACAATTTATCTTCTATCATTGCAAAGCTTTCTGAGCTGCCTGATCTGCCTGTATATATTACAACAGGCGGCGCTTCTGTTGGCGATTATGATGTAATGGAAAAACTATTTCAGGAACTGCAAATCCCCCTTCTCTTTAAAGGTGTAGCAATGAAGCCAGGCATGCCTGTCTTAGCTGGGGTTTGGAAAAACTCTTTACTCATTGCTCTATCTGGCAATCCCGCAGCTGGCAGTGTTTCCTTCGAAGTCTTAATCAGCCCACTGATTCGTAAAATTACAGGATTACGTAATTGGAATCACCAAAAGACGATTGTAAAGCTTTGGGGTACTTTTACGAAAACCTCGCCAACTCGTCGTTTTGTTTGGGCACGCTGGTTTATGAAACAAGGTATCATTTTTGCAGAACCATTGTCACATCAAGGTAATGGAATGCTAAAATCTGCCTTAGAAGCCAATGCCTTACTTGAAATCCCAGCCCATAATCCCCCTATAAAAGACGGAACAGAGCTGGAAGCAATCCTTTTGCATCTATGAAAATAGGTACTATTCTTCCTAAAGGAGCATTATTCTAAATGAAAACCATACATGTAACCAATGCTGTCGGCTTAGTTCTTGGTCAAGATCTAACAAGAGTTGTCCCTGGAGAGTTCAAAGGTATAGCCTTTCACAAGGGACATATCATCCGTCCTGAGGATATCCCTGTAATGATGAACATGGGCAAGGATCATGTCTATATTTTGGATCTTGGTCCCGGGGATGTTCACGAAAATGCAGCAGCTGAGCAGCTTTCACGGTTGTCAGCTGGCGCTAATATTATTCGGGAACATGCCAGTGAAGGCAAAGTAAATATGCTGTCTCGCACCTTTGGCTTACTAGATATTCATATCGATAAGCTATTACAAATTAACGAGATGACCGGAGTCGCTCTATCGACTCTGCATTCTGGCACACTCGTTAAAAAAGATGAAGTAGTGGCCACTGCCAAAATCATTCCATTAACACTGCCACAAGACACCCTGGATCATATTGAAAGAATCTGCGCTAATGAAAAAATCATTTCTATTAGACCCATACCAGCAAAAAAAGCAGGCTTAGTTGTTACTGGCAATGAAGTATTTTATGGCCGTATCAAGGATCGATTTGAAGAAGTCATTCAGAAAAAAGTAGCAGACTTAGGCAGTTGCCTGTCACAAACTATTTTTGTACCGGATGATACCCAAAAAGTTTCCGCCGCAATTAAAGAACTTTCTGACGAAAATGATTTGGTCTTTGTCACAGGCGGCATGTCTGTAGATCCGGATGACATCACGCCTCTGGCTGTACGCCAAACTGGAGCAGACGTTATTGTTTACGGAACTCCCGTATTGCCGGGCGCTATGTTCCTATTTGCATACCTTAATGATACACCCATTTTGGGTATTCCTGCTTGCGGTATGTTTAGTAAAATTACTGTTTTGGATGTCATTCTGCCTAAAGTTCTTATTGGAGATAAAATTACGTCCCGCTTCATTGCTTCCTTAGGTCATGGCGGCCTATGCCGCACCTGCAGCGAAGGATGTCATTATCCCAATTGCTCCTTTTGCAAATAATAAAAAATTGCTAAACAAGACTAAAGCAAAGAAGCCGTTTGTACCGATCTGCAAACAGCTTCTTTTTCTATACCGTACATGCTGATAATTCATTAACATACTAAAACGAATCGAGGGAAACAAACTCTTGGCAAGCAGGGGATTGCTTCGCTATGCTCGCAATGACCATGAAATAAATCACAGGAGTGTCAGAAAAGACATCCGAGGCTTTTTGACAATGACAAACAGAGCAAATAGAACGATTTAACCGCAGAGACGCAGAGGACGCTGAGGGGATTTTTAACCCTATCTATCTTTTCTCTGTGTTCTCTGTGTTCTCTGCGGTTCGATTATTTTTTTCCACGCATTTTCTATCCCTTTTTAAGGGGCTTTTCTTGATAATGACAGATTTACATGCATAAGGGACGGATAGATAGAAAAAATACTTTTCAAATTGCAGGTATCAAAATAAAAGGCAGCGAACTACTACTCAATAACATTATTCGCTATTTTTCGACTTATTTTTCAAAAACTCCATTTTTTTACATTCAACTCTTGCATTGAGGTGAACCAGTTTTGAAAATCTTCCTCCATAGAATTCGCAACTTCATTTTATTCATTTCCTTATGGAAAATACTCTTACTCCCTGCTGGAGCATCTGCTCAAGAGGTGCCCTTGCAATTAAAATGGATACACCAATCTCAGCTTGCGGGTCATTATGCTGCCATTGAAAAAGGATTCTACCAGAACGATGGTTTGGGTGTTATTATGAATGAGGTTGTGCAAGAACAATCCTTTTTGGGCGTGGACAATTCTTCTTTAATTCGTCCACTCATTTGCATTATTGGAGTTTTAACATTGGGTTTGATCTTATTTATCATTTTTAATATCAAACTTAAAAATATGGTGCGTAAACGGACATTTAGCCTGGAGAAAAAGTTTGATGAACTCAAAGAGAAGGAAGAAATAATCCGGCGCCTGGCATATTACGATGCCTTGACCAATCTGCCAAACCGTCTATACGTGCAAGATATGATTTCAGAAACAGCAGCCGCATCACAAAAGGATGAAAATGGGTTTGCTGTTGTATTTGTTGACCTGGATGATTTTAAGCGAATTAATGATGCCATGGGTCATGCTGTCGGTGATGATTTTTTAAAAATAGTTACACAAAGAATACTGAGTTGTTTAAGAAATAACGATATCATTGCGCGTATTGGCGGTGATGAATTCTTTCTGTTATTGCCCAACTTGGACAAAGAAAAAACAACATTGGCAGTGGAGAAAGTAATAAATGCAATTAAGGCACCATGCCTGTACCGGAAAAATCTTTATTATCTTTCAGCCAGTGCAGGGATTGCGTTTTCTCCCCAAAATGGTGAGCAATTTGATGACCTTATTAAAACCGCTGCTATGGCACTTTATGAAGCCAAGCGTCAGGGTAAAAACCGTTTTGACTTTTTCACTGAAAAAATGCAGCTCCAATCCATCAACCGTCTGGAAATGGAAATGGATTTGCACCAAGCAATCAACAATCATTCTGGATTGGTTTTACACTATCAACCCCAGATATCTTTCGATGGCAGCATTGTTGGTGTGGAAGCTCTTGTACGCTGGAATCATCCAACGAAAGGGTTGCTGTTTCCTGATTCCTTTATTCCTTTGGCGGAAGAAACGGGACTTATTATCCCCTTAGGCGATTGGGTAACTCTTACTGCTTGCAAGCAAAATATACAATGGCAGAAATCCGGCTATCCTCCCATGCGGATTTCAGTAAATTTATCAGTGAAACAATTTCAAAATCCCCACCTTCTGCAGAACATCCAAAGCATTTTACAAAAAACAGGCTTGCCACCTCATTTACTGGAACTAGAAATTACCGAGACGGTTGCAATCAGTCATGCGGATCTTACTCTATCTTTACTGAATTCGCTGCGCTCCATAGGAGTTCGCCTAGCCCTAGACGACTTCGGCGTAGGGTATTCGTCCTTTATGTATTTGAAAAGTTTCCCTATTGATATTTTAAAAATTGATAAGTCCTTTATCCGTGATATTACGTTAAATCAAGAAAGCCAAGCTATTATCCAGGCGATTTTACAGGTCGCCAAAAGCCTGCACTTCAAAGTAGTGGCAGAAGGAGTAGAAACCTCAGAGCAGCTCGCTTCTCTAAAAAAGCTCGATTGCCCTATCATGCAGGGTTATCTATTCAGCAGACCCGTACCTGCAGACAAAATCGATATCTTTTTGCAAGGCAAAAAGCAATGGAATTATTAAGAATCGATCTAGCCATTTCATGACATTCTTATCTCTGATAACATTACTATTATTTTATAACGAATATGCAAAATACCATTCACCTACTGTTGGTAAGCAGGTGAATGGTATTTTTAAATTAAATTTCAATATTTTACACGAAATCAGAATATTATTCTATAATTTAGAATATATTTAGAATAATATTCTAAATATATCCGTTTTAGAAGAATTATAATCTTTACATCAGACTGCCTATAAAATTATAATTATTTTGAGGTGATGATCATGGATCTTATTGATAAAAAAATTCTTTATTTACTACAAAGTAACGCAAGAATGTCAAATGCAAATATAGCCCGCGAAGTAAAACTTGCTCCTTCTGTTACTTTATCCCGTGTTCGCAAGCTAGAGGAACAAGGAATTATAACGGGCTATGAAGCTAAGCTCAATCATCACGCACTTGGATTGGATATGCTTGCTTTTGTCTTAATTAAAGTAACAGGAGATAAGGATATCGAAAGTTTATTAGTTGATATTCCAGGTGTCCAGGAAGTCCATAATGTTGCCGGTGATGATTGCTACCTGATTAAAATTCGGACGCGTAACACAGAGTCTCTAAGTCTGTTATTAAAAGAAAAAGTTCGGGGAGAATCCATCTCAACGAAGACAATCATTGTTCTTAACACACTGAAAGAAACTGCACAGCTAACATTTTAGTTCAACTACTATTGAAAATGGAGGTTTTAAAAATGAATTCGTCAAATCGTATTTCTTATCCAATTCTACTTGCATTATTAGCAGTTTATTTTCCATGGGGCGGCACGTATCTGGCGATGAAATTCGCAGTGGAAACCCTCCCCCCGTTTTTGTTGGCAGGTATTCGTTTTGTAATCGCCGGAGGGCTCTTGTATTTGTGGGAAGTTTATAAAGGAACCAAGACGCCAGAGAAACCTCATTGGAAAAGCGCTGCCATTATTGGCGGGTTAATGCTCTTAGGTGGTAATTCTTTGGTCGTTTGGGCAGAACAAACCGTTTCTTCGAGTATTGCAGCATTGATCATTGCTACTGTTCCTTTATGGATGACCTTATTGGCCTGGCTATGGCAGGGAAATTCGAAACCCAATATCTATGTCCTGCTTGGATTGCTGTTAGGATTTTTAGGCCAGATACTATTAGTCAGCAATTCATTTCAGTTTTCCAGTTATGATTCCTCACAAATCTCTGGATACCTGGTATTAACATTTGCTTCTTTATCATGGGCGGTAGGCTCCTTATATTCACGAACAGCACAATTGCCTAACTCTGCCCTCATGTCCATAGCAATCCAGAATATAATGGGTGGAATGCTATGCCTAATCGTAGGAATTTCACTGGGTGAATTAGGTCAATTGAGCATCGGACAGATATCAACCCGTTCTTTCTTGTCCTTAACATACTTAATTTTTATCGGATCGATTATTGGCTTTAGTGCCTATATCTGGGTTCTTAAAGCCGCCGAGCCAGCTATTGCTTCTACTTATGCTTATGTTAATCCAGTAGTTGCCGTCTTTTTAGGTTGGGCATTTGCCAATGAGCAATTAACCTCCAAAGATGCTGTAGCAGCGCTCATCATATTAGCATCTGTTTTCCTAATTACTAGAAACCCTACACCGAAAAAGCTGGGGCCTCCTCTGAAAACACAAAAGAATACTTGCTCTCTTTCAGGACTGGATGGAGAAGGCATTTAAGCTATTGTTTCTTAGGAAGAAAAATAAAACGGCTCCTCAGCACTCTCCAGGCTAGGGACCGTTCATGATCTATGATCCTACGGTTACATTCTTCTCCAATTTTTATTTGATTCTTTAATCATAGCTGGAACTACCCTAACTGGGTGAACAGTTACAAAAAGGTATGCATCTTCTGAGTGTGTTTTTTTTTCTAAAGATAAATGGCAGGAATACCAATAACACAATTGCACCCACAATATATATCTCGGGCAAACTTAATATGAATAGACTGCTGATAAAAAGAATAGCCGTGATGATATACATACAAATGAACATTATAACTTTTTCACCTCCACTGCTTCCTAAATTAGCATTCTCTACATCTGCTACGGTACCTAATAACATACCCACCTTTACTTCTTTCCATGATTCTAAGCTTCATATACCTAAATAAACGATCAGAGATATACCCTGACCGTTACTTTTAATTAGACCAAAACGGCAACCTGGCAATCATAGACCTCCGTCCTTAGACCCATAGCTTTGCGTCCCCATCTTTCGACAGGTTTGCCAAATATTTACTTACTTTTATCATAATAATACTAAAAGCTACATAAGTCAAGCATTTTTCAGGACTTAAACCCCATGATTCGAGATATAAGTCCTATTGTGCATTTATAAAAAAAGCCGTCTATCTCTCAATAAACAAGTCGAAGCCTCTTATTCTGATCCATTTAGACCTTCTTCTTTCCATGTGGACAAACCGCAACACAAATCCCACAAACATGTCCATGGAATTGAGAGTAGTTATTTATTTTCCATAAGTCACATTTTCTAACATCAATTAATTCTTCCCTTGGTAAGCTCTCATCCCAGAGATTGCCGACAATTGCACCTGCAGGGCATGCACTGACGCATTTTTTACATGTTCCACAATAATTTGTTCCAACTAAATCATTCGTCTGAAATGGTATGTCCGTTAATACCGTAGAAATCCTAATCCTTGGACCATATTGTCTCGTTATTAAAAGAGAGCTTTTGCCTATCCACCCTAGCCCGCCTCTCACGGCAGCGGCTTTATGAGGAAATTCACCTTTAATATTGATAAAGTCAGTTCTCTTGGAAGAGGGTATGGCATAAGCAAGATACCCCTTTTCGTCGATTACATTTTTTAACTGCTGTGTTATCAAATCAAGTTTATCATTTACGTTACAATATTCGTCATAATACACTTGATTCGGTCCAGTTATGATCCCATCAACTATGGTGGGTGAAAGAGGCAGTCCAATTGTTATTGCATATGGAGCATTCTTAAATTTACAGGAAGAATAATCACCTATATAAGCAAATCCATATAATAGATTATCAAATGTATCTATTATCTTTATTATATCATTCTGTATTCCCAAATCAGTTGTTTGCATTGTGTTCCCCTCCCAGCTGCTATTGCTTTTATTATACTGGAGAGCGAAGTTTCTTTGAAATTGAAAAGGATGATGAGTAATATAAAAAAAGCCTATATCATAAACGAATTCTCCTGAAGTCTTTTAATCAGAGTGTGTACTGTGGCTGAAAGATTTTTATCTTTACGAGTAATCGCAAACAGCGGGATTTCTAATTCACTCCGTTCGTTAAATAGATGAAAATTATCATTTTCTGTATTGAGATTCTCTACCACACTTCTTGGAAGCAGCGCAATCCCTAACCCCTCCGTCATCGCATTTTTTACCGAATCAAAATCGCTATATTCAAAAGTCGAATTTAGTCTATGTTTTTGCAGCAATTCATCACACAACATACGAAAGGTACAGCCTTTTCGAAAATTTATCACTGGATAATCATCAAGTTGTGGACACTTCTTATCTTTTATCAGCTTTTTATGCCCAGCCCAAACAAGCTCTTCCGAATGAATCATCACTGTATTTAAGTATTTCTCAGAAATAAAGTCATGGACAATACTGATATCATATTGATTTTTATTAAGTCCATTAAGCACACAGCTTGAATTTAAGCAAATTTCTACGTTAACTTTGCCTGCATTACCGCTTGTTTGTAGTTGTAGTAATGCGGGTGAAAGCAGCGGATTGATATAACTGGATGATATACCAATTCTCATATATTGAACTTCTGAAAAGCAATTCATGTTAGTAATTGTTTCACCATAAATTCTGAGAATTTTTTCTGAAGGACCAATTAGATACCTGCCAGCATCGGTAATATATAATTTTTTACCAATCCGTTCAAACAATTGCACCCCAAAATGCTCTTCAAGCATACGAATTTGAGCTGAAACAGTTGGTTGTGTAAATGTAAGCAGTTCTGCAGCTTGCGTAATGTTTTCAAGTTTGGCAACTATACAAAAAGTTTTCAATAAGCGAATATCCACCATACACCTCGAATACTAGTTTTATTCCTACCTGTAAATCATCCATTTTATCTATTATATAGGCAGCTGATTGATTACCTCATATTTATTTTTAGTTCATCTAATTGAAAAGGCTCTGACTCAAAATTAAACTTTTTTATTGTATTTGCATTTACCCGCATTACTCTTACTATACCATTAAAAAACAAATTCCTGCAAAAATTCTACCTCTTGTTTAGAGACTTTATCCTATTTTTTCGATTCTAATACTGCCTATTCAAAAGTTCCCTTACTTTTGTCCTTAATTTTCGCTTCAGCCCCCATAGTGAGCCGTTTATCAGCATTTTTCCAAAGAGAAGTCATGATTCTTTATATTTTGTGCCTCTCCAATATTTGACATTTACTTTTAAAAGGAAGAAAATGAAAAGAAAGCTTAATGGTTGGTGATTTTTATGAAAGCAACATCGCTTTTAGAAAAACAACTTCTCAATACTATCTTTGGAAAAATTGAACACGGCAGCCTTGCTGTCCGCTACTGGGATGGTGAAGAAATTGCTTATGGCCAAGCAAGAGGGAACATCAAACTTATGTTTAAAACGGTGCCGCAATTCAATTTCGCCAATGACCCTGTCCTTGCTATGGGTGAAGCCTATATGAGCGGAGATCTTGATTATGAGGGGCAACTGGAAGATTTCCTCCGGCTACTCGATGCCAATCCCCAGGTTTTCGCAAAAAACAGTGTCTTAACAAAGACTGTTCAGGCAATGAGTGGGCTAGCCAGTCGATTTCAAGCCAAACAGAATATTCAACATCATTATGATCTCGGCAATGATTTCTTTTCTTTATGGCTTGATAAAACGATGAGCTATTCCTGCGCCTACTTCAACCATCCGGATGATACACTGGAACAAGCACAGTTGCAAAAGATCGACTATATCTTGAAGAAGTTAGATCTAAAACCAGGCGAAACCTTACTCGACATAGGCTGCGGCTGGGGCTGGCTCATCATTAAAGCCGCGCAAACCTATGGTGTCAAGGCTGTGGGCATAACCTTGAGTGAAGAACAATTCCAAAAAAGCCAGCAGCGTATTGCCAGTTTAAACCTAACCGATCAAATAACCGTAAAACTGTTAAATTACCTTGACCTGGACGAGAAAACCTACTGTTTCGATAAAATCGTCAGCGTCGGCATGTTTGAACATGTAGGCAAAAAGAACATCCCTAACTATCTTGAAAAAGTATCTAGCCTGCTGAAGCCAGGAGGCTTGTCGCTGCTTCATACAATTACCGATACCACTGAGAGCAAACCGGAAAATTCATGGATCAAGAAATTCATATTCCCCGGTGGCTATGTCCCTTCCTTGCGCGAAGTCATATGGCAATTGCCGGAATACGATTTTCATCTTCTCCATGGAGAAAGTCTCCGCATGCATTATGCCAAGACTCTTGACTGCTGGTATCATAATTTTTCCGACCACATCGATACTGTCAAAGAGAAATTTGACGACCAATTTGTCCGAATGTGGAGTCTTTATCTTCAAGGCTGCGCTGCTGCGTTCCGGGCAACAGGGCTGGATATTCATCAGCTTCTTTTTTCAAAAGGCTTAAATAATAACCTGCCCCTAACTTACGATCATTTACATAGCTGACGCCTTTCTTCACCTTTCATAGGTGTTGTCCCATGACAAAGAATAACCCCCGCCCCACCTTAAATCCTATACTAATAGGAAAGCCACTATTTATCTGTAAAAGTAAATAGTGGCTTTCCCTATATCCTACTATGTTATGACACAATTAATAGAAAGACCAACTAATAAAGTCAATCATTTTAAATGTGTATTACATCGTTCCCATCGTCCTTTGAAAAAACATAATTTAAAATAAGAACTCATTTTTCACTTTACTTTTGCTTGCAATCCCTAAGAAATGTAATATAATTAGAAATAGGTGGAAATTAAAAAAGTCGCCGTGTCCTAAGAGTGGTGGTACACTCCCAGGCACGAGCAGGTGTTCTCGGCACCTACACGTAACAGCTAGCTGTCTACGACGACAATTTATTATACCGTGATTTTCCCTTGAAAACAAGGGAGATGGACGTTCGGTATAGTAGTATTGTAGTTTTTGGCAGAGGCTTAGCGTCTGCATGCAATCAAGACGAAGCAAAGCGCATGTGTAGGTTGAAAAGACCTCGCATGCGTTTTTTTAATTTCCCCTGAATCAAACTGTATGCTGGTTTCTTCTATCGGCGTCAGCGGATAGAAGAAACCTCCTACAGGATGAAGATGGGGGGATATAAATTGGTATCAGTACAAGGTAAGAGAAAAGGTAAAATCTGGAGCAAAAGTACTCCACTAGTGTGTGGCGGGGACTCCTCCTCGTCGCAGCAAATGGAAGACGTTTGTTCCATTTACGAGGGATAAGACTCGAATTTCTGCAAGGAAAGGACAATATAAATGTATAGAACCTACAGAACAACCAAAGGCACAATTATGGGTGAGGAAACAGAGAACATTGATATTACACTTAAATTGATTACGGATATGGATGGAAAACAATATGTGATGATCAAGAAGCAAAAGGAAGATGCTATATATAATCTTTCCCTGGTAGGTCATATCACTGAAATAGTTAGCGAAGTTTCATTCGAAGAGTATAGAAACATTACCTATGCAAGATTAGATAAGGAATTGTTAGATCAAGGGATCAAACCCAGGAGACGGCTTCCCTAAGTTCCATTGGAAGTCTCTCGCGAAAAAAAAATTGCCAAATTATGGCAAGTACGTCTCATACAAAGCACCCAGTGAAATTCAAACTAGAATTTCGCTGGGTGCTTTAGCTTTTAGGACTTAAACAGCACAAAAAATTGGACATTACTTATGCATGAATTACTTTTTTGAGCCACTTTTCCATAACTCAATTGTTTCGGCAACTGCATGGTTGTAATTTATTGGAATTTCCGCATTAGTTTCTCAGCAAAGATCACTGATTTCATCCCCAATCTTATCGTTAGGTATCTTTTCGTAAAATAGCAAGGTAGTCTTCATATGCAAAACAACGATTGCGATTTGCATTCTGCGTTTGTCTTAATATACCAATATCCATAAGATTATTTACTGCTTTAGAAACTGTATTAAACGATATACCCAACTCGGTACTTGTCTTTTTAATATCGATAATCGGGTTCCTTTTGATATATTCAAAAACCTTTACTGTTGTCTTGAATGAACTTTTCACACCTTCTACTTTCCCATAGTCTCTTTCATTCAGTGCCACTAGTGAGTCAATAGTGGCAATCGCATCTTCTGCCGATTCTGCAAGGGCTTTAAGAAAGAATTTAATCCACTGTTCAAAGGTTCCTTTCAACCTTACATCCATCATTCGATCGTAATATTCGATACGATTTCTTTTCAAAAAATAGGAAATATATAATGTTGGATAATTAAGAAGCTGTTTTTCACGCAAGAAGAGTGTTATAAGAAGCCTGCCAATTCGACCATTACCATCCAGGAATGGATGAATTGTTTCAAATTGGTAATGAATTAGAGCAATTTTTATAAGCGCATCCAGCTCATCTTCACCATTTATAAATTTTTCTAGATTAGACATCGCCACTTCCATATCTTCTGGATTCGGTGGAATATAATTAGCATTGTTTAAGGTGCTACCTGGTGGTCCTATCCAATTTTGACTATATCTGAATTCTCCAGGATTTTTTTCTCCGCCCCGCACATCTTCCAGTAATACTCCATGTATTTCTCGTAAAAGTCGATTGCATAAAGGCAGTTCTTGCAGTCTATTAATGGCATACCAAACTGCTTTAATGTAGTTGATTACATCTGCCACATTACTATTTATATTGTCTTCTAATGCAGGGTCTAATATATCGTCCAACGTAGCTTGCGTTCCCTCAATCTGAGAAGATAACAAAGCTTCTTTTCGAACATACATGGAAACAAATAAATCGATATTAGGTATCCGGGTAGAAAGAGCATCCAAAATTCCCAAGGTTCGATTGGCTTTTACTAATAAGAAAATAATTTCTTCGTCCATCTCTATAGAGGGACTTGGTGGTAGCGACTTAGGTTCATATGAATTATATTGTAACTCTCTACTTAAATTTTTTTTATATTCACCTGCACGATTCTTCATATTCTACTCCTTAAAATGAAATAACACCTGTATTATAACACTTATTATTTCATTTTTTAAGTTTTTTATGAAATAAGACTACTATTATCTTACTATAATTTCACTTTTGCATCACTGTATCACTACTAACTTTACTTTCCTTTCTTATCTCACTATCCAATTTTATCAGACATCTGACAAATATTTCTCAACAGTTAGCCAAATCCCTTACCGTTAAGGGACTTGACTTTAATGATGCGCATCAAAAGACAGGCTGGTTTTCCGATAAATTCGATAATCGCTGGTTGTTATTTTGGCCCTATATCCTTCGTGGAGTAGCCCTTGCATGGTTACCCTGTTCGGTGACTATCAATAATCTTTATTTCCGGAGCAATACCTTGCTTAATTGCCTCCGGACTGGTCATTAATATCCGCAACTATAGTAAAATTTAATTTAAGATTCTGTTATATTTTGATTTCTTTTTTACAATACGATCAGAATCTCATTCCTATCTATTTTTGCTAACCTTTACATAAGAGTCATAGCTTTTCTCATTACCCACTGTAACACTAAACCTGTTATCGGAAAGCAACAACATCATTAGCTGATTCGCATCAAAGGTTAAATAACCCTCGCATAATAATTCCAGATATACGTCTTCAACAGTTCGTGGTTTTCTTTTTCCCTTTAAGAAACGGTAACAAAGATTCAATACAACAGCGTTAAGCCGGAGAATCGTTGGCTGCACAATCCAGTTTATCGCAGTTTCATCTTTTCCCATTGCAAATACAGCATCTAATAGGCTATGCTGAACATTGGGATCTTCAGGATGCTTCTTATGCAAAGGATATAAATAAAAAATTGCTTTCTCATATTCCTTATTCAGCACATAGGCCTCCCCCAGACTCCATTGATACTCAAACTGTTCTGGATAGTCTTTCACTCGCGAATATCTGTATTGTACAAGTCCTGCCCAATCTTCCTTATCAAAGAATTCGCTTTCGACTTCCCATTCTTCAAATTCTTCACAGAGATCATCACCTTCGCCACCCCATGAAAAAATTTGCTGCTCATCTTTAAATTCTGCAAATTCAACCTTATAGTATCTCTTTATTCTTTCAAATATTTCAAATACTGCAGGACAGACTGAACAGTTTTCTATAAGATTAATCAGCCTTACCCCTGTTCTCTTCTGATCAGTAAAAGGATATTCGCGACAAATCCGGGGTCTGTATTCATAGATTGAACATCCATTTTCCCCTAAATGCGGACAAGGCTTTTCTTTTATTCCAAGACCATCATCGTCTGCAACAAGAAACTTATCCTTATATTCATCAGAAGTTAAACCAATTTTTGATGAAATCCTCTGTATATCTTTTTCTTCAAGAATCGGAACAATCTTCTTGCAACAATTTGAACAGGCGCTACAGTCAATTTTGGAAAATACTTCCTGATGCAGTCTATTAACAATTTTATCTACCTGATTTGGGCTTTGTTCTTTTAAAAATCCTCTGAGCAACCAATTTTCTTCCTCAACTTTTGCAAATGCATTCGTCAATTTATCCGGTGATAGCATATTACCGCCCTCCATACTTTTCTGAAATTCTACCCTATTTCTTCGAGGTTTTTGCCATTTTCCCTTTTATTTTGCTAACCATATCCTCTTGATTAAATCTAACTTTTTATGACTCCTAAAAAGCCAAAGGCTCAGGGCAACAGCCCTAAGCCTTCAGTTTCCCGATCAACACCAGTATAATAACGCTGTCAAAATTTATCTTTATTATACTACTATAATCCTAATATAACCTTAGGTTATTTTAATTTTAAAAGTAATTCACGATACTCCTTGTCTAAATGATCTATGGTGTTTCTGTCTTTAGCAACAGATAATTTACTAAGCACTTCGGTCAGACGATGCTCTAGTAACAGTCGCCCCTCTTTAGCTGAATCTACCTTCTGTTCCTGTTTATATTGCCGATATTCCTCATAATTCCCGGAAAAAAGCTGAAGCTTTCCAGAATCAAATAGCATGAGATGGGTAGCGATGGAATTAATAAATTTCCTGTCATGAGAAGCCAGCAGTATCGTCCCTTTATACTCTGCCAACACAGCTTCAAGTGCTGCTAAAGATGGTAAATCCAAATAATTTGTTGGTTCATCCAACAGCAGAACATTTGCGTTGCTTACCATAATTTGAGCTAGAGCGACACGTGTTTTCTCGCCTCCGCTCAATACAGCAGCTTTTTTATACACATCATCCCGGCGAAATAGCAACTGTGCCAGCAGGCTTCTCACGAAGTTCTCATCATAGATACTATCTGTCATCACATTTTCCAGTATCGATCTATCTAGATCAAGCCCCTCTATCGCCTGGCTGAAATATCCAAAACGTACCTTGGGTGCAACATAGATCCCTTCAGCATAGGACAGAATCATATTCATTAAGGTTGTTTTCCCGCAACCGTTATCGCCAATAAGAGCTACTTTATAACCGCTCCCAATTCTAAATTCAGCCTGATCATACAATCTGCGATTGCCAAAGACTTTGCTTATTCCTTCTGCCCGCAGCACCATTTTGCTGTATAGATCATCGGTATTCACCAAATCAAATACCACCTTAGGATTACTTTTGGGTTTATCCTTGATCTCTAGCTGACTTATTCGTGTTTCCATGGCTTTTACGGCTTTATCCAAGTTCGCTTTTGCTTTTTGATTCCCCATTTTGTGCAATCGTGCTTCCGAATTTCCCATCCGGCTTGGAGTTTTTCTCATGGTTACTGCCTGCTGCCTGCGGTCGGCTGTCCCCGCCTCTAGTTTTTTCTTCTCTGCAAGATAATTTTCATATTCCCGGACTTGTTGTGCTTTCTTCACCTCTTTTTCGGTAAGGTACTGTCGATAATTACCTGTATAAACCTTGATTTCTCCCTCTTGTATCTCCCATATACTCGTACAAACCATATCAAGCAATTCTCGATCGTGAGAAACAATGACAAAGGCACCTTGAAAATCTCGCAGCTTTTGCTGCACAAGCTCAGTTCCTTTAATATCCAGATTTGCTGTTGGCTCATCAGCCAGCAAGAAAGCAGTGTCCATACTAAATGCTAAAGCAAGTCGGTAGCGAGTCTTTTCTCCCCCGCTCATTGTCTTATGGTACTGCATACCAATTTTGAATTGCTGGGCAATACCTGAATTCATGCTATCCTCCTGCTCATAACTGCCATCTAGCTGAGCAATATAAGAAGGGGAGCGATGCTGGACAACCTTCCCCTCGTCAGGCTGTATGAAACCTGCCATGATTTTTAGCAAAGTCGTTTTCCCTACTCCATTGGGACCGACAATACCGATACGGTCTTTTGAATACACCTTCAAATCATCAATTTTAAATAAGCAGCGATCTCCAACGGATTTCACAATATTTTTTAATTCTAATACTAACAAAAAAACCTCTCCTTTTTGCAAAGAGAGGACATACGTACAGAAAAAAGAGCGTAGCAACACGCACCTATACATAATCCTCTCTAGAATTCAAATGAGCCATGAACAGACTCCTGCATACTAATACAGGAATGCTCTCTCATTTGATTTACTAAAAAAGATTAATTGCGCATGTCCGTAATACCCTTTTCCTTCCGTTATATTATGTGATTCTAACAGTATTGTACCCAATCCATCTGCAAATAGCAATAGAATACTCTTCCAATTCGATATTGTCATTTACAGAAACAAAGTCACACCCCTGTCCCCATATTTTTGAAGATTTCAATATACATTAATTATCTTTTGTAAAATTTCAGCACCGTTCGTACTGGTAAGTATATTTTTTATTTTAAATTTATGTTTACCCAGGTCAATAATTTGAGTAAATAATTCCAAATAATCGATCTCCCCCTTCGTACAAAAACAAAACACTAGATAGACTTTATTTGCGCCAAATAATATACCTTCCTGAGAAACCAACAAACTCAGCCCTTCTTGCCAGACATCTTGCTCTGCATTAGCATGAGCTAACGCGATTCCCTTGCTTATAACAATATACGTTCCATATTGATTAACATTATCAATCATTTTTTCAATATAGTTACCGCTATAGCATGTATTTTCTAGTATTGCCCCAACCATTCGTATTGCTGTTTCCCATGGAACACGTTCTTTGTGCAGAACAATATGTTCCGCTATCAGCATATCCGCAATACTTGTCATCTGATTTTTCACCTTTTCTCTGTTCAGTAACAAACAGCGTATCTTTTGCAGAAATTCATCCAGACCAAGAGCATCTTGCAGGTCTTTGATGTTTTTTTCTAGTTGATTTAATGATATCTCAACTTTCTTATATAAATCGTGTTTTGTTTCAAACACGATTTCCTTTCTTTTATGACCTAATGTCACTGCTTGCTGCTGTATACTATTCAAATTATCCAAATTTAAAAAAGCCTCCACAGCAACAATCGGGTATGGCAACTCTAGATTTTCTATAGTCGTAACAATAAAATCAATCTCTTTATTGTCACCATAATCTTTTAACACTCTATTGGCAGCAACAACACCTACAATATTAAAATTAAAATAATTCTTTATTTGTGCTTCTAGGAATTTTCCGGTTGCCACGCTGCCAGGGCAAACAATCAGCACCGATACTTGTGGCACTAAGGTATGATTGCGTATAATAGAGGCACAAATATGAATGGAAATTGATAATAACATATTTTTTTCTAAGGAATACCCAAGAACTCTTTCTAATATATATTTATTTTTCTCCGTTTGTTGATAAATCATCTGAAATTCTGGCGGCAATTCAAGACCATCGATAGCAAAGATCATACCATTTTCCATCGTTTGTATATGTGCTAAAAGCAAATTAACCAACAAGATGTCATTGCGCAAGTCGATTTTAAACTGCCTGCCTACTTTATTCAAAAAATATAGAATTGTTTTCATTAATTCTATATTCGTAGATTGATCCATCATCGGAAACAAGGAGTTATCCAATACATATTGACTGAAAAATCCCTTTTCTTTTTCGGTGATTATATTTTTATTATCCTTTATACCCTGTAGTAAATCATCTGCCAACTTGTTTTGTATCGTATACTTATTTTGTATCGTATAATCATAGCTTGTCCTATTAATGGCAACAAATAAATATAATACGATTTCGTAAAATGAATATTCCGAAAAACGTATCTTATATTTTTTTTCGAAATCATAAAGATAGGTTACAGCATCCGCTAATGCATATGTCATTTCAAGTCTTTTTATAATCATTTTAGGAAAGAATTCATCACTCCTAATGCTTGGCAATATTTTTTTGAACAAATCCACTAAGAAAAAACGTATCTGCTCTTCATCATACAGCAAGGTTATACCTCTGCCACTTTTCGTTTTTAAGATAATATCATAGTCTTGCAGGATATCCTTTACACATTCTATATCACCCATAATCGTAACACGAGTCACATACAATGTTTCAGCGATTTTTTCCATGGTAATATATTCATTCAAATGAATCAGCATTGCAATAATATAAATATGTCTTTCTTCCGGCGACAATTTATAATCATAGATATCCATCTGAAATAAATGTTGCAAAATCACATCTGCATTTACGATTCCGGCAATTTCAAAATTGTTATTGTCATTCACATAAACTGTGTTCTTACAAAAAGAGGCTAAAAACATGTTGATCTCTTTAAAATCATTTTTTAATGTACGCTGCGAAACATCATATTTTTTAGATAACTTCTCAATATTTAATTTATTCTTTCTCAAAATGAGCCCTTGCAGTATTTCCGCACTACGCTTTCTCATATTCTCATCTCCTCAATCCAAAGAGATTTCTTTGTTATAAATTTTTGTTTTACAGCAATATAGTTTTTCAAAATGAATTAAGTTAATTAAATCAAGCCCACACAGAACATTTGACTATAGCAATTCTGTGTGAGCTCTAAATATCATGCCAGTTTTTCCTCTAGATAAGACGAAAGCTTTTGTATCGGCAATTCCTGACATCGCTTTACCATTTTCTGATTCGTTACAAATCCCATAAGTTTTTGCAAAAATACAAGATGATCATCTGCTCCCTTTATTGCCATATTAAATATGAGCCTGGTTTCTACTGGCTGCTCCTGATCATCCATCCTGTAAAAAATCACAGGCTCATGCAAGCGTAAAACACAAACAGCTGTTTTTAGAATACCATCTGACTGAGAATGGGGTATGGCAACCGGAATAACGCAGGGCAAACCAGTAGGAAACTTTTTTTCTCTTTCTATACATTCCTCAATAAATCGTTCATCCGTATACTGCTGTTTCACTAATGCATTACCACATAAGCGTATGGCCTCTTCCCAATTTCTTGCTTCACCTTCAATTGCAATATATCTAATAGCATCCAAATAAAGTCACCTACCTTATAGTATAAATGCAGCTATCTTCTCCATGATATGTATCTGCATTTAAGTAATTTTTTTTTTCATTCTATAGAAATAATGGCTGCATAGTTATAGGTTACAATCTATGTATTAAACTCAGAATAATATCGGCAATATTAAATCCCCAAAAACCATCTGCTACAAGCCCGTTAACTTTCAGTCCTGTTACGCCTAACATTGCTGTCGTTTCTGGAGAAAAGACATTGGCACAATATGAGACAATGAACATAGATACACTTGAGCACATCAAACTTCTGAACAAATTTCCCCTACTGGCCAAGACACACATGATAGTGACATAACACACAACTGTTAAAAGCCCTACGGGGAAATATGTCATACCCGGAATAATAAAGGCAAATAATATGGTAAGCGGGATACAGATTGCCGTACATGTGATACAAGCAGGATCACCTAATCCCAGAGCAACATCCATACCAATCCACAAATCTGCATCTTCTCCTAATTTTTTCTTCACCCATTCATTGGCTGCGTTACCGATGGGGGTTAACCCTTCCATCATAATAGAAACCATGCGTGGAATCAGAATCAGAACACTAGCTATCCCCATACCAATTACTAAACAGATTGGCAGCGTTTGCTTCGTAATAATCCCTAGAAAAATTCCGATGACTGCACCAATAAAAGCTGGATCTCCAAAAACACCTAATTTACTATTCAAATGCTCCATATCTACATCAATCTTATTCAAGACCGGAATATGATCAATTATTTTATTGATTATTACTGACAGCGGATACATAAAAGTTATAAAAGAAAAGGTAGAACAAGTTGTTCCTTCAAGACCAAAATAGTTTTGCCATTTGGGTGCAATGATTTGCGCACAAATCAATGATATAATTGATAACCCAACTGTTATGGCTAATCCTAAAGCAGCACTGCCCCATAATGCATATGCCAGTGCTCCTGGAATCAAGAAATGAATATAGTTCCACATATCCACATTCATTACCTTAGTTAATTTTGTTCGCAGCATGATAAGATTGACCAGTACAATCAGCGGCACTGCCAAAGGGGCAAATGGTACGGACCATGCTGCCGCACCTAATGCTGCCCAGCCTATGTCTACCGTAGTAAATCCAGTGCCCATGGTATTATAATAGTCAATTACAGGTTTTATGGTAGTCATCAACAATCCAACGGTGAGGCTTAGCCCCTGAAATCCGATTCCGATCTGAATACCTGCTCGTAAGGAAGCCCCAAATCCCATTCGAAAAACAACGCCTAAAATACATATCATAATTGGCAACATGACGACGGCGCCCATGCTAAGAATGCCTTGCACAATCTGCAGCAATATCTCCATAAAAAGCCACCTCCTATTTTTTTGCTTCTATCGCAGAACACACGGCTATAATTTCTTGTTTGATTTTTTCCTTATTGATGCCAGAAATTAAGCCGAACACTTTTATGACTGGAATATCCAGCAGTTTTGTGTAATTTGAGGTGACCATGACAACATCCACATCTTTCTGTTTTTTTGGTATTTCCGTAATTGTACTTTTTAACATGGTTGCCGGAATGTTTGCTTCTGCTAAAATTTTTTTTATTGCTTCTTGAGCGACCGTCGACGTAGCGATACCACTACCACAAGCAACTAATATCTTTACCATAAAACAACCTCCTTTCCATTTTTAAATTATTCGTTGGGCAGTAATACAACTTTTATGGCCTCACCAGATTTAGTTAGCTGAATACCCTCATTCATTTTACTTAGCGGCAAAATATGTGTTATAAACTTGTCTGTGGGGAATCTATTTGATATTGCCAATTCAAATGCCTTTTGTACCTGAACACTATTTGCTCCATAATGACCATAAAGCCACAGATTATTGTAATGAATATAGTTAGTGTCAATTTCTGCCATTGATCCCTTCGCGACACCACCGAATAGTACAACAATTCCGCCTTTTCTGGCCATGAAGATACTTTGTGCTTGCGCAGCTGTGGAAGGGTTGGCAGAAATCACTTTATCAGCGCCTTTGCCGTCAGTAATTCTTTTGACAGCTTCAATAGGATCTTCTTTCCTGCTATTGATCGTATAATCCACACCAAATTTTTTTGCCAACTCCAAACGATAATCATTTATTTCAACCATAATTACGGTTTTGGCGCCTCGTAATTTAGCCAACTGGGAATGAAAACATCCGATTGGTCCTGCCCCAATAATTACAATGGTATCACCAAACGTAATGCCGACATTTTCTTGACAGGCATATACGGATGATAATGGCTCGCCTAAGGTTGCACTTTCAAAACTGACATTCTCAGGAATCATAAAAACAGCATCTCGTTCTATTTGCTGCTTTGTTATGGCAATATAATCAGCAAATCCACCTTGCCTATCTGTATAATTACCAGGATTCTCACAATTCTCACTGTGACCGCTTCGGCATGCTTCACATGTAAGACAATGCTCAACCGGATAAACATAGATTCGATCGCCAACTTTATAACGAGTAACACCAACATCAACTTCAGTTACGGTTCCCACGATTTCATGTCCATAAATATGTGGATAGTTACCCTTGCGTGAATCCGTTGTAAGGTTTCTTATATCCGAACCGCATAGACCAATTGCCATTACTTTCAGCAATAAACCACCTTGTGGGCAATCGGGTTTTTCTGTTTCTTCCACTCTAATATCATTAGGTCCGTACATAACAGCTGCTTTCATAATATATCCTTCCTTCTCATCAAATTGCTTTTATTTATGACCAGTTTGCTTCCTTCCTGGATGATTGTTGCCCAGTTGCTCCCATTGTTCTGTTGGAATATCACTGATTTCGCCAACCGTTTTTGCCATCATGTAAATTTTCAACACTTCTTCAGCGGCTTCCAGAATACTTACTGCATTTTCCATCGTTTTGCCAACACAAACACAGCCATGATTCGCTAATAAAACAAGTTCGTGTTCTTTCATTGCGTCTTCAATTCCATCTGCAATATGCGTTGTACCTGGTTCTCCATATGGCAAACAGGGAATATCTCCAAAAATCAGACCAAAGGTTGTCGAGCACCTGATCGCTATGCTTTTATTGCAATACGCATATGCTGTTAGATATGGCGCGTGGGCATGTACTACAGCATTACAATCAGGACGTGCACGCAAAGCCGCTTCATGCAGCAGATATTCACTTGATCTTTTTAATGTCCCACCAATTTGACTGCCATCTTTCATAACAGCAATCATATCTTCTGTAAGAAACGTTTTTCTAGTGCCGGATGGAGTAATGTAAAGTTCCCCTGCTGTTCTGTCTAATATTGATAGATTTCCTTCAAGAGAGTTTACCAGACCCTTGCCTTCTAAAAGTCTTGCATACTGAATAATTTCTTTTTTCAGACTATTCGAAGCATCATTCATATCCATACCTCCTATCAGTGATAAGCATTCATGAATTACTTATGTCCTTATTATAGTAAACAGTATCGTAGCTAACAAGAACAAGCTATTGTAGAATGATTTGCAGAGAATTTTACTTAGTATAAACTCACGACTCTTTTTAAGAGCTATATTTATCTTTCTCATCCAACAATTCTCATCACTGGCAATATAACGAACCCGTAAAAGAACTAGGGGTATCGCCAACATTGTTAATATAAAAATCTGAGAGCTTTAAAACCATGCTCTGCCATCACTGAATGCCGGAAATGGCTGCTACCTTGAATTAAATAAGCCCACTTTCCTTCTTGACATTTTCCTTTGGATATTATACATTGATTATGAAATATATTTCACAATTAGAAAGGAGTACTATGGGTCGTCCACATAAAGAACGCCGAGTTGAACAATTACCTCCTACCACTCACTATAAACCTGTAGGGATTCCCCTGCGCGACATTGAGGAAGTCATATTAACCATTGAAGAAATGGAGGCTATCCGTCTAGCAGATATCGAACAACTAGATCAAGCATCAGCCGCTGCCCGCATGGAAGTATCACGGCCCACTTTTCACCGAATTGTCAATAGTGCTCATCAAAAAATAGCTGCTGCCTTGTGGCAGGGACATGCGTTACGGGTAGATGGTGGTAACTTTCGTATCGCTCACCGATTTCAAGCAGATCCGCGTCATTGTATTTGCCATACTTGTGGTCACAAATGGTCCTTACCCCACGGTACCGGACAACGTTGCCATGATTTATCCTGCCCTCAATGTCAAGCTTCCACTGTTAGCCGTGACGATCGCTAAGCATATTTCACGTAATGATGAAATATGCTTCAAGTAAGTAATTATAATAAGGGGGTATTGATACAGTGATTGATCATTTTATGTCACCCCGCAATGCATGACAAATGCCAGATGCTGATGGAATCGGAACCATAGGTGAACCAGACTGCGGCGACCATTGCATGATGTTTATTAAGGTTCGGGAAGAAATCATTCACGAGATCAGTTTTCTTATTTTCGGTTGTGACGCCGCAGTTGCCTCTGGCAGCATGACAACAGTGCTGGCAAAAGGAAAAAGTATTAAAGAAGCTCTAGAGCTTACGGAACAAGACATTATTAATGCTCTGGATGGCTTACCCGAAGTGAACAACACTGTTCTAATTTGGGCGTGGCTGCTTTACAAGCGGCCATCAAAGATTATCTAGCAAAACAGGGAGAAAGTTAGGTTAAATAACTTTTTTTAGCCTAGTTATGAAATATATTTCATAACTTCCAAAAGGAGGTGAATACTATGCCAAGAAGAGATGGAACTGGTCCGTTGGGTAATGGACCAATGGGCCTTGGTCGCGGCAATTGCCAAGGTACATTTTTAGGATGCAATATGCGAAGATTTTTGGGTTTTGGCAGTAATAATACTATGAACCAAAAATCTTTAGAAGTTCAGGCAACTCACCTAGCTGCTAGCCTACGGAACATAGCCAAACAGAACCGTAAATCCGAGTAATTCTATAATAAGTTGATTCTTCGCTGTATTATGGATCAAAAGATATCACCACATCTGTAAATTTGCCTGTTTCCCAGGCAAGAGTAATCTCAATTTAGCTATACCAAAGGAGGAGTCCATGTGCTTATCAGTATTGCCAGTGGCAAGGGTGGAACAGGTAAAACTACGCTAGCCCTATTACTCGCCTCCATTCATTCAGATATCACCCTGATTGACTGCGACGTGGAAGAACCAAACTGTCATTTGTTTCTCAAACCAGAATGGCAAGACCAAGGGCAAGAAGTTGCGGTCATGATACCACAGATTAATATAGAATTGTGTAATGGATGCGAAACTTGTTCAACTGTCTGCCTATTTAATGCCATTGCAATTTCTGGCGGAGCAGCCCTATTATTTAACGAATTATGTCACAGTTGCGGAGGTTGCATTCTAGCTTGTCAACAAGGTGCCATTACAGAAGATAAGAAACTTATTGGCACCATCACGACTGGAACTTCACCAATCTTTCCTACTATTCAATTCCTAAGTGGCTCATTAGATATCGGCACCCCCAGTGCTGTGCCTCTTATCAAAGCCATAAAAGAAAAAGTCTCTCGTCTTGCGGGTGATATCCTACTTGATTGTCCGCCTGGTACCTCCTGCTCTATGGTTACTGCCGTCAAAGATAGTGACTTTTGCATTCTGGTCACGGAACCCACCCCCTTTGGCAAGCACGATCTGGAATTGGCAATGAATATTACCCATCTGCTCAACATACCTACAGGTGTTGTTATTAATAAAAGTGATGAAAATATTGGCGATGAAAGCATTGAATCTTTGTGCCGCAGTCGCCAAATTCCAGTATTGGCAAAAATACCACACAGTTTTTCCTTTGCCAAAGAATATGCCGCCGGTTTCATACCCGATGAATTTCAAGCTGTCGCCGCTACTATCTGGCGTCAACTAGATGCCGAAAGGAGTGAGGGTATATGAAAGAATTAGTCATTGTCAGCGGCAAAGGTGGTACTGGCAAAACTAGCATCAGTGCTGCTCTCGCCTATCTGTCGCCACAAAAGCTGATAGTAGACTGTGACGTAGATGCCGCTAACCTTCACTTAATCAGCGGTGCCATCATCCGTGAAACCCATGAATTTAAAGCTGGTTTTGAACCAAATATTGATGAAAACAAATGCACCTCTTGCGGCCAATGTACTGACTTATGTCGTTTTGGGGCCATTACCGCGGGTGTCATCACTACACCCCTAAATTGTGAGGGATGCGGCGTATGTGCCTTCAATTGCCCTGAACATGCTATTTCCATGCTGGAAAAACAAGCTGGTCATTGGTTTTTAGCTGATACTCATTTGGGTCAGTTAATCTATGCTGAACTAGGTCTATCGGTGGAGAACTCAGGAAAACTGGTTAGTAAAGTACGACAAGAAGGCAAAAAAATTGCAAAAGCTAAGAAATTCCCTCTCATGATCACGGATGGTCCTCCAGGTATCGGTTGCCCAGCTATCGCCGCCTTATCGGGTGCCAGTTTAGCACTGGCTGTGGTAGAACCCTCCTTATCCAGCATACATGATTTAAAGCGCTTAGTCGATTTAGTTGCCCATTTCAAAATCCCCTTAGCAGTGTGCATCAACAAGAGTACACTGCATCGGGAAAATACCCGAGAAATTATCGCCTGGTGCCACAGTAAAGCCATTCCTATCATGGGTCAACTTCCCTATAGTGATGCATTTCACACCGCCGTCCAGTCCGGTAAAACCGTGCTAGAAATGGAAGACGCCACTGTAATAGAAGCGATGACAAAGCTATGGCATAACCTTGCAAAACGTCTAGAGGTTTCCGTAACTGAAAGTAATATTGACTTTTTTCGGAGAAAACTCAATATTTTTCAGTAAAAGCTTCTCTATAGGATGAAGTAAACAAAAGCATCCGGAGGTACTCCATTTGGTATTGTTTACACATCCACGAAGATCATTTTTATCCAGAAATCATTGACCCTCACACTGGTTTTATTATTTCTAATAGCCAACCCGGTGAATTAGTGCTCACCACCCTTTCTAGAGAAGCCATGCCCCTTATTCATTATCGTACTGGCGACATGGCTCTATTGGAACATAAACCATGTACCTGCGGCAGAACATCAGCACGGTTAAAACTAGTTACTGATAAATAAGTTGCTTGATTTAGCTAATGATCTATAAGAAACGAAAGTGAGGAAACAGATTATGAAAATTGCCATTACATCTTACGGTGAGGATTGCCACGCAGCAATCGACTCTCGATTTGGTCGAGCCGATTTTTTTATGATCTTCGATCAGGAAAAAGACACTTGGGAAAACGTTCCGAACAAACAGAACCTAGAAGCTTCCCATGGAGCTGGTATCCAAGCCGGTCAAACCATAGCCAAAACTGGAGCTAGCGTACTCATCACGGGGCATGTCGGTCCTAAAGCCTTCAAAGTGTTAGAAGCAGGGAAAATCGCCATGTATTCCATAGGAGATATGAGTGGTACCATAGAGGATGCGCTAACGGCTTTCCTTGAGGGAAAACTTGCAGTGATCGACATGCCAGGTGCTATGAAGCACGGTAAATAATATACTCTTTTTTACAGCCAAATCAAAGGAGATGGATATTAGAATGTCTTGTAACTCAACTACTACAGATCATGATTTTGAAGCACAAAGTCAAAAAATCAATAATTTCTTGCAGAATGTTGACCACAAGATCGTTGTCATGAGTGGCAAAGGCGGCGTTGGGAAAAGTACGATTGCCACTAACTTGGCCGTATTTCTTAGCAACCAGGGCTATAAAGTCGGCCTATTGGACGTAGATGTACACGGCCCAAGTGTTGCTAGTCTTTTAGGACTTACTGACCTAAAACTAAATATAATTAACAAACGAATACAACCTTATTCTTACACCAATAATTTAAAGGTAATCACTATCCAAGGATTATTAAATCACCCCGATGAACCGCTCATCTGGCGAGGTCCAATGAAAATCGGCATTATCCGCCAATTTCTAGGCGATACAGATTGGGGTTCCTTAGATTTCCTCATTATCGACAGTCCACCCGGAACTGGCGATGAGCCTTTGACAGTGGCTCAAACAGTAACTGACTGCCAAGCTGTTATCGTAACAACTCCTCAAGAAATTTCGCTGGCAGATGTACGCAAATCTATTCAGTTCTGTCAAAAGGTAAATATGCCAATTTTAGGCCTAATTGAAAATATGAGTGAATTCGTATGCCCCTCTTGCAATAGCCTACATGCCATCTTCAAAAGCGGTGGTGGCGAAAAATTGGCAACGGCTGTGAATATTCCATTCCTAGGTCGCCTACCTATTGATCCTAATGTGGTCACTGCTGGCGATGCTGGTCAATCCATGGATAGTTTGAACAATCCTAGCAAGGAAAAACTGCAATGGATTGTCGATCAAATTATTAATCAACTTCCCAATAAAAAGAAAGGTGCTGATTCAACTATGAAAATTGCGATTCCATTAGCTGGAGGTAAACTTGCTACCCATTTTGGTCATTGCCAAGACTTCGCCATTATGACTATCGATAATGGTAACGTTATCAAACATGAAACTTTGACCCCGCCTCCTCATGCTCCTGGTGTCATTCCTAACTGGGTGGCTGATCTAGGATGTACTGACATTTTAGTCGGAGGCATGGGTGAAGCGGCCCAGGTCATTTTAAAAGAACGTGGCGTAAAAGTCTCGTGTGGTGCCCCATCGGATACTCCTGAAAAATTGCTTGCCCTCTATCTGCGCGGCGAACTTGTCGACTCTGGCAACGCCTGCGACCATGACGCTCACGGTCATGACTGCGGCAGTCACTAAGTAAGTCTTTCAGACGCATCTAGAACGATATTCCATCATTCTAGATGCGCCTTTATCTATGAAAACGTAAACTCATCATCATTATATTTTATATTCTATATGACATCATCTAATGAAAGGCAGGAGAAATTGTTATGAAATCCTTATTAGACCGTACTCGTAAAATCAATAAATTGTTACAAAAATCTGAAAAAGTAGAGTATGTTGAGATGTCTACTTTGCTGAGTACGGTAATGGGTGCTAATGTATATATTATTAGTAAAGATGGCAAACTACTCGGCTATGCTTGTTTGGATAACTTTGAATGTGATTTGATGCGTGATAAAGTGCTGTTACCAGGAATCTTTCCAGCGTACTATGTGGAGTGGTTGCTGAGAGTTAATGAGACTTCACCAAACTTAACTCTTAAAGATGGACTGTGTGCATTTAGTAAGGGAGAGCCATGTCTCTTCAACGATAAGTTTACGACTATTGTACCTATTCATGGTGTAGGTCAACGCATTGGTACTCTAATTGTAGCTAAGTTCCATACGGAGTTTAATGATGATGATCTTATCTTAGCTGAATATGGAGCTACCGTTGTAGGGATGGAATTTCTAAGGGATCGGAGTGGGAAAATTGAAGAAGAAGCTCGTAAAAAAGCAATAGTCCAAGTCGCTATTGGCACCCTTTCTTATTCAGAACTTGAAGCTGTGACACACATCTTAAATGAGTTGGATGGCAATGAAGGATTATTGGTAGCGAGCAAAATTGCTGATCATGTAGGTATTACCCGTTCAGTAATTGTAAATGCGTTACGCAAATTTGAAAGTGCTGGAGTTATTGAATCTCAATCGTTAGGTATGAAGGGAACTTTTATAAAAGTACTGAATGATCGCTTATTTGAAGAATTAAAGAATCTTAAAAACTAATAGAATTTCTTTAATAAAGATATAGGAATAAGTGCCATTTATTATTGCACTCGTTGCTTACCAAAAGGAGGTCTTACTTTATGCGACGACTTACTATCCTCATTGATAATACAGCCAATATGCGAGACCTGAAAGCTGAATCTGGTTTTTCCCTCTACATTGAAGATCAATCAACTAAAATTTTATTTGACACTGGCTGTTCTGCTCTATTTATAGAGAATGCCCATAAACTTGGCATTAATTTACGGGAAGCAGACTATATCATATTATCCCATGGTCATTATGACCATACTTGGGGCCTCAAACACCTACTCCATTTATACTTCACTGCCGACACGCCTCATAGCTCTAAGCCTATATTATTAACCCATCCATTGTCCTTTAGTCACCGGACAAAGGACGGCAAAAACATGGGTTGCAATGTATCAGAAGAAGAACTGATGAGCTCCTTTACTAAAGAAATATAATGCATTCAATAAAAAAAAAAAATGGCAGGCGCATGTTTGACAACTATAAGTATCAAACATGCGCCTGCCGTCTTTTTATTATTCTACATCAACAATCATTTTTTTATCACAGACAAAGGGCCAAGATACAATGCCACCTTCCAATACCTTGACGTTCTCAAAGCCCACGCCTTCCAAAATACCTTCTGCTTCATAGCCTCGTAAACTTATTTTGCAAAAAGCTATAATTTCATCATTTTTATTCAGTTCAACTAATCGGCTACGCAGTTGTCCTAAGGGAATATATGTAATATTTTCGTAATCAGCCAAACGTATCTGCTTGCATTCTTCTGGACTACGTACATCAAGAAAGACTGTATCACCAGTCGTCATTTTTTCTTTGGCTTCCAGAGATGAGATACCCTTGAACTTGCCTGCCAGTTTATTCATAAGGGTATTGGCAGCCACTACTACGTTATCAATAGGAGAATTATAAGGTGGAGCATACGATAGATCAATATCAAACAAATCCTCAATACTTCCACCTAGCGTTAGCACTGTTGCCACAACGTCTATCCGTTTAGATACGTCGCCTTCACCGACTGCTTGCATTCCCAATACTTTACTAGTGTTAGTATCAACGATCAATTTTACAGTAATTAGTTTTGCCTCTGGCATATAATGAGGTTTGTCATGCCCCGCCACCATAGTGGTGATGTAGTCATATCCAAGCTGTTTGGCATCCCGCTCTGTCAGACCCGTTTTGCCAACGCTAAGGCTATGTATTTGAGCTACCGCAGTAGTAAGGACACCTTTAAATTTAAGATGCCCACCGCACAAGTTTTCACCAATAATCCGGCCGTGCTTATTAGCCGTCGAGCCCATAGGCGCAAATACTTTTTTCCCAGACATTACATTTACATTCTCCACGCAATCACCGCCAGCATAGATATCGGGATCACTGGTGCGCATTTCTTCGTCTACGACGATGGCCCCTGTTGAACCTATGACCAGCCCAGCTGCTTTGGCCAATTCTACATTGGGACGTGCGCCGATTGCCAATATCACTAAGTCAGCAGGAATACTACGCTTGTCAGTCTCCACCGCTGCTACAGAGGTATCGCCAGTAAAGCGTATAACTTTCTCCTCCATCAAGAGGGTAATACCTTTATCCTGTACATATTTACCCACAATCCCGCCTATTTCAGTATCCAAAAAGGCAGGAAATACTTGGTTTTTCATCTCTACAACGGTAACTGGGATTTTCCATTTAGTCAATGCTTCAGCCATTTCCATACCAATCAGCCCTGCACCAATAATAACAGCACTCTTGAACTGATTGCCTTCTAAGCCTTGTCGTATAGCTTTTGCATCATCTGGATGCCAAAGTTGATAGATATTAGAGAGTTCCACTCCAGCTAGTGGTGGTTTGATAGCTGATGCTCCAGTGGCAATGACCAGTTTGTCATAAGGAATTACCTCTTCTTCCCCTGATACTCGCTTCTGAACCTTTACCGTCTTGGACTGCCTGTCAATAGCGGTAACCTCTGTTTTTGTCAGCACCGTAATATCCTTAACGTTTTTAAAAAATGTCGAGTTACGCATTGCCCCCACCGGAGTTTTCATCAAATCATCAATGTCCTTTACGTCACCGCCTACATAATAGGGCATGCCACAGGCACCGTAGGAAATAAGTTCTCCTCTTTCCAGCACTATAATGCTGGCTTTTGGATCACAACGTCTGGCTTTAGCAGCCGCCTTCAGCCCAGCAGCAACACCGCCAATGATTACAATTTTTTTCATACTCTTCCCTCCCATTTTATTATCTATGATTTGTCATTCTGTAGTTCTTCCAGGGCCCTTGCCAATTGATCAGTGCAAGAAGTTTGATTACGACAAAGATTTCCTTTGAATTTTTGAATCACCTCATCCACTGGCATTCCCTCAATCAATTTGCTGATAGCATTGAGATTTCCCATACAACCGCCATCAAATTTCACATTTTTTATCCTGCCATTTTCCACTTCAAATTCAATTTTCTTCGAACATACTCCCTTGGGAATGAATGTAATCATTATGATCCCCCTTTTACTATTCTCATAAAAAATATATAGAGCAACTGTTTTATTCCCTCTGTTTTTTCCCTATGATTCCATAAAACTCGTCACCAAGTTCTATTTTACTGATATATTGAAACTCCATATGTTTTAGTGTTTCAATAAGTTCCGCTTCCGCAATTCTATGGCTAATAGGAGGACCCATATGACTCTCCTGTTTCTTCCATTCTATAATTGCCACTTTGCCATCCCATGCTAAGATCCTTTTTACTTCCTGCAAAAAACTACTTAAATCATTGGTTTCATGAAGTACATTGCAAATAAACGCATAGGTAACACTTTCATCATCAACTATTAAGCTATTTTCAATGGTTTTAACTATTTCAATATTGCCTACATTATTCTCCGTTGCTCTTACATGTACTTCACTCAGCATTTCATTGGAAATATCCATTGCATAGATTTTTCCTATTTCGCCAACGATAAGAGCGGCAGGAATACTAAAATATCCGACTCCACAGCCCACATCTGCTACAATATCTCCCTTGTACAAGTGTAGTTTTTCTAACGTAGCTTCTGGAGGCAATAGTTTTCTTCTTCCAGGATTATCTAATTTATTTTTATCTTTTACTGAAAATTTATGAGACATGTGTATACCATCCCTTCTAAGTAAGAATTTAAAATTTTTTAACGACTAAAATTCTTTTCAAATGACAGAGATTTCTTAGGACAAACATGAATGCATTCTTCACATTTGATGCAATCGGAATCGATAAACTGTGATCCTTTTGCTTTATAGAGTTCAAGCTGCATAGGACATGCTTTCGCGCATAACTTACAACTTACGCAGGTATTCGCCACTGACATGGGCTTTTTACCGACTGAGACCCAGGATGCTAAGGTTCCCATCGGGCAAAAATTACACCAGGTACGTGGGCTATATAGTAACGCAAGAGCCCCTCCAAAAAAAGTGGTGATTAAAATAATTCTGAGGAACACTAAACCAATGGCATCTAAGTTTGGCCATGCATAGTACATCTGACCCCCAAAGACGATAAAAATAACCAATAACATGAAGCTTCGAAACCAAGTTGATTTAGCCCATTGCGGGACGTGCTTACGAGAATTTATTTTAGTGAAAACGTTATCCCACAGACTTCCTCTAGGACAATAAGATCCACACCATTCCCTGTCCCTATATAATGCTACAACTACAGGTGCTAACATACAGATTAGCGCAACCACTCCGAGAGCTGGCCAGACGAAAAAGCCCACAGAAAGATATAGTAATAGAATGCTGAACCCATACTTTTTCCAAATCATTTGCACCAATCTCCTCCTTGCCCCCCAGGGGAGGGGTGTAATAATATTATATATTTTTCTATTTAATTTGTATATCCATCTTTTATAAAACTTATGAAATAATTCTATTGTTGCTCTTTTGGCAATTTGTTTACCGTCTTTTCATAACATAATTGTATTCTACATCCATTTTACTCCACCCCCTTGACATAACTTACCGTTTCATGCAAAATAAATTTACGCCCCCCTCCCATAGGGGCACCACGGAGGTGATATCATGCCAAATACTAACACCCAAAAAGAAGTGCTGAACCGATTACGTAATATTAAAGGCCATGTTGCTGGAATTGAGCGTATGGTTGGTGAAAATGCTCCTTGTAAGGATGTTCTTCTCCAGCTATTGGCTATACGTTCTTCAATAGAAAAGACAGGAATATTTATTTTAGAAAATAATGCTGCCGAATGTCTCATCTCCGACAGCATACCACCAGAGGAAAAAGAAAAAGTAAATCAATTAGTCAAAGACATAGTTGCTTTCTTAAAGTGATTTTCTTGGCTTATGCTAGGAACATGCATAAATTATAAAGCTCAAGAGGTTATTACTTTGAGTAAAAAAGTAATAATTATTGGTGGCATAGCAAAAAAATGTGACAATCCCGGGCTTAAAGATTCCCTCTTTTGACTCAGTAGTTGTTGCGTGGTTCTCAGGAAATAGGTTCTTATATTCGTTAATAAATTCGAACAAATGGAGTCAGTCTTGCTTAGTGAAGAGTGAAAACCGAATCCTGCAAACAACAACGAATAGTTACGAAAGCCAGCGGATAAGATACTTGTATTGAATAAAGCCGATAAGGATATGCGAGGAGCAATTTGCTGATGACACCCTATGTACTTTTTTTTGAACAAATCGATCATTTAAGTCTACCTTATGTTGGCGGTAAAGGGGCGAACCTGGGGGAACTGACCAAAGCAGGTTTCCCCGTACCCGATGGATTTTGCGTAACGACTTACGCTTATCAAGATTTTATTGCAACAAGTCCGAAAATGGATACGTTTTTTGCTGCGCTGAAGGCTATCGATCCTGCGGATTTAAACCTCATTAGGGAATTGGGAAAACAAATTCGGACCCATTTACAGCAGTTGGCGATACCCACGCAAATTAGGCATGAAATCATACAGGCCTGGATGAAACAAGGACCAAATCATGCGTATGCGGTTCGTTCCAGTGCAACGGCCGAGGATTTACCCAATGCTTCCTTTGCCGGTCAGCAGGATACATATTTAAACATTAAGGGCCAGAATGAGCTTTTGCAGAATGTCCGTAAATGCTGGGCTTCTTTATTCACTGATCGGGCCATTGCCTACCGAGCCAAGAATGCTTTCGATCACTCTGAAGTCTATTTATCAATCGTTGTGCAGCAAATGGTCATGCCTGATATTTCAGGAATACTGTTCACTGCCGATCCTGTAAATGGAAATCGTAGTGTTGTTTCCATTGATGCGAGCTTTGGTTTGGGAGAAGCTCTTGTTTCCGGTTTAGTGTCGGCTGATTTGTACAAAGTAAAAAATGATCAGATCATTTACAAAAAGATATCACAAAAGAAAGTAGCCATTTATTCTTTACCCGAGGGTGGTACGATTACCCAAGAGCTGCCGGCGGCACAGCAAGATCAGCAAGCTCTGACCGATCAGCAAATTATCGAACTTGCTGCATTAGGAAAACAAATTCAGCAGCACTACGGTACACCCCAGGACATTGAATTTTGTATGGTAAAAGAGAATTTCTTTATCGTCCAGAGCCGCCCCATCACTACGTTATATCCTTTGCCGGAAATTCCCGAGCATCCGCTGAGGGTACTGCTGTCCTTTGGCCATATTCAAATGATGCCCAATGCCATAAAGCCATTAGGCAGATCCGTATTACGCACGGCATTTCCCCCGCAGTTGTTTGTCGAAGCGGGCAGCAGAATCTATATTGATCTTACAGATTTTCTGCTGTCTAAAATAGTGCGCATCTTTTTTCCAAAATTATTAAAATTAGCAGACGAGGCTATGAGCCGTTCCCTGCATTCCGTCGTCAAACGACCAGGAATTTTCGCAGGAAACCTTCACTCAAATACGCCAGGTACTGCGCGCAAAATAGCAGCTCCCATTCTAAAAAAGGCCTGGAAGATTTTGCGTACTGGTGATCCCCGGCTGGCTAAACCTAGAATCGAAGCCTTCATGCAGGAAAAAATGCAGCAAACCAGGCAAGCGCTCAGCAGCGTGCAAGGCAGCGAGCGGCTACAAGTTGTTCAACAGCAATTAGACGGTATGATGATGGACATTATCCAAGAGATTATCCCCTATGTTGCACCTGGTATACTTGCCAATAAGCTGCTGGAGAAGCTGCTTATCCGCTGTATGGGAGATGCAGCAGAGCTGCATAAGTTAAACAAATCCCTTCCCGGTAACGTTACTACTGAGCTGGGCCTGCAGCTTGGTGATTTGGCAGATCTACTGCGAGAACTTCCCGAGGTAGAAGAGTATCTAAAAACGGCTGATGATCAAACATTCTATACCGGGCTTGCTCAAGTTGCTGGAGGCAATACCTTTCAGCGCGCCTTTGAAAAATTTATTGATCAATACGGCATGAGATGCCCAGGCGAAATTGATCTGACAACTCCCCGCTGGCGTGAAAAGCCAACGCAGTTACTGTCTGCCATATTCAGCCATATGCGAAGTGTAAAGCCAGGTGATCACCGCCAGCGGTTTGCCGAAGGAAAAAAGGAAGCGGATGAAGCCATCCTGCGTATTCTAAGCCATGTGAAAGACAATCGTTTCAATTTAAAACTGGCGACTCGGTTAATTGCTGTATTTCGCTATATGGGTGGACTTCGGGAACATCACAAATACTTAATGAGCATCATTTTAGACGAATGTAAAAAAGCAATTATGTCCGAAGTCAATGAACTTGTTGCAATGGGGAGACTAAAGCAGGCTCAAGACGCCGATTTCCTAAGTTTAGAAGAGCTGATACAAATGAGCCAGGACGAATTTAGCGGTAATGCAGCGGATTTGATTGCAAAACGCCAAGAACAGTATCAATGGCATCAAAATTTAAAACCGCCCCGCATAATGACCAGTGAAGGTGAAATAATTATTATTCCTCCTGACAGAAAGAATGTTCCTGAGGGTACGCTGATTGGCAGTCCCGTTTCCGCTGGTACTGCTGAAGGCATCGCTCGGATTATCCTAAGGCCGGAAAATGCTGTGCTGCATGAAGGAGAGATTCTGGTTTCGCCCCAAACAGATCCGGGCTGGACGCCCTTATTCCAATCGGCTAAAGCTATCGTCACTGAGGTTGGAGGGTTAATGACCCACGGTGCTGTTGTCGCCCGGGAATATGGTATTCCGGCAGTAGTAGGGGTCGATGATGCCACAACGCTCATTAAAGATGGTGAAAGGATACGGGTGGATGGCGATCAGGGCTTTGTGGAAATTCTGAAGCAATAAAATAAACATGCAATCGCTTTAAGATTGCATGTCTATTTTTTTAGCTGTTACTCATTACAGCTACTGCGGCAAGTTATTGTAATCAATCGTTGTACCGATACCAAAATGAACATAAATTTCTGGATATCCTGTCAGGGGCATCCAATAACCAATAATTTCTTTTTCACCTGATTTGTTTTTGCAGTACGTAGTCTTCTGTGTTGCTAGTGCCTTGTTGGCCAGACAGCCTCTATGCTGCTCAGGAGAACCGTTGTCTGAACATTTAGCCCCTGCTACGCCGCCAAGATTACGACAGGCTTCATTCACCGCCAGTATTTCCCTGCTTTTATGCACCAGCATAACCGGCTCAGGAAAGTTCCCCCACATAAGATCAAAAGCCTCCACTACCTTAGAATCAACCATATTATAAATCCCCCTTTTTTCTGCTACTACTCTTATTGACGAAACTATCTTTCATTTATTGCATCATTTTTTAAAATCACTTTTAAAATCTCAGTTACTTGCAATGCTAATCCATAAAGGTATCAAAAAAGGGCAGTATTAATATACTGCCTCTAAGAATAAACTTTATACTGCTTGACGAGTGAAGTAAAATTATCTACAATTATAATCATTTGAAAAACTTCCTTTTGCAAATAAACAAAATCAAACTGATATGAGGAGCAACCAATGACAACATTAAATGCAATCATTATGGAAGTAGGAAAAGATCCTGCTGTCTATAAACTATCAACGGAAATTGATAAACAACTTGAAGAAATGGCCATTGTGTTAGGTGGAAATTTCATTAGTTCTCGTTTGTTCGAAGTCGGTGAAGGTCTATCCTTACATATTTTTATCAACGATATGGCAGTTCCTCTACAACTGACTGCAAATCGTCGTTTTCCTGAACCTGATCAAGATCAAATTATCTTTGGTAATGCTCTTTTTCTCATCATTGATGATGCCAGCGGTGATGAAGAAGGTGCATTAGATATTCCCGATCAATATTGTGAGATTTTCATCCGTAAACTCAAAGAGAGTTTTGCGCCTTGTCGTGGTGACGAGAAACCAAATCTGGATGAAGAAATCTTTGTCGAAAACCCAGGCACAAACGAAGAACGACGGTTTAAGTGGGAAGAAGTACAGGCACCTGGCAAAGAAAATGAATTAAAATTTATTGGAAAAGGCTATGTTCGTATTGTTGATGATGGTACCTGTGATATTCTAGAAATTCGCGGACGTTACTTCAAACAAAAATATCTCAAAGAAAGTAATAAAAATTTACAATAGAATACAAAGAACTTCTGCTAAAATAAAAAATTTAGCAGAAGTTCTTTCATTTTTAGAAATATCCCTTATCTCATTTTTTAATGTAAATCTTTTTTCAGCAGCCCCTGGATCGCTTTTGCCAATTCCTGCACCACTTCCGGCGGCGGCTGTTCTTTGGGGTACTTCTTACCATCTACGATCCAGCCATCTTTTGTCGCGTGAAATTCTTGTTTTTTCTTATCCTCTGCCATAGAAACACTCCTCCTTCCACTAATACACACAACTGCAAAGTGACAATTCCTCCCTCTTGAAGAGAGGTTTAATCAGTCTTCACTACAACAATCAACGCCTTCTTAATTCTGCAAAACCAAGAGATCAGCAGTTTTTATGACCGTTGAACTCTTGGTTTCGTTGAATAACATTTATTTTGGCGCGATCTTTTTTATTACATCATCCGTTATATCCTGTTCGCCATAGACTGCAGATCCCGTGTCTACGACAATCGTTAAACCTTTTGACTTCGCCACGGCCTTAACCGCATCGTTTACTTTATTTTGAATAGCTTCTAAAAGATTCTGCTGCTTAATTTGAAGTCCTCGCTGCAGCTGCTCATAATATGATTGTTTTTCTTGATCGTTCATATTAACTGATTTAGTGTCAAAGCTGGTTTTTGCTTGCTCAACAGCATCTTTCATTTCTGCTTCGGCTTTTGTTGAATCAGGATGCTGTTCGACTAGAAGTTGATAGTTTACTATTCCAACTGGAGATGCAGCAGCATAAGTAGTGCTGGTATTTGTAATCGTGATTATACTGAAGAGTACGACGGCTGCTAGAAAAATATTCATAAGTTGCTTGCTGTTCATTTTTATCATCTGGTTATTCCTCTTTTCTCATTTAATTTTGAAAGGGCAATTTACATTAAAATTATCCTATTTAATCATAATATAAAACTCCAACAAAAGCATCTATCTAAAGATATATATTTGCCGATATTTACATATACTTATCTTTTCCAGTACCATTTTATTAAACGCTCATTAAATAAGGCTGCCTAGATACGCCCCAGCACTTCTTCTAAATGATGGGGACCTATCTAGGCAGCCTTATCTACTAAGCTTAACTTTCAATACTAGTACTCACGAATGATTACTATTGCCACTTTCCATCTGAGCTACTCGGCCCATAACATGCGAACTTCAACCCGCCGATTTTCACTGGCCATTTTGTCCACATTATTTTTCAATCGGGTTTCTCCATAGCCAGCAATGCCAATTCGATTTACGTACCCTTCTCCCATAGATTGAAGCAAATATCCCCGTACGTTTGAGGCTCTTAGTGCTGAAAGTTGTATATTATTTTCAAAATAACCACCTTTATTGACCGTTGCGGTAACAACAGTAGGATCTGTATGACCTTCAATAAGAATTTGCATTTGAGGATTCTTATCCATATTCGCGACTAATACACTAGCAACTTCTTTAATTGCAGGAATCGATTTGTCATTTAGCAGCGCACTCCCTTTATCAAAGGTAATGTCCGTAAATTCCAACATCCCACTTTCCATATCCAACTTTACTAACCCATTAACTTCATAATCATGGAGTGCACTTTGTAATTGGACAATGGCTTCTCTCTTATGAGCTTCTTGGGTAAAACGCGGTACAATAACCGCCATAACAAATAGTAAGAGCAATACCAATACAACACTTGATAATAAATCAGCGATGGGTATCCAGGGATTTTTTTCAACTCTCATCTTTTACTACCACAAAATCAGCTTTTTTATTGCTTGCTGTATCTAGCCGATTTTCCTCAATAGAGATCAAGTTATTAGACCACCGTAACTTAGGACTTGCTTCTAAGCTATGGCTTCCACTAACTTGTATGACTGGTAACTTTGGCTCTATTACCGCTAATTTTTCCAAAACAGCCGCAATACCTTTTATTTCCCTTTCTAATTTACCAATTGTCTCATGTATTGCGTAATTAGCACTACTAAAATGGTTCGTGTAGTCATCTAATTTTGTTAATTGCCGACCTACACTTAAAAAAGAATGATTAATGTTTTGATCCAGCCCATCTATTGCCCCAGTAAACTTATCGATACCAGTACTCGCGGCATCCAAGCATCTCCTAATATCCTCATTTACTTTCCCCAATGCAACCTTGATATCGCTTCCCGTCTCAGCTTGCATCTTATGCAAGCTTTCTACCGTACTATTTATCGTATGATTTAAATTGGAGTCCACATGATCCAGCATTCTATTGATTTGAATCGTATTTGCTTGCAATGCGTCCTTAATGATACGGATACTGTCTTGTTGTACCTCCATGGATTGCTCATTGACAACAGTTGCTTGATTTGCGATTTTAACCATGCCGGATAACATTTGATTATTCATTTTATTTATGTTCTCGACAAGAATGTTTCTTGTTTCTACCATTAGATTATCTACCTGCTTATACATGGCTGCCAACTGATTTTCTGTGGCGCTTTCCATATGGTTCAATCGAATCTGCAGCAATTTCCCAGCCTGCTGATGTGTAGTGAGAGTTGCTTCATTTATTCCATTAATTTTTTCCAATTGCTCTTTAAAAACATTCTCAAGGCGTTCCTCAATAATATTCAAGCTTTCTGCTGTCGTCAGGTTAAAGGTATTCACAACATGCTTAAGCGAATCTGTTGTTTGGATAAAACCAATCGCACTCTTGGCAAAACTATCTGAGCTTTGTTCTAATGATCCAACCGAATGATTAAAATGCTGTATTTCTTTTAATTGTTCCTCTAACAATAAACTTTGCTTTTGCAATAAATCTTCAATTCCTGTCTCTTTATTAGCATATAACGTTTCCAATGCTCTTTGCTGATACTCTTGTTTCAATGTCACAAAATAATCGATAGCAAATTTCTGAAATAGGATGGATAATGTCAAGCCCCAAACAGATGTCTGAAACTTAAAGGCGATAATCGCCAAAACGCTATTCAATTTTAATAATTCCACTGTACCCACACTGCTTAATATCTCAGATGCTTGTTTTAATGCAATACCCAGCCCTAGAAACGTAGCCAGTATCCCAACACTAACCAAAATATTAGGAATGGAGGTTATTTTGTATTCACTAGCCTCAGATTCCTGAAGCTTCATACGTAAAAACACATTCGGGTCGAATTTCTTTGACTGTTTATTATATTCCGCCTCAATAGTCTCTAAACGCGCAATAAATTCCTGCTTCAAAACACTCAGCTTCATAATCCCATAAATAAAGATCCCCAGCAACATCACTAAAAATAGTAGGGATACAATTGATTCTGGAACGAGTATAAATAGAACGATTTGTTTCAAAAATTCTCCTGATTGCATGAAACCCCCCCTCACTTAAGATAAATTTAAATCATCCTATCGGACTTAAAGCCACTTCGTCCCCATTGCAAATAAATCATTTCTGCATTTTCCAGTATGATCCCATGCCAAACACAATGGATTGGCATACTTTGTGTTTGGCATGGGATCATAAAGCCGCGCCAATAGACACTCATCTTCATCAGCTCCCTTATTTAAGAATAACAACTAGTTTTTTTACACTTCGCAGCTATACTTTGCATCCCCATAACACATTTTCGCGAATTAACACCACTATTGTAAATTTATTCCTATATTGAAGTATATTTATAGATTGCAAATTTAATTCCAATTCAAATTATGGTATATTTTTTACAATAACCAATTGCTCATCCTTCAAATCTTCATATGTTGCAAAAAAAATAAAGCCATGATTATAATCATAGCTCAACTTCAAAATCCATTTATTCTATTTTTTAAAAGGACAGTAGGGAGATGTTCCCTACTGTCCTACTGTTAGTGGCTTCGCCAAATTCCTTGGTTTATCTACGTCACAGCCATGAGTTACAGATGCAAAAAGCTTGACGCCACAGTTAGTGCAAGAACAAAGGCTAAGGAAAGTAAAAATGGCTTCATTGGAGAAGATAATACACTACTAAAAAGGCACCCTCTATAGAGTACCCTTCGTTCTATTCTTCAGTTACCTCCAGCATTTTTAGAAATTCATTCATCGAATACGCTTCTTCCTGGTCTGGTTTATCATCGAACCTTACATAAATCTTAGCCCCATCTATATTCGTTATCGTTCCGTTATGACAGGTATTAAAATAGAGCGATACTTTGGAACCCACTTCAATTAGCATACGAATGCCCCCCTATTCATTTGCTGCAGCTGCTTGTTATAGTATTGCCCTGTTTTAGTTTCTTTAGCATTCAGCATCTTGAAGATTATTCTCTTTATTTAATTAGTCAATAACGGCTTTTCAACAAAACGAATTGCCGCCGCAGCTAATACTGAGGTGGGGTCAATGGATGGTCGTTTAATATGAAACAGTTCAAATGCAACCGGAAGTTCTGTACAGCCCAATACCAATATTTCCGCCCCTTTCTCAAAAAGCTCGTCAATGGCTCCATAAAATTGATTAAGGTTAATATTCGTATTTGACGCCTTTATCCCATTATAAATAATATCCATTACACTTCTCTGCCCGATTGGCGAAGGAATCACCACATCGATTCCTGCCTCCGCTAAGGCCGTATGATACACTCTTGACTTGATCGTCCCATCTGTTGCCAGTAATCCGATTCTTTTTATCTTTCTTCTTTGGATTTCCTGCACCGTTTCTTTCAACATATTTAAAAGTGGAATATCAAAGAAAGGCGTAATCTTATCATAGAAATAATGCGCTGTATTGCATGGCATTATTAGTACATCTGCCCCCATGGACTGGAGTCTAACGCCGCTTCTCACCATTTCGGGAATGGGGTCTTTTCCCCCTCCTAAGATGGCTTTTGTCCTGTCAGGAATATTCGTATTACAATCTATACAAATATGGATATGTTCTTGGTCACACTTGGCATCTGTCATATCGATAATTTTCTTAAACAAATCACATGTAGCTAACGAGCCCATGCCGCCAATAATGCCGATTGATTTCTGCATGATACCTTTCCTCCTGCTTATCACAATGACTTTCATGATTCCTTATTTGATTTCATTATAAATTTCAACTACAATAGAATCAAATACATATATCAGTATAAATAATATAATCATTTGGTTATAGTATGGAGGCGTTATGTTTAAAGGAAAAGAATATATCTATGAAGTATATAAAGAAAAAAGCTTTTCAAAAGCAGCACAAAATCTCTATATCAGCCAACCAGCGCTAAGTGCTTCCATCAAAAAGATCGAAAAACGCCTCGGCTGCTGCATTTTTGACCGAAGCAGTAATCCTGTGCAATTAACAGAATCCGGCATCGAATATGTAAAATCCATAGAAAAAATAATGGACATTGAAAATCGATTTGAAAACTATCTCAGTAATTTAAACCAATTAAAAACAGGGCGCCTTTCGATTGGTGCAAGCAATGTATTTGCTTCCTTTATCCTTCCAGCAATCATCTCAAAGTTCACCAATAAATACCCATCGATTAAGGTAAATCTAGTCGAAGCCAATAGCGCTCATTTAGAAGACCAGTTATTTTCCGGCGCACTTGATTTTGTAATTGATAATTATCCATTGAATGAACTCATCTATGAAAAACACTTATTTTGCAGCGAATGTCTGATTCTAGCCGTTCCTCAAAAATTTTCTTCAAACGATCTTGCTCAAGAATATCAATTATCAATCGACGACATCCGCCAGGGAATGCACTTAAAATCAACGACCAAACCCGTGCCGTTAACCTTATTTACTCATGATCCATTCATTTGTTTAAGGGCTGGAAATGACACACGAATGCGTACGGACAAAATTTTCCAGGAACAAGGCATTACACCTAAAATTATTTTGGAATTGGATCAGTTGGCTACGGCCTATAATGTTTCCTGCTATGGCATGGCAATTACCATTATCAGCGATACCCTAGCGCAAAAAGCAAATGATTCTTCCAATATGCTGTATTACAAAATAAATAGTACTCACACATTCCGCAACGTGTTTTTCTATAACAAAGAAAATAAATATATTACCAAAGCCATGGAAGAATTTATAAAAATAGCCCAAAATACAGATGGAAAACACCATTAGGAACATTCCTCTGTTGGCAGCTTTAGTTATCCAAAAAAGGGATGCCCCTAATTGTCACTATGATACATTTAGAGTATTACTTCAGGAAAAACTGCGTTACATTATGAATGTAGCATCTAGTAAATTTCTATCTACTAATCTCGTATACTGATACTTAGGATAACCAACCATAGCTGCACCAACTACCGTTTTTTCTTCTGAAATATTGAATAAATCAGATAGCGGTGAATTTTCAATAGCTGCAAAATGTTCAAAGATACCAGCCCAACAGGATCCAAGTCCTAATGAAGGGGCAAATAACTCCAGATAGGTCAAGCATGAAACAGCATTATTTTTAGCATATGGGAAATTCTTGTCTGCAATAGCTATAATTAAATTTGGTGCGCCGCGGAAGACTGAATCTAGTCCTTTTTCCCTGTAACCGATAATCGCTGCTTCTATTAAATGCCTTACAGGGGATTTTTCTGCCATCTGAATCGTGATTTCAGCAGCTTTTTCAAGTAGTTGTCTATTTTCTACGATCACATAGGATATACCCTGACTATTAGATGCAGTAGGAGCAAGTCTAGCGATATTCACTAATTTTGATAAGATTTCTCTTGCTACAGGCTTATCATGATAATTTCTTATAGAACGGCGAGATCTTAAAAAATGCTCTGCCTGATGCGGATTTAACTTAGGAAAATTATTAGCATCAACTTGCAGCGCCAGTGGTGCTTTCTCGTTATCGATTGCAGCATTAGGACATATTGCAACACAATGTCCACAGCCATTGCACTGAGTGCTTGCCGCTTCTTCCGGCCCTTCTTTTCCCATCTGCAAAACATCTACTGGGCATTCTTTAATGCAAAGTCCACATTTGATACACCTTTCGTTGACCGTTATTAAGCTCATTGCAGTCATCTCCTTAATAAGAATAACCAACAAATGTTGAATTTCAAACATTTGTTTAATATAATAGTAGCAACGCTGTTAACTGAAATCAATGAGTAAAACAGTCACATATGTTGATTAATAAACAAAATAGATAAAAATGTTCATTTATACAATCGTAAGGAGAAATTTTATTATGGATAGGCGTATTGAAAAATCCAGGCAAGCTATTATGGATGCTTTTACTAAACTGATGCTGGAAAAAGATTTTGAAAAAATTACGATTAACGAAATTGCAGAATTGGCAAATGTCAATCGGGGAACTGTGTATTCCCACTATGTAGATATATTTGATTTATTAAATCAATGCATAGAGAGTCACTTAAATAAATTATTTGAAAATTGTCAGCCAAGAGGCAGTGATAGCAGTATTTCCGGTAAAGATTCGCTTTGTAAAACATTTAACTATCTAGAGCAAAATGCTTTTTTCTATTCAAAAATGCTAATGAGTAAGAGTATTACTGCCTTTAGAAACCGCTTACATGTTTTGATGGTAAAGAGTGTTGAAGAACAACTTGATATGAATGGCATCAATACAGATGTGAATAGGCAAATCATGGTACAATATTTTGCTTCGGCAACCATCGGTGTAATTGAATGGTGGATTACAAATTCAATGCCCTATTCATCAGAATATATGGCAGAACAGTTATTGTCGCTGATGGAGAGATATCAAAATGTCACTGAACCCCTTGCAAGAAGATAATTCGACCCCACTGATAATTTCCACACAAGCAAAAAGCCACTATTTATCAAAAACAATAAATAGTGGCTTTCATTATATCCTTATACACAGGATTTTTTTCCTGACCGATTGCATATTTTTCAATCTATGGGTATAATATAAGAAAAGGACTGACGTGCGCAAACACGCCAGCCCCCACAGGCTGTCTAACCGGAAAACGGTTAACCCAAATCGTTAGTTATTGAGAAATAACCGCCGCTTTTGAGCAGGGGCGGTTATTTCTTTTTGGTCGTGACCAATACCATGAGCGTGGCAAATGCAACAGCAAATGTCAATGCTTCATAAATAGTCATCTTACCACCCCCTTCCCTAAAAGGAAGGGGCTAACCGTCCCCCGAGCATCCTGCATAATTAGTATAGCATATTTTTCCAGAGGTAAAAAATAAAATTTTTGTCCTGGCTTTGTGTCACTACTGCCGCCTTCACTGAATGAAGCGTCCTTTTTTTATTTCCCGCCGCACTACGGGGCACGGCGCGCGGGTTTGACCGCCGTGCCCCACCAACAATTAGAACAGCCTGGCAAGGCCAATGCCCAGCCATGTGGCAGAAAAACCCACGATGACATTGAGTCCGACATTATAAAAAGCTCTCAAAACATCTGTTTCTTGTAACAAATGCATCGTCTCATAGCTAAAGGATGAAAACGTAGTAAATCCGCCCACAATACCTACGGTAACAAACAACCGCCAATAGGGGCTGATGATCAACCGTTCTGTGGTCATCGTGGCAAAAGCACCAATGATAAAACAACCGACTATGTTTACAATAAGCGTTCCATAAGGAAATTCCGCACCAAATCGGGCTGCGGCCCATGTAGACACAAGATACCTTGCCGCTGAACCAAGTCCTCCGCCAATGGTTACCATAATGACTTCCAGCAACTCTTCTCACCTCACTTGCACCAATTCCCCATACGTTATCTTCAGCGCTTAGGGGGCTTATTTCCATATTTGATGACTTCAACATCATCGATCGTCACGAGTCCTTTTTCCATCATTTCATCTATAAAGGGCAATAATTTTGCAATATATTCCTCACTATCAATGATCTCAACGAGTATAGGCAAGTCACTTGAAATCCACAATACTTGCTGTATGAATGCGTTTATCGGCTCCATACCCCATTAGACCGCGAAACACCGTCGCTCCTGCCATATCTAGTTCTTTAGCCTTTTCCACTATGGCGTGATACAGCGACCGCCGTTTCCAGTGATCGCTTTCCCCGATATAAATCCGTAATCGTTTAGCTTGACTTGCAATTTTGGCCACAGAAATTCCTCCTTCAACTTGTGATATAACAAGACGACAACCAACGCCTACTATGGCAACACTGTAAGACCGGCACTATCAAATAGGCAGCCACCTTTTGACCCACTCTGCCGAAGATGAGGTTCTTGCTACCACGCGGATCCAAAATTTCCAGCGCTGTTACCTTCACAATCTTACTCACCATTTTCTCTTCCCCCTTATCTTCCATACTTTATGCATAAAGCTTTTTGCAAAGCTAGATACCACCCGGAAAAAAATAGACTCCTACCACCAAAGTGGTAGGAGTCATTACCGTTTGCACGGGGTTCAAGGCGAACTCCATCGCCGCTATTTATATATGTTTATTATAGATTAACAGATTCACGCCGTCAATGATATTATGTACAAAAATATCATTACTAATACCTTGGTGCAGGCGCTAAATGGGACAATGGGACAGATCCTTTGTCCCATTTATAATAGCTATTTCTGTTTTCCTTCTAAAGCAGCAATCTTTGCCTTCATTGTTTCTAAATCCTGTTGTAACAGAGTCATGCTTTTTTGCAGGTCTTGAACCTGTGTATCTGAAGAACTGTCCGATTGTGCTGATGGAGGAGTAGACGATACAACTGCTTGGATGAGCAGGATGTTTTGCCCTAATGATTCTATAAAGTTCCCCAAAATATTTAGTTGGCTTTGGTTAAGCTTCTCAGATATGATGATCGCTAATAAAGCCGCGAGCAATACCTGCTGCTCAGAGTCAAGAGAAAAGAATGTTGATTCTTCCATAGGCAACCCACCTGAAACATTTTATAAACTATATGATGACAGTAAGCAATGGATAACTTAATTTTTTGTTTGCTGGAGGGGCAAAAGACGGCAGAGGACAAAAAGAGGCCCTCAAGCCCTGAATTTACAAGGATTGAGGACATTCTTCAGCGTTATCAGTGATACTGCTTACCGCCTTGTTGGCTCCCAAGATAAAGCCTGCATAATAAATCGTATAGAATCAGAAAATCCTTGCCGATAGCTAACGGCCATACTTGCTGCTTCTCTTTCATTATTTTTATCCGCCAGTCTGCTTAATGTACGATGTAAATGTGGAGGCAATGCTGCACGCAGCTCGTCTTCATATTCTTTCGCCGCTATATCAGAGAAATAATAGTCGTTCGATACTTGCTGCATGGGTATATTCAGACTCACATCCTCCATCGAATCCAATGCACATTCAAAAAGGTTTTCTTTTTTCATTATAACCCTCTCCTTCGTATCTATAATGAGCTCTTGCCATGTGCTCCGTGTAATCTTACTTTTATCAACATTACGATCCCTTACCTTCTACTGACACTACTCTATATCCCCCCATCTTCATACTGCATGAAGTTTCTTCTATCCGTAATTTTCGGATAGAAGAAACCAACAAACAGCTGTTTCTGGGGAAATTAAAAAGCGCATGCGAGGTCTATTCAACCTACACATGCGCTTTGCTTCATCTGGATTGCATGCAGACGCAAAGCCTCTGTCAATACACCACAATCCTATTATACCGAACATACCATCCCTTGTCTTCAAGGATAGTTCACGGTATAATAAATTGTCGTCGTAGACAGCTAGCTGTTACGTGTAGGTGCTCATACCACCTGCTCGTGCCTAGGAGTGTTCCACCACTCCTAGGACACGGCGACTTTTTAATTTCCACCTATTTCTAATTATATTACTTTTTATGAGGATTGCAAGTAAAAGTAGCATGGAAAAGGTGTTGTTATTTTATAAAAGTGAATGTATTGAACTGCCCGCTGTAGTGGGTGGTTTTTATTTGCTTAGCCTTTACTTACTCAAGTGTCAACGTACCCACCACTGTGACATACTAAGTCATTCCCTATGAAGTCGTCACCAAAAAGGGGCCCTTTGTCTTTCCGATAGAGAAGATCTGCATCTGCAATAAAGACGAAACCGCTGATTTAGGTCTTCATAACCGAACTTCAGTCAGCCTCATTAATCAGGTAAATCGAATAAGGACATCTGATTAAAATTAGCTTTTTCTTTATCGTTTAATTTGCTAAATGATATTGTTACTGAAGATGCATCATACTGCAATATCGCTTCTTTACCTTCTATATTTAGAGTCATACACTTACTATCCCGATCAGGTGGAATTAGTGGAATTACAATTTTATCATCAACTACATATGGGGGTTTATATATTAATTCCTTCATTTCTGCAGGAGTTAGATGACGTCTATTTTGAACTATTTCTGTCTCTTCGCTAAACATATTGGATCCTACAATATCTTTTTGAATTAATGGAAGTGTTTTTGTTTTTAATAACACTACACCACTTTCAAATCCACCACGTTCATACCTTTTCTTGTCCATAATACTGTGGAGATCTTCCATGGTTTTTCCTTGCAATTTACATGCCGCTTGTATGACCTCTAACAAATCTGCTAATTCCTCTAAAGCCTTATCGTTTTCAGGCTCCCAGAAGTATTCTAGAGCTTCTTCAATAGCTTTAATCCTCAATAAAGAAGCTAACTGAGTTTCCGAAACTAGAGGGACAAAGGGGTAAGTAGCCCGGAGGA